>PMEV01000251.1:0-5536 GCA_003154855.1 Bryobacterales bacterium
ACGGTCAGCGTGTAAACCGGGTTGGCGGCGCCGCTGATGGTCTGCGTGCTCGGGCTGGTGACCTTGTTCGGCCCCGAATCCGAGGTCATGGTCGTGGTGTAGGCGCCCAAGGCGTTGACCTCGATCGTGTAGTTGCCCTGGACCGCGCCCTCTCCCACCGTGGCGCTGACGTTGTTATCGGAGAGCGCGGCGCCGATGGCGGTGCCCCCCATCACCTGGTCCAGATTGCTCACCGCCGTTTGGAGGGCCGTGAAGTCGGTGTTCAGGGTGGTGAGCGCCGTGTTCTCGCTGGTCAGCGTGGTCTTCTGTGTGGTCAGTTGATTCAAAGGGAGCGAGGCGACGGCCACCGCTTGTTCGATGATGTTCTGGAAATCGCTCGCATACCGGCTGTCGCCGGTGAAAATCGCGCTATTGGAACTGCTCAGGATCGAGCTGGATGAGGTGCTCATAAGAATGTCAGAGGGGCTGGAGGGAACCCGATGGCTCCCCCAGCCCCATTTCTACTGCTGTTCACCGCTTTGGCTAGCCTGGCCTCGCGGCGAAGTCAGCCACTAACAGAGAGACTACGTGCGCAACAGAGCCAGGACGGCCTGCGGAGCGGAGTTGGCCTGCGCCATGGCCGCGATGGAAGCCTGTTGCAGCACCTGCGCCTTGGTCAGGTTGGCCGCTTCGGCCGCCACGTCGGCATCCCGGATGCGGGATTGGGCGGCCGAGAAGTTCGAGATCTGGGACTGTGCCAGGTTGATGGCCCAGTTGAGCTGGTTCTCGCCGCGGCCCACACCGGCTTGCGCGGAGCCCAGTTTGATGGTCGCGGCCCCAATCGCATTGACCGCCGCGACGGCGTTCGCCAAGGTGTCGACGGCGACCGTGTTGCCGGTTCCCAGCGTCGTGGAGGCGACCGATGACGCCGTGCCGCTATTGACGCCGGCGGCGCCGGCGCCTACAGTAACCGTGAAGTTGTTCAGGCCGCTGATGAAGTTGATCTTCTGCGTGCCGCTCGAATCCTCCTTCACCGCCACGATCTGCTGCAGGGTAGCGTTGTTGGTCTGCTGCAGTTGCTGGTTGATGTAGCTGATGGCCTGGTCGATGGTCTGGCCGTCCCGGGTGGCGACGGCGTTGTTGGACAGCGTGATGGTCTTGGTCTGCATATTACCGGAGCTGTCGTTGGCCGACAGAGTGATGGCCTGGGCGTTGTTCCCGTCCACCAGGTTGGACCAAGTGAGCAGGCTGGTCCCGGCGGTTCCGGCCGCATTCGCCGCGCCTTGGGAAGCGATCGAGTACTGCGTCGAGCCGCTGGCGGTGGCGCCCGCGTAGGTGGATGCGCTGCCGATGCCGAACCCGACATCCGCAAGCGCTCCGCTGGTCGAGGCGCTCACGCGGAAAAAGGTGTTGTTGTTGGACTGGATCTTGATGGAGCCGGCGGCATCCACCGCGTTCAAACCAGCCCCCGACATCGCGGTGCTCGCCGCGATCTGAGCGTTGATCTGGGCCAGCACGTCGGTCTCCGTGCGGGAGGTCCCATAGTTATGCTGGATAGCCACGCCCAATGCCGCCTGGGCGGTTCCACCGGTGACGTTGACGTCGGAGCCTGCGCCCTTGGTGGCCGAGGTTAAGTTGAGGTGACCGTTGATATCCACACTGGCCGTGACGCCCCACCCGCCCGCCAGGGACTGAGTGTTGATCTGGGTGGCCGACGCGGCGATGCTGATATCGGTTGCGAAGGTCACCGTGCGAACGGTGGCGCTGCCATCGACCTTCATAGTGAGGGTCAGCCCGGTTTGATCGGCGATCGCTCCAGCTATGGTGCCAACCGCCGCGCCGGCGGTGGCGGTGCCCGCAGTCAGATCGACGCTGATGGCGTTCGCGCTGGATGCGCCTCCATTGAGCGAGATCTGGAGGTTCGCGGTGCCAGTGGCGACGGTGTTGGAGTAGGCGGCGCCGGCGGTGATGGTCTGGTAGTCTGGCACGCTGCTGAGGCCTGCTTGGAAGGAGCCGTAGCCGAGCATGTTCGCGGTGTCGCCGGTAACCGCGACGCCCATCGTCTGGCCCTGCGCGTTAGTGAAGGTCAGGGCGGTGGCGCCGGCAGTGCCGGTCATGGTGATCCCGGCCGCTTGCAGGGCCGCGTTGTTGGTCACCTGGTTGGCGAGGTCCGTGAGGGCCAAGGCTGTGGTCGTGGACCCGGAGCCCAAGCTGAGGCTCACCGGGCTGGCCAACCCCCCGCCCGTGATCTGGACGGTAACCGTGGTCGGATTGGCCATCGCACCCCCGGTGGTGGTGGCGCCCGCGACGGTAGCGGTCAGGGCGTTGCCCTGCGAGGTGGACACGAAGCTGCCCAACAGGGCATTGGCCATCACGTCGCCCGCCGACACCTGGAAGGCCGAGTTGCTGGAACTGAACTGCAGTTGCTGGCCGCCATTGCCATCGGTGTGCACCGAAGCGACGATCCCGGCGCCCTTGAAGGCCGCGTCGGCTTGCGAGGCGCCTCCCCCGGTGCCGGCGATGGCGGAGTTAAGGGCGGTGACCAGGCTGTTGATGTCGGTCACGCCCGACAGGTTGACGGCCACCTTCACGGAGTTGGCGTCGGAGAAGCCCGCTCCGGAGAAGAACAGATTCGAGGTGCCGGCGATCTGGGTCGTGTTGGCGCCGTTGGCCAGGATCTGCGACACAGTATGGGTGGAGGAGCCGTTTCCGATATCCGCCGTGCCGCCCACCGCCACCATGCCGCTCAAGCCCAGGGTCCGGGTGTCCACGGCCGCGGATGTCAGGTCGATGTTCACCGTGCCGTTGACAGTCGAATCCGCGTTGGTGCCCTGCGCCTTGCCGCCGCCCATGAACACCTGAATGTTCGTGTTCAACACGCCGTTCGTGTTGAGGCCGATGGCTTGCGACTGGCGATTGATTTCCGTGACCAAGCTCTGGAACTCGGAGTTGACCGTGACCCGGTTGCCGGTGAAGGCGGCCGAAGCCGATTGCGTGGCCAGTGTATTCAGCCGGTCCAGCATCAGGGAGATGTTGTTCATGCCGCCGTCGGCGATCTGCAAGGTGCTGAGACCGTCATTCGCGTTCAGCACGCCCTGGTTCAGANNCGATGTCGCTGCGATACTTGTTGGCGACCGCCAGGCCCGCCGCATCGTCGCCCGACGCGTTGATGCGGTACCCGGAAGTGAGCTGTCTGATGGTGTTGCCTTGGAAGTTCGTGTTGGTGCTCAGGTTCTCCTGGGCCACCAAGGAAGCTACGTTGGTTTGGATCGAAATCATGGCAATTCCTTTGTGTGTTAGCTTCCGGCATCATGCCGGTTCGGGTTCTCCGTTTTTGGCGGATGCCCGAAATTAGCCTTCGAACTTCTCATCGGACCGGGAACCGGATTCTTGAGCTCCGGACGATCGCACCCGCTCGGCGAGGGAAGAAAGATCCGGTGGGGCGGCCCATTCCGCGGCGGCCCGGTTCTCGTTCCGCACCAGGT
Organism: Bryobacterales bacterium; assembly: GCA_003154855.1. Lineage (GTDB taxonomy): Bacteria > Acidobacteriota > Terriglobia > Bryobacterales > Bryobacteraceae > Fen-330. The sequence goes on from PMEV01000251.1 coordinate 3,465, forward strand.
GGACCTCCTTGGCCACCACCGCCAAGTTGCGCGGCGCTTTGATCCCGATCTTCACCCGGGTGCGCCCGATGTGCGCCAGGTGGATCTCGATGTCGTCGCCGATCAGGATGGCTTCGCCCTGCCGGCGTTTCATCATCAGCATGCCGCCCCCTTAGGTTCCGGCCGCAACCGGCGTTTCGGCGTAGAACGGATGTTCGTGCGAATAGCCCTGCCCGGAGACGATGGCCTGTATGGCATGCTGGGTTTCCAGATCGATCACCAGCGGCGCCAGCAGATTCACCACCGTGCCGCTTTCCCGCAGGTTGACGATGGCCAGGCAGGCCACGTCCAGGCCAATCTCCGGCTTCTTCTTCAGGGCCAGCCTGTCCCGATCCTCGGCCGTCATTTCGAGCTGGTAATCCGGCGAAATCACCCGGACCGGCAGCGTCAGGAAACACAGCCCGGGCGTGGCCAGGCTTTGCAGGAAGATCAGCGGTTTGAGGTCCTGCCGGTCGATCAGGAGGAACTGCCGCTCCTGCTCGAACCCGAAGAGACCCTCCCGGAACTCCACCACCGCCTGAGGCTGGTATTCGATCTCACTGAAGTATTTCGTTTCACATTGCGGCATGATTGATGGCGCGCGGGTGGCGGTTGCGCAACCGGCGCACTTCCTCATTCGGGAATCGGCGGAACGGAGGCGGATCTTTATGGAAGGACTGGACCGGTCAGTAGCTTACCGTGATTCTCTGATGAGGCGACACGGGTTCGTCGTCGGGATCCGCGGGCCAGGCGTTCTCCGGGGATGCGTATTGCGAGGCGTAGCCCTGGGTTGCGTAGGCCGACGGAGCCGGGCTGGACGCGGCAGGCGGGTGCGCCTGGGCCACGGTGTCCCGGGTGGAGACCTTGCAGTGCAGCCAGCCTTCCAGGAGGGTGGCCAGCAGTTTCGACACCTCGGCCAAGGGTGGCTCGATCTGCTGGAAATTCGCCTCGATCAAGCGGCGCTGCATGTAATCGTAGAGATCGGACAGAGTGTGGCTGAGATCGCCGCCGGCGTTGTGATCGAGCGACACGGTCAGCTCGGTCAGGATGGCGCAGGCTTTGCCGATCTGCTTCGAGCGCGCCGCAATCTCGCCCTGCTTCAGCGAACGGCGAGCGTTCTCAATGGCCTCCAAGGCGCTCTGGTACAGGATTTGCACCAGTTCCACGGCGTCGGCCGACAGGATCTTACTTTCCAGATAGGAATTCCGCACGCTGCTGTCCATTGCTCAACTCTAAAGCACATATCGGACGTTCCGGGCATTCTTGAGCGGCAATGTGCGGCTGGATCTGGCGCCGGATGGGAGCCCAACTACGCTAGAATCTCAGCATGAAAGCACTCGCTTGCTGGTTCCTGCTGGGATTTGTGCTCTACGGACAGCCGAAACGGCCCGTGGAGGATTTCGAGACCGCGGCCGGCGCGGTCCGGATCACGCCCATTCGCCACGCCAGCCTGCTCATACGGGCCGGCGGCCAGGCCATCTACCTGGATCCGAGCCAGGGCGACTACACCGGGCTTCCGCCCGCCGACCTCATCCTGATCACCGACATACACCCCGATCACATGGATGCCCCCAGGATCGCTCAACTTCGCCAGCCGGCGACCGCAATCATGGCGCCCGCCGCCGTGGTCAAGAACATTCCCGGAGCCGCTGTGATCCGCATCGGCGAGACCAAGGAGTTCGGGAAATGGAAGATCGAGGCGATCGCCGCTTACAACATCCCGCGCCAACCCGGCGCCCAGGTGTTTCATGAGAAGGGTCGCGGGGTGGGCTACGTGCTGAGCTACGGCGGGAAGCGCTTCTACTTTTCGGGCGACACGGAGAACATTCCGGAGATGCGCGCGCTCAAGAACATCGATGTGGCCTTCGTGTGCATGAACCTGCCCTACACCATGNNGCCGCCCAGGCCGTGCGCGCGTTCAAGCCCGCCATCGTCTACCCATACCACTACCACGGCTCCGACTTGAAGGTGTTCGAGAAAGCGCTCGAGGGCAGCGGAGTCGAGGTCAGAATCCGCGACTGGTACTACTGAGCCGCGGACTTCCGGATGCGGAT
>PMEV01000251.1:5557-5707 GCA_003154855.1 Bryobacterales bacterium
GTCGTGGCCTGCTCCTGGACAGTGAACCGGGCGGTGGCCGCCACCACGGTATCCCCAAGCTGAATCGGCTCGCCGACGCTCGCGAGGGGATGGATTCTCGGCTCGCCGTCGGCGAAGGTCTGGAGCTCGCCGTCGAAGTAGCCGAGCCAC
>PMEV01000085.1 GCA_003154855.1 Bryobacterales bacterium
ACCGGCCGTTCGTCTGGGTAGCCAAAATGCTCGGCCACCCAGCGTTGACGACGGGCGGCCTGCCATGGTTCTGCAACGGGGGCTACGGTGGCTATATGGGGTTCTGCCCGAACGCGCTGAACACGGCGTACAGTACGAGTCAGATTGTGGGCGGCAACGGCGGGGCGGGGATGACGATCGCGATCGTGGATGCCTACTACCACGCCAACGCTGAAGCCGACCTGGCTCAGTTCGACACGGTCATGGGGCTGCCGGCCTGCACCTCGGCCAACGGTTGCTTCAAGATGGTGGACCAGCGCGGAGTCGTCGCTGGGGGCACCGGGCCCTACGGTTGGGACCTGGAGACCATGTTGGACGTAGAGTGGGCCCACGCGATGGCGCCCAAGGCGAAAATCCTGCTGGTGCATAGCGATACGTCCAGCTTCTACGACATGGCGACGGCGGTGATCTGGGCTTACACGAGTGGAGGAGCAAGCATCGTCTCGAACAGCTACGGCACGGGCGAGTTCGATGGCGAAGCCAGCTTCGACTACGTCTATAGCGGCTCCCCGGTTCCGGTCCTGTTCGCCTCGGGCGACGACGGGGCGCCGGGGATTTACCCCTGCTCGAGCATCTACGCGACCTGCGTGGGCGGCACATCGCTGTATGTGAACCCGTCAACCTTCGTGCGGACAAGCGAAGTGGGCTGGGCCGGCAGCGGCGGCGGATGCAGCACGCAGGAGTTCCTCCCGTCGTGGCAGAGCGGGTTCGACATCCCAGCCCTGTGCGGCGGTTATCGAGCCTATCCGGATGTGGCGGCCATCGGCGATCCGGACACCGGAGTATGGGTGTACGACAGCGGCGAAAGCTGCGGGGGATACTGTGGCGTGGGCGGCACCAGCCTGGCCACTCCGGTGACGGCGGCGCTCTACGCCAACATGTTCACGGCCCGGAAGAGCTTCGGGAAAGCGGCGTTCGGGTTCATGAACCCGTCCCTGTACACAGCCGCGACGAACAACTACGCATACTTCTACTACGACGTGCTCACCGGAAACAACGGGTTTGCGGCCGGACCAGGCTACGACCTGGTGACCGGACTGGGCGTCTCGAAGGTACCAGCGATGGCCAACCGGTTCTTCGGACTGATTTACCCTCCGCTGCCTTCGGCGCCTTCGCCTGAATAGAGGTTCAGATCTAAAGCCCGCTTTCGGCCCACTTGCGGCTGAGAGCGGGCTTTTTTTTGCTTCGGACCGAGCGGACCGGGCGGCGGCCCGCGGGGGTGTTTTTTCTTGACAACTGATGGGTTTGCGGCGAGGAGTGAGTTTCCCGCGCCCGTGGTGTGAGATGGCGTGGAGGATAGGAGCAAGATGAGAGTTATCATGTCGTTACTTTCGCTGTGCCTGTTGGTGGCCAGCGGCAGCGCGTGGGCCGCGATTGCCGATACCACCAGCCCCAGCGGTTTCCAGGACACGGTCGACTGGTGAGTTCAGTTCGGGTGCACCGCTGATCCTACTCAGTACCCCTATACTCCGTTCCCCTCGCCGCAGTCCTTTACGTCCGCGGCGGGCGCAACCGGCATGGTGGGCCTGGATGGAACGGGGCAGGGTTTCTATAACCTGCAGCAGGACGTAACGTGGTTTGGCGGTTTCCAGAGTGGCATGGGGCTGGTCTACAACGGGGCCGGGTTCGGCAACACTCCGACCGGGATCGTGGTTACGTTCGACGGTGGCAATTACGGAGCGGGAGCGTATATCCAGACGGATTGGGCCGGGCTGTTCACGGCGACGGAGACGCTCTATGACAGCAGCTTCCAGGTGATTGGCACCTACACCACGACTGGCATCTCTAATTACAACGATCCTGGCACGACGCTGTTTATCGGGATGCTCGACAGCAACCCGGAGGTATTTGCCGCTGAGTTCTGGGCCACCAGTAACCAAACGGGCTACCCGAGCTTCGCGATCGGCACGCTGGGCATTCGCACGACCCCCTATGCCCCTGGTATTCCCGAGCCGGTGACGTTCCTGCTGCTGGGGCCGGCGCTGGTCGGGATGGGGATGTTGAAGCGGCGATTGGCCCACCGCTGAGACCCGGCTTTCTCTTCGGCTGAATGGCTGCGCCGGGAACCTGTCCACCAAACAAAAAAGGTTCCAAGTGACCCGCAACGACAGCTTGTCCGCCAGCCGGCATGCGCGGCCCGAACCTGGCATCGGGAGGGCATCCTGGGCCTGCCCATGGCTCCCCGCGACGGCTGTTGGCCGCCCCGGATCGTAGCTGCGGGCACCCTCGGACGCCATCTCCCGCGAAACCGGCGCCTCGAAGCGGCCTTTCGCTAGCCCAGAGCGGCTGCCCCCTCGCGAGGACCACCTCTCCGGGTTTGTCGTTCCCGGCCTGCCTCTTCGACGCCGCGCCCGACCGGCCTCGGACCCGTTCGGCTGCCGGCTCCCCTCCCCGCGATCCGCATCGCGGAATCTGGGGAGGCTCAACGCCCGCAGCCCGTTGCCCGCACCATCTGTCCTGCGCTCTCGACGGCGGCTCGCGCCTGGCTCCCCGTCGGGACTTTCGATCCCTCCGGCTCAACGCTCGGCCCGATTCCCCGTTCGAGAAGCTTGCCTCCGCGCACCACCCGATCTCCGTTCACTCCCCGCCCGCGCAAGCTTGGTAACTCTGGCGGACGGATCAACGTTCGCGGTTCGCTGTGTCACGCGAGGCTCGCTGTCCCACGAACCTCTTGGAACCAGAACCATGATGCACCCAAAGGGGCCGGGAGTCAAACCAAAAGGCAGATTACTCCTGCACCAGTTTGAGGATCATTCCGGTGTCGGTGGCGACCCAGAGGTTGGCGGCATCGGGAGCGGCCAGGATGGCGCGGCGGCCCACGGCGCGGTAGTCGACCTCCATCTCCTGCCAGTGGGTGAGGTCGTCGCTGCGGAGCATTTTGAGCTTCCCCGGAATGGGAGACCGCGGCAGCAGGCCCGGCGGCTCGATGGCCGCCAGATAGGCGGGGCCTTGGGAAGGCAGGGCGAGGTCGGTTACGGCGCGGTCCTTCTGGCGGAAGACACGCGCGGTCTCTCCGGTGTGCCAGTCGAAGCGGAAGACCTCGGCGGGCCAGTCGAAGGCGTCCCAAAACTCGATCAGATTCAGGCCGCGGCCGTCGGGTGCGAGGCGGGCCTGGGTCACACGGCCGAACAGGGAGGCTTCCGACACATGCCAGTGCGCGCCTCCATCGTGGGTATCCAGGAGCAGGGAAACCGAGGGCAACTCCCGAGGACGGCTCTCCGGCAGCATCCAATCGGGCCACCGGCGGAAGCGCGGGCGCTTGCTCCAGCCGGCGATCAGGCCGGTGGTGGAATTGGCGAAGGCGATGCAGGCATAGGTGGTGAAGTCGCGGGTGGTCTTCGACTGGTCCGCCACGGGCAGCCGGCGCCATTGCTTTCCGCCGTCGCCGGACTCCCAGATGGACTTGCGCGCCCCCACCGCCCAGCCCCGGTTCCGATCCACGAAATGGACCCGCATGGCGCCGGGGAGGCGGGCCAGCAGCTTCCAGTCCCGGCCGAACTCGGTGGTTTTCCAGATGCCGCCGTCGCTCGAGACGAGCCAGCCCAGGCTCTGGTCCAGGAAGAACAGCGAGGCGCCCGGACGCGGCAAGGCGAGCGGCGCCCAGGAGCGGCCGCCGTCCCGAGTGACCACTCCGGCCGGATGGGGCTTGTCTCCTTTGAGGAGGTAGCCGACAGCCATCCCCAGTTGGGGCGTAGGGAAGTTCAGGTCGGCGATCGCCAGGCGGGAGTTGTCGGCATCGTAGAAGTACTGGAGCCGCCAGCGCCCGGGTGGCGCCGCCGAAGCCACGAACAGGCCCAGCAGAGGCAGCAGGAGCCGGAGCGCGGACATACCGGGACTACGAGCCGGGCGAGGCCCATCCGGAAGACAATACCAGCTCGACATGGTTGGCGGCTTCCACCGCGGTGGGCGCCATACGGGCCAGCACCAGGAGACAACCGATCTGCTCTCCCACGGTGGCGATCAGCTCCATCTCGCTGCCGGTGTGCTGGTGCGGGAGGCGGTGCTGCACGTTGATCACTCCCACCACGCGATTGCGGGCAATCACCGGCGCCGAGAGGAAGGCTTCGAAGGTGTCCTCGGGGAGCTCCCGGAAGGTCTTGAAGCGGGAATCGGCGTAGGCCTCCCTGGAGATGGCCAGCAGGCGCCGCTCGCGGGCCACCCATCCGGTGAGTCCTTCGTTCATGCGCAAGCGGACCTTCCCGATGGTGGCGGGATGCGGGGTGTTGGAAGCGCACAGCACGAGCTGATCGTTATCGATGAGGTAGATCAGGCAGGAATCGCAGGCCATGAACTCGACCATGAGACTGACGACGCCCTGCAGGACCTCCTGCAAGCTCATCTCGCGCACCATGAAACGGCTGATCTTCTGGAACAACTGGAGCTGCTGCTCGGTCCGCTGGAGGGCCGCCAAGAGGTCTTTGGCCTTCGGCACGTTTCATTATCGCAGAACCGGCGGGCGGGGTGCGGCCTTAGAGCGCCGCGCGGAATCCTGGAAGAGTACTAGCCCGTCAGCTCTTGACACAAAGGAGGAAGAAACTGTACTCTTGAAGGACTCTCATATCCAGGAGGAGTGTAATGAAACGGACTCTTTTGTTGCTGGCGGTTGCGCTCGCGGTGGCGACTGCCCCGTCGGCGTTGGGGACGCAGCTCGCTTTCGGTACGGTGACGGTGGGGCCCACGGAGACCTTCTCTGGCTCCGGGCCGAGCTTCGGCGTGCCGGGAGGCGTTGTGGCGGGGGACACGATCGCCATCGAGACCACCGGAATCATGTACCTGCAGGCTGGTAACACCTATGGGACGAATGCGGCGGGGATTGTGGTTGTGGCGGGGAACGGGGCGGGAGTTGGCGGAGATCTGGCGAACCCAGGCACGGGCACCATGTACGGGGACTTGCTGCTGGGCGATCCGGCCACCGGCAACTTCTTCGCAGTGTATCCGTCGGACGCGGCGTACGGCCTGGGCAGTTTGGCTCCGCCCACGGACTTGACCATTACACTGGATCTCGGCAGCTTCGCCGGAGGCGCTCTGCTGGGAGCCACAACGCTGGAGTTCCTGCTGTCGGATACCGTTACTTCGGACAATTCGGGAGAGTACATCGTTTCCAGCGAGTCGTCCGTTCCCGAACCTGTCTCGGCGACGCTGATGGGCTGCGGCCTGCTGGCCATCGCGGCGCTGGTTCGCCGCCGCACGGCGTAGACCGCTTTCCAGCGATCTGGCCGGCCCGAAGGCCGGCTGCAGGCATGATTGCCTGCCCCACGAGGCGCCACTTGCGCTTTGCCTTTTCCGCGGTAGGCTTATAGTATAGAAGGGATCGCAGTGCGCACTGTGGTTGGCTATCATAGGAGATAATCGCCCGACGGAGACAAGTGGAATGTGGAATAAACGCAAGGAAGAAGACCCCGCACCGAGAGTGGCCGCGACTCCGGCGCCCCCGGCGGAAGCCGCGCGGGAGGCTCAGGCCGCAGCGGCGCCCGCCCCACCCAGCCGGCTGACGGCCCTGGAGGCCCCACGCGGCGTGGCGGCGATCGGGAAATCCGTAATCATCAAAGGGCAGATCCTCAGCCGCGAGGACCTGTACCTGGACGGCGAGATGGAGGGGACGGTGGAAGTCCCGGAGCACCGGCTGACGATTGGCCCGCACGCCAAGCTGTCGGCCAGCATACGCGCCCGCGAGGTGGTGGTGCTGGGAGCGGTGAACGGGAATGTCGAGGCCTCGGAGAAGATCGATCTTCGCAAGGACGCCAAGCTGGTGGGCGACATCAAGACCGGCGGGATCATCATCGAAGACGGCGCCTACTTCAAGGGCAGCATCGACATCGTGAAGGGCGTCGCCGAGCCGGTTGTCAGGCCGGCCACGATCGCGCGCCCGGTGGTGTCGTCCTACGCGTCCGCCGCGGCATCGCCCATCGCGACGACGACCCCGGCGGGCGAACCCAGGCGCTAACGAGCGAGGTAGTTTTGTTCAATGGTCGCTGGAAGCCTTTGACGCGAGCCGATCCAGGCGGCGGCTCGCGCGTGGCGCAAGTCCCGCCGCCGCCGTCGGGAATCCAGGCCATGATTCGCGGTTCGGGCCGTCGAGCGAGCCAGCCTTCCGCGTACACGCGCCATAGCAACGGGATCGAGCAGTTCTTCGACCAGATCCAGAGCGAGCCGGGGCTGCGTATCCTGGACCTCTCCGGAGCGTCGCAGGCCAATATCGCCTTCATCACCAACCTGGGGCACAAGCTCTATTCCGAGGATCTCTTGCAGAGCCTGGACCTGGCTTTCGGCGATGGCGACTTCTTCGCCAACCAGTTGGAGCCGGCCCGGGCCGCGGCGTTCCTGGCGCAAAGCCTGAGTTTTCCCGACGAAGAGTTCGACGGAGTGCTGGCCTGGGACGTTCTGGAATACCTGGCGCCCCCGCTGCTGGCGGCGGCGGTGGAGCGGCTGAACCGGGCCATGAAGCCGGGGAGCGCGCTGCTGGCGATGTTCCACGCCGAGGAGCGGGCGGAGGCGATTCCGGTATACTATTACCGGATCTGCGATGCCAGCACGCTGCTGCTCACGTTCCGCCAGGAGCGGCGCCCGGCGCAGTACTTCAACAACCGGGCGGTGGAGCGGCTGTTCCAATCCTGCGCGGCGGTGAAGTTCTTCCTGACTCGCGACGCCCTGCGGGAAGTGATCGTCAGGCGGTAGGGCGGTAGCGCCCGCGAATCAAGAACCATCTTCAGCCGCCGCTACCGGTAGCGGCCGCGAAGCTGGTTCCAACGGATGCGCAGGAGGTCCAGAAACATGCTCAGGCTGTCCCGGAACATGCTGACCTTGGTGCCTTGGGAGTGGCTCCAGCGCACCGGGACCTCGACCGTCTTGTAGCCCAACTGGCGGGCGATGAAGAGAACTTCGGCGTCGAATCCCCAGCGCTCGATGCGCTGGCGGCGGAAGATTTCGCGCGCGGCGGCGCCCTGGAAGAGCTTGAAGCCGCATTGCGTGTCGGCGAAGTGCAGGCCGGTGACGAGGCCCATCAGGAGGTTGTAGATGCGGCCGGCGGTCTCGCGAAACCAGGATTGATGGACGGCGATGAGAGAGCGGTCCAGGGCGCGCGACCCGATGGCCACGGCGGCCTGCTGGGCGCGGAGGGCATCGAGCAGCTTGTCGAGTTTCTCGATGGGCACGGAGTGGTCCGCGTCGGTGAACAGGACCCACTCGCCGCGGCTCTCGAGCATGCCGTGGCGCACCGAGTAGCCCTTGCCGCGGTTGCCGGGGTTCTGGAGCAGGCGGACGCCTGGATGCTGGGCCTGGAACTGGGCGGCTACGGCGGCGGTGGAATCCAGGGAGCCGTCGTCGACTACCAGGACCTCCCCATCCGGCCAGCCGCGCGCGGCCAGGTAGGACAGGACCGCGGCGAGCGTCGCGGGGAGGCGGGCTTCTTCGTTGTAGGCGGGGATAACGATGGAGATGTAGGGCAACGGAGTCCATTATAATGTAGAGCGGAAGCCGGTCCCGCCTCAAGGAGAATCTTTTTGGAACGAGAGTTGTTGGAGCAGCGCCTGGAGCGCATCCGCGAAATAGAAGCTCTGGGCTATCGGCCTTACGGCCAGCGGTTCGAATTCACGCACACCATACCGGAGATCCGGGCGGCATACGACGCGCAGACGGCCGAGGAGCTGGCGGCGCAGGTCCCAGTGCGCTTGTGCGGGCGCATCGAGACCATACGGCGCATGGGGAAGGCCGGGTTTGCCCACTTGCAGCAGGGCGGCGAGCGGTTGCAGATGTACGTGCGCAAGGATGCGGTGTCCCAGAGCGATTTCGAGCTCTACCAGCGGCTGGATATCGGAGACCTGGTGGGCGCGGAGGGGTACTTGTTCCGCACCAGGACCAACGAGCTCTCGGTACACGTGGAGCGGCTGTACTTCCTGGCCAAGACGCTGCTCTCGATGCCCGAGAAGTGGCATGGGCTGGAGGACGTCGAGATCCGCTACCGGCAGCGGTACCTGGACTTGATCGCCAACCCGGAGGTGCGCAAGGTGTTTGAGACGCGCGCCAAGATCATCGGGAGCTTCCGGCGGCAGCTCGAGGCGCGCGGGTTCCTGGAGGTGGAGACGCCGATGATGCAGCCGCTNNATCGCGCCGGAGCTGTACCTGAAGCGGCTGGTGGTGGGGGGGCTGGACCGGGTCTACGAAATCAACCGGAACTTCCGCAACGAGGGCATCTCGACGCGGCACAACCCGGAGTTCACGATGCTGGAGTTCTACCAGGCCTACACGGATTACCGGGGGCTGATGGATTTCTCGGCGGAGCTGCTGAAGCAGGTGGCGCTGGATGCAACGGGCGGGACAGTGGTGGAGTACCAGGGGCTTACCCTGGATTTCGGGCGCCTCGAACGGCTGAGCATGCGCGAATCCATCGTGCAGTTCTGGAAGGGAG
>PMEV01000329.1 GCA_003154855.1 Bryobacterales bacterium
TCAACAGCATCTGGCTGGTGGTCGCCGCGGCCTCGACCTACCTGCTGGGCTATCGGTTCTACGCGAACTTCATCGCCCGCCGGGTGTTGGCGCTCGACAACCGCCGCGCCACCCCCGCCGAGCGGCTGCGCGACGGGCACGATTTCGAGCCTACCAACAAGTGGATCTTGTTCGGCCACCACTTCGCCGCCATCGCCGGGCCGGGACCGCTGGTCGGGCCCGTTCTCGCCGCGCAATTCGGATACCTGCCCGGCGCGCTCTGGATCGTCGTCGGAGCCGTGCTGGGCGGAGCGGCGCAGGACTTCATCGTTCTGTTCGCGTCGATGCGGCGCGACGGCAAGTCGCTCGGCGAGATGGCCCGCGAGGAGATCGGCAAGGTGGGTGGATTCGCCGCACTGCTGACGGTGCTGCTGATCATGGTGATCATGCTGGCCGTGATGGCGCTGGTGGTGGTGAACGCGCTCCAGGGCAGCCCCTGGGGAACCTTCACCATCGCCGCCACCATGCCCATCGCCGTCTTCATGGGGCTCTACCTCCGCTACTGGCGGCCTGGCCGGGTGCTGGAGTGCTCGCTCATCGGGTTTCTGCTGGTGGTGGCGTCGATCGTGGGCGGCCAGGCCGTGTCGCAGTCCCCGTCGCTGGCGCCCCTGTTCACGCTCTCCGCCCCGACCCTGGCGCTGGCGGTGGTAGTTTACGGGTTCCTGGCCAGCGCCCTGCCGGTGTGGCTGCTGCTGGCGCCGCGCGATTACCTCAGTACCTTCGTCAAACTGGGCGTCGTGCTGATGCTCGGCGTGGGCGTGCTGTTCGTGCGGCCGGAGCTGCAACTGCCCGCCTTTACCCGCTTTACCGACGGCTCCGGGCCGGTCTTCGCGGGCAAGATCTTCCCCTTCTGCTTCATCACCATCGCCTGCGGCGCGATCTCCGGCTTCCACGCGCTGATCGCCTCGGGCACCACCCCCAAGATGATCGCCAAGGAATCGCACGCCTGCCCCATCGGCTACGGGTCCATGCTGCTCGAGGGCTTCGTAGCCATCATGGCGCTGATCGCCGCCTGCGTGCTTCAGCCGGGCGTCTATTTCGCGGTGAATTCGCCGCCCGGAGTCGTGGGCGGCACTCCGCACGCGGCGGTCGAGACCATCACGGGCTGGGGATTCCCGGTGACGGAGCCGGAGATGAACGCGCTCGCCCGCGAGGTTGGGGAAACCACCCTGTTCCACCGCACCGGCGGCGCGCCCTCCCTGGCTCTAGGCATGGCGAACATCTTCGCCCAGGGCGCCGGCCGCGCCATCCTGGCCTTCTGGTATCACTTCGCCATCATGTTCGAGGCCCTGTTCATCCTCACCATCGTGGACGCGGGCACGCGCGTCGGCCGCTTCATGCTGCAGGACTTCGCGGGCCATTTCTACAAACCCTGGGGCCGCACGAGTTGGATGCCCGGGGTCGTGGGGACGAGCGCCGCCATCGTCTGCGCCTGGGGCTACTTTCTCTACCAGGGCGTGCGCGATCCGCTGGGCGGCATCAACTCCCTCTGGCCCATGTACGGCATCGCCAACCAACTGCTGGCCGCCGTAGCGCTGTGCGTGGCCACCACCATCCTCATCAAGATGCACGGCCGGCGCTACCTGTGGATCACCGCCGTCCCGCTGGCCTGGCTGGTTGTGATCACCTTCACCGGCGGGATTCAGAAGATCTTCTCGCCGTACCCGCGCCTGGGCTTTCTCTCGCACGCCGCCGGCCTCGAGCGCCAGCTCCGCGCCGGCCAGGTCGCTTCCTCGAAAATCGGCGAGATACATGCGCAGATCTTCAACGACCGGCTGGACGCGGCAGTATGCGGCATTTTCATGTCGCTGGTTGCCGCCATCCTGCTGGATTCGATCCGCGTCTGGACCGGACTGCTCCGCGGCACCCGCCCGGCCCAGACCACCGAGACGCCCTTCGTGGCCTCACACCTCGAGGAGGATGCCGTATGAAGCGCCTGAAACGGTTCGGCCAGTTCCTGATCGCCCTGCTGCGCGAGCTCGCCGACGAGAACGCTTACCGCCGCCACCTCGCAGCCCACGGCCGTGCGCACTCCCGCCAAGAATGGCAGCGCTTCTCGGAAGAGCGGTTCAACGCCCGCTTCACTAGGCCTAAGTGCTGTTGAGTCAGTAGAAGTACAGGACGTCCGGCCGCACGCGCCCGTCCGCTTCCACGCACGGGCCGCACTCCATCTGGTAATCCGCGCGCGCCCCTCTCACCGCCGCCGGGATGGTGTACTGGTCGTCCGGCTTGTGCTCGGCCGCAATCGCCAGACGGGGCTTGTAGCGCTCGAGCGTCGCGTGGGCGCCCCGCAGCGCCGGAATCTCCGCGCCTTCAATGTCCATTTTGATGAAATCCACCCGCGGCAGGTTTAACTCCGCCACGATCCGGTCGATGGTTGTCAGCGGCACCCGCACCGAAGCGTGCGACGAATCCGAATGCATCACCACGCTGTTCGCGGCGAAGTTGGTGTCGTCCACGTTCAGCACCAGGCTATCCTCCCGGTCCCACACGCCCTGGGGATACACGACCACTCGCCCGGCGGCCACCTCGGCGGCCAGATTGCGCCGGATGCACTCGGCACTGGTCGGTGCAATCTCGATCGCCACTACCTTCCCGGCGCCGGCCTTCAGGGCCTCGCGCGTGAAATCCCCGTCGCTCGCGCCGCAGTCCAGAACGATGTCCCCGGCCTGTATGAAATGCGCTCCGGCTCCGTAAATGTGCCGCTCCATTTCCGCGAGATTGAACGGCAGCACGTAGCGATTGCCCCGCGGAATCCAAAATTGTCCCTTGGGCGTATCCCACAGTTCCAGGCCCTGCTCCTCTTTGAGCAGGCGGCTGGCAGCCAGAATGCGGTCTTTGATCCGCGTCGTGTCCTGGACGTTGGCCGCCGACTGGATGGCCTGGGCAAAGGGGCAGACCGGGCTGTGCCCGGCCATCACCTGGACCCCTAGCCGGCAGGCGGGCGAGAGACGATAAGCCGCCGCTCCCAGCCCCACCAGAACACCCGCCACGATTACGATTCGCAAGATCTTCACAGGTCAATGATACGCAATCGGCGGCGGGGCAGTAAGGCCGCGTCAGTGCAGGGGCCGCAGGCTCACTCCGAATCCATTCCAGGATGAAGCCTCGGGGCTGGGCTGCCGCACCACATACTCCTGCGGGTTGTCGTCGTACTCCACATCGGTGCACCTGGCGTGCAAAGGAGTACCCACGGCGCGCCCTTCTTTCCATAGAGGCAGCAGCCGGCTGATGTCCACTTTGAATCGAACGCGCACGGTAGAGTTCGGCTGGATGGAGAGAAACGAATCCGGCAGGTCCTGCGAGCCGAACGTCGTTGGACCCGGCAGCAGCGGGTACTGCTGGTAGGGAGTCTGCAGGGCAAACCGAAACTCGTGTCTTCCACAATTCGCGGGTCGGAGCGCGAAATCGCCGTCACCGCCAACCGGCAGGCGATACGGCGTCCACCCGGTGTTCGCGATCTGAATTTGCGCCAGGACTTCGCTGAGGCGGTCCGGGTTCCGCGTGAGCGACTCGAACCGGATTTCGAGCGGCAGTTTCGCGCCGGGTCCGGGAGCCTTGGTCGGGCTCCGCTGTTTCCCGGGACGCGGAGGATTCTCTACCAGATCCACCAGCGGCCAGATCCCGCGCAGCCCGACGTTGACGACCATCTTCTCGTCCGGCGCGAGCCGCAGCGCTTCGCTCGGCCGCCAGGTCTCGTAGCCGTTCAACTGAATCGAGACGCCCACCGGGACGTTGGACGGAATCAGCACTCTGTAATCGGAGGGCAGACTGCTGCCCATCCCATGCTCCAGATCGCCGATGCGCCACATGCTGATCCCGGCCGGCAGCGGCTGGCCCGTGGCCGCGTCCACAATCTGGCCGGTCAGCACTCCCGCCTTGGGGCCGAGTACGATCGTGGTCTCCCCCTCCGGGGCGTCGGGCGTCAGTGTCACCCTGTGTTCGGGCATTCCCTGGCTGTAAAACGCCCAGTGCATATCGGGGTATCCCTCCTCCTCCTTTCTGGCGCTGACGGAGTACTCGTCCATCTGCAGATGCGCGATGAGGAATCGCCCGTCCTTGCCGGTCTGAGCCATGGGGACCACCATCCCAACCGATTTTCCGAAGAACCGCGCATCCACCCTCGCCCCCGCCACCGGCTCGCCATTTTCGTTGAGGACGGTTCCCCGGATGGTGCCCGAACGGTCGTCGGATTGCCCGGCCGCGGGAACAGCCACTCCCAGGCAACCCACCACCAGCATTGCAATGCACCGGGTCTTCACAGGTCAATGATATGCAATTCGCGGCGCCGGTAGCCACGCCAATCGATGAACCGCCCCTCCCGGCGTGCTAATTCACCGGGCCATATCGCCGTAGACGATCCCGCGCCCGTTCGTGCCCATGTAGATCCGTCCGAAGACGCGCGGATCGGCCACGAAAGTCTGCGGATTGTCCGGGCCTCCGTAATTGTGTGCGTCGTCGCTTACCCGCGACCACGTAGCGCCCTTATCGGTGGACCGGAAGATGCCCTGTACGCCGCTGTATGTCCCGTACACGAAGAGAGTGGGGTACGCGTCCCTGGCCTGAGGCGCTCCGGCGGCAATCGTGATGACGGCGGTCAACAGCCCGGCTGTGCCCCCCACATTCACACGCATCCAGGTGGCGCCGAAGTCGGTCGAATGGTATAGCGCGCTGGCCTGCGTCAGCCAGATGTCGCCGGCCATGCTGTAAACGGGCAGGACAACCCCTGCGCTCGATGCCGGCAGAGGCCCGGCTTGGTTCATCAGTGTCCAGGTGTGCCCATCTTCCGTGCCGTCCGCTTTGTAAGTCGAGTAGAAGTTGCCCGTGGCCGCCTGGAACGCGTAAAACACTTTTGGGCGAACCTTGTCCGCATAGACCGCGCTCACGCCCTCGGGTGGCAGGCTCCCGGTCCCGGAAGTGGCTGTCGCCACGAATGTCGCCCCGTGGTCCAGCGAGTATTGCGCGTTGGAAAGGTAGATTACCCCGCCCTCGGCCGAAATCGCCGCTTTCAGCGACGACCGCACCGCGGTCCCGAACGGCGACCATGAGCTTCCGCCATCCGCCGACGTTGCTCCAAAGGGACGCGTGTTCCCGGTGCGCACCATGAGCTTCGGGTTCTGCCCTGCCCAATCCAAACCCGTGCCGGTGCCCGAAATCGGATTCGTCATCATCATGGGTGGCGAGACTGCAAAATTGTCGTGCTTGAAGCC
This sequence comes from Bryobacterales bacterium, assembly GCA_003154855.1. Lineage (GTDB taxonomy): Bacteria > Acidobacteriota > Terriglobia > Bryobacterales > Bryobacteraceae > Fen-330. The sequence continues at coordinate 5,250 of PMEV01000329.1, forward strand.
GCCCACGTCGCCCGTTGCGCTCAACAGGTGAGCGCCCTCGGTCGGACTGATCAGCCCCAGGATGGCGCACTCCTCGATGCCCTGCGCTTCTACGTCCCAATACGGACCGCTGCCCTGGACCGTCGCCCCATCGGCCGCCGAAAGGTTAGAAGTCGCATAAAGCGTGGCGCCGGTCGCGAACATCAGGTGATCCGAGTTGGCCGGGTCGATGGTCAGCGCCGACATCCACCATCCGAACTTAGGCGCCGGGGCGCCCCAGTTCAGCCAGGGCGACTTGGCGATACTGTTCACCGTGTACTTCGCCAGCCATCCCAAGTCTTTCCACGTGGCGCCCGCATCCCGGCTCAGATAGATCGTGTCGATCGGCTCCCAGCGGTCGAAAGTGGCCACCACCACCGTATCGGGCTTTTGCGCATCCACATCGATCCCGACGAATCCTCCGCGGCCCCCCGTGCTCACCGTTAGCGCCCCCGGCGGCGTGATGTCGGTCCAGCTTTGGGCGTTCGTGTCGTACTTCCAGACCTCGCCGTTCAGCATGACGTTCGGGCCCGCCTGGTCGCCGATGGTCAGATACAGGATGCCTTTGCTGTTGATCGCCGCTTTTTGCGGCTTGCGCGTGGCGTCGGGTTTCCTCTTGCCGGCTACCGCAAACTTGCCGCTGGGCTGCCCGGGCGTAAGTGCCCACGTCGCGCCCCCATCCGTGGATTGGTATAAGCCCCCGTCGGCCAGGTCGCCCACATAGACGCGCCCCCTGGTGAAGCGGTCGAACAGCACAAACCCAAGCCCGGCTTCCGTTGTCGACTGGACCGGAAAGGTCGTCGCCTGCGTCCAGCTCCGGCCCCCATCCTCGCTCTTCCACAGCCCGTTCCGCCGTGTCGCGAAGAACAGCTCGTCGGTCTTGAAAGGATTCACCGCCAGCCGCTCGCCCTCCGCCCGGCCGTTGGTATTGGATCCCAGCGTCGTGGCTATCGGCGACGGCAGCGCATAGAACTGAAAACTCGCGCCTCGGTTATTCGAATACAGGATATAGCCCTGGCTTCCGTTATACATTCCGGCAGCAATGTAAAGCTTGTTCGGATCTGTCGGGTCCAGAGCGATACTCTCCGGACCCAGCCAGCTTGTGTAATGGTCCGCGTCGGTGAAATCCAATAGCTGAGTCCATCTCCGCTGCGGTGCTTCCCACCGGTAAACGCCACCCATGTCGGTTTTGGCGTAAAACAGGCCGGGCTCGGTCGGATGCGCAACAATNNCAACAATATTCGGGATATATCCGCCCGCCATAATAGTGACAGGCCTAAATGTGTACGATAAGTTCTCTGGCAACCGCGGTAAATCGCCTGCGGCGCAAACTTGCGCCAATAATCCGAAGACAGACAGAGCGAGCGCACTCCTACGGCATTTCATTCCAGAAAGCATATCCCTCTTTTACCACAATCGAGACCCGCCGCCGGCGAAGCGCTAGCGGCTTGCTCTGAGGGCCTCCACGAAGCGTTCCGGCTCGGCCACGCTTAGAAGGACCGCGTAGCCGGCGCGCGTGGGAACGTAGGCCACGCGCGTGGCATCGGTGACAAACACCAGCGCCTTCTCCCCGTTTCTCAGCCGGAACCACCCGGACCTGTAACCGGGCAGACCCACCCCGTTGGTTCTCAAGGCCAGCGCGTGATCCCGGTCCAGCGTTAAGTCCAAAGCGCGCGCCTGGTCGGCGATCAACTCGCTTGCTGGAATCGTCCGCCCGTACAGGTCGCCCACGATCTTCAGCCCCTCTTCACCCACCTCGAAACGAACGTGCCGCGACGAGTACGCGAAATAGGCGAACAGCACAACCAAGGCCAGCATCAGAACCACGATCGGGATCAGGACGGCAAACACCCCGCTCGAGGCCGGAATCATCGGAAACACCTGCTTCATGGCGAGCCTCCCAGTGCGATCTTAGCACCCCAGCAGCAGCTCGATCAGCCGCCCCGGCACGCTATCCGAGACGATCAGCCCGCGATTCTCGGACCGCAGGAACCCCTCGGCCACCGCGTGATCCAGCATGGCCAGCAGCCCGTCGTAATACCCCTCGACATTCAGCAGCCCGCACGGTTTGCGGTGGATGCGAAGTTGCCGCCACGCCAGCGCTTCGAAGATCTCTTCCAGCGTGCCGAAGCCGCCCGGCAGCGCCAGGAACGCATCGGCGCGTTCGGCCATCAGCGCCTTGCGTTCGTGCATCGACTCCACCACGCACAGCTCGCTCAGTCCGCGGTGGGCGATTTCCTTCTCCACCAATGCCCGTGGGATCACCCCGATCGCTTCGCCGCCGGCCTCCAGCGCCGCATCTGCCAGCGCGCCCATCAAGCCCACGCTCGCGCCGCCATAGACCAGGCCGATCCCCCGCCGGGCCAGTTCCCGGCCCACTTCGAGCGCAGCCTCGCGGTACACGGGCCTTGCCCCGAAGTTGGATCCGCAGAAAACGCAAAGGCGCCGCACAGTGAGTGGCCGGACCGCTACCGGGTCCGCTCGTCCCGCTCCACTTTGCCGTCGCGCACGTGGATCACCCGGTCCGCATGCATGGCGATATCGTTTTCGTGCGTCACCAGCACGATGGTGTTGCCCAGTTGGTGCAGCCGGGCGAACAGCGCCATGATCTCGTTGCCNNCAGGATCGACGGGTTGTTCACCAGCGCTCTGGCCACCGCCACCCGCTGCCTCTGGCCGCCCGAAAGCTCATTCGGCTTGTGGTACATGCGCGGTTCCAGATCCACCTGGATCAGCGCCCGCTTGGCCTGTTCCAGCCGCGCCGCCGAGCCCATCCCCGCGTAGATCAGCGGCAGTTCCACGTTGTGCAGCGCCGTGGCCCGCGGCAGCAGGTTGAAGGTCTGGAAGACGAACCCGATCTCCTTGTTCCGGATGCGCGCCAGCTCGTCGTCGTTCATGTCGCTCACCAGCCGCCCGTTGATGTAGTACAGCCCGCGCGTGGGAGTGTCCAGGCAGCCGATCAGGTTCATCAGCGTGGATTTGCCCGAACCCGAGGGCCCCATGATGGCCACATATTCGCCCCGCTTGATCTCGATATCCACGCCCGACACCGCGTGGATCTCCTGATCGCCCATGACGTAGGTCTTCCACAGGTCGTAGGTGCGAATCACGATCCCGTTGCGCTTCAGTTCCTCGCCGCGCTCGACTTGCTCTTGCACTGCTCCCCCCATGGTCGTTTCGAGCTCCTAGTCCGTCTTCACCGGCGCTTTCACCGCGTTGTCGATCTTCACCTTGGTCTCGTTCCGTATTGTCCGGATCACCTTGTAGCTGCCCGTGACGATCTCCTCGCCCTCCCGAAGACCGCTCAGCACCTCGATGTCGGTGGCGCCCGTGATGCCGGTGTCCACTTTGCGGTACCGCGCCTGCTCGCCCTGGATCGAGAAAACGCCCTGGATCTCTTCCTTCTTGGCCTTCTCGGCCGCCGCATCCACCTT
>PMEV01000337.1 GCA_003154855.1 Bryobacterales bacterium
AATCCCGCCAGCGACACGGCGATCATGACCAGGCCCATCTTCCAGGGCTGATGTTTCCAGGCGGCGAAGAGAAACGAACCGATGGAGGTTCCGAGCACGATGGCGACGAAAGTGCTCATCTCGAGCAAGGCATTGGCGCGCGAGAGGTCCGCGTCGGGCAGCATCTCGGGCAGGATGCCGTACTTGGCGGGGCTGAAGATGGTGGAATGCAGCGCCATCAAGAACAGGACCAGCAGCATCAACTCGATGCGGGTCGAGAAGAAGGCCGCCAGTCCCAGCCCCATCACGAACACTTCGAAGACTTTGACGCCGATCAGAACTTTGCGCTTGCTGACGGCGTCGGCCAGATGCCCGGAGTAGCCGGAGAACAGCAGAAACGGAATCACGAAGACCGCGCCCGCCAGCGACAGGTACAGGCTGCTCGATTGCGAGTTCGCCGCCACGTGGACCGCGCGCATGGAAACGACGATCTTGTAGACGTTGTCGTTGAAGGCGCCCAGGAACTGCGTCCACAGGAAGGCGTGAAAGCCGCCGTTCTTGAGGAGGTCTTTGAAGCCGCCGTGGGTCATGGGTGGTTTCTTTTCAAGAAGGAGCTGGTCGGGCGCTGGCGCCAGTTCGCCATGATCAGAGGAGGAGCAGCCCTTCGGTCAGCTTGGCGATGGCAGCGCGCGGCGGTTTCTTGTCGCGCTGCCAGCCGGGGAAGCCGCCCCACTCGAAGGCCTTGCGGAGATAGTTGACAAAGGTGGTGTGGTGCCATTCGTACTCGAACTCGGCGTCGGCGCAGGCATTCGGAATGGTGATGGTGTAAGGATCCCCGCCACTGACGTTGGCCTTGTGCAAGTCGTCGGGCGCGATCCACAGCCCGATTTTGTCATCGCCGCCTTGGTGTTCGAGCATCTCGACAAGTTCGCGGGGGGAAGCCACCACCAACGGGTCTGCCGCGGTCTTACTGTCCTTGGGATTGAGCACATCATGCGACCCCATCAGCGAAACGCCGCCCACCTGTTCGTACCAGGCCCGCAAGGAGATGGGCAGCGGTCCTCCGGCCGCCCTTTCCAGTTTCTTGAGCTGCGATACGGTTTTCTTTCCGGGCGGGTCGAAGACGTCGGGATTCTTTAGCGGCGGCTTCTTCAACGATGCGGCGATCTTGGCTTCCTGGGCGGCCCTCCGCGCGGCTATCTCCGCTTTGCGGGCGGCCTTCCGATCGGCGGCCTTCGCCGCGAGCTCGCCCATCTCCACCATCGGGTTGATGCTCGGGTCCACATCCGGAACGATATCTTCGGATGGCGGGATGAAACGGTATCCCATCCCCGCCAAACGTTGTATGAGCAGTTCCACGTTGTGCCGCGCCCGGTACATGGTTTCCGCGGCCACGGCCACCGCATCGGCGTAGTAGAGTTCGTGGCGGACGCCTTCGCCCAGCGCCACCAGATCGTCCCACACCGCGACGCAGTCGCCGTCCCGGTATCGTTCCAGAAAAGTCGGCATAGTGATACGATACCTCTCCTCTCAAGCGCCCAGCGCTTCCAGGATCTCGGCCGCCTCACGGGCGCCATTGGGAAACTCCCGGCGGGTAGCGGTCCGGCCCGGCCTGGCCAGGCAGGCTCTCACCACGGATACCGCCTCGTCNNAGGACAAGCTTCAGCTTGTCCCGCCGCTCGCAAGGACTGCCGATCGTACTTGCGCGGCCAGGCTCGCGCGATCAGCGGCACGCCGCAGGCCAGGCACTCATTCACGGTGTTGTAGCCGGCGCCGCCGACCACCAGGTCAACTCCAGGGAGCAGGTCCATAGCTGGCCAATAGCGGAGCCAGGCCTCGGCTGGACAACCCGGCGGGCAAAGCGGCGCCACCGAGCGAACGGTAACGCCCTGGAGCGCCGCACTGAGGGCCTGCGTCAGGCTCCCGTACCAGGCCTGTTCGTCACGGTTGCCCGCGGCGCAAACCAGCACGCACTGCGGCTCCGCGACGCCCAGCAGGCTCCGTGCGGCTTCTCGCGACGGCAGCTCATGGGCGGATCGAATCAGCCACGGCGCAGTCGTTCTGACCTGCGGCAAACCGGCCAGGGGCGCCGCCTCAGCCGGACCGGGCCGGATCACCAGGTCGTAGTTGGAGCGCACAAACTCGTCGAGCGCTTTCCCGCGGACGTACTCGGGATTCAGGTCGCGATGGATCAGGACCCGCAGCGCGCCCCAAGCCGGCAGGAGCGCCGCCAACTCCCCGCCCAGACCGCGCGGGAACGTGTCCACGATCAAGCAGGCTGCTTCGGAGGCCTGGACGTAGCGGACGGCCTCCTGGCGCGCATGTGCCGCGGACAGCGCGGGATCGAGCGCCAGGATATCCAGCTCCGGCAGCCGCGCGCGCACCTCATCCGCATAGGGACTGTTGGTAAGGATGCGGACCGGCCCACGCGAGACCCGGGCCAGCGCCGCCGCCCGCGTCAGGTGGCCCCAGCCGCCGCCCAGCGCATAGATCAGCCACAGACCCGAGGAGCGCCCGCTCACGGTCAGCTCTCGGTCATGTCGCCTTCGAACTCCTCCTGCGGCTTCACCAGCGTCTCGCCATCCGCCTCGGTGAAATCCAGCGGCTGGCCGGATGCTCCCACCGCGCCGGGCCAGTCCGCGGGATCGTAATTGCCGTAGTTGTCGTAGCCCGCCCGGTCCTTCCTCTGGGCGTAAGGATCCTGTATCTGGCCGTTCTGGCAGTCGGGGCAGCCGACCGGAGAAGTCCTGCCGCAAGGATGCGGGAACAGGAAGCCGATGCGCCGTGGGCAAGTCCAATCGGATGGGGTCATTTTTGCCGCCCTTGCATTTGGCGCGCGAGATTGAGCGCCCGGTAGAGGCC
>PMEV01000462.1 GCA_003154855.1 Bryobacterales bacterium
TGATTCCGCAACAGGTTCACGAATTGCTGGCCCACCATTCCGGTGGCGCCCAGGATTCCCACTTCGATTTTCCGCATACGATCCTCGGCTATTCGCTCTTCGCGGACAGCCTCCTCACCATCCTCGCGTAGATTTCGACAGCCTCGAAGAGCTGCCGCTTGGAGATCTTCTCGTCGAGCGTGTGCGCCACGTGGATGCTCCCCGGTCCGATGAGGAACGCCTCACCCCAGGCTCCGGCGAAGGCCGGAATGTCCGTCGTAAACGCCACCACCGTAGTGGGCAGGTCGTCCAGCCCGTGCAGGCGCACCGCCGGCACCGACATCGCCTCCCGCGCTTCGGCCCGCCCCGCCACCGCACTCTCGACCGCCTCCCGAATCGGCCCGGCGTCCGAGACCAGGCGGAACATGATCTCCGCTTGGGCCCGGTCGGGCACCACGTTGGGCGCGCGCCCGCCCGAAATCGTTCCGATGTTCAGCGTGCCCTGGCCCAAAACCGGGTCGCCAGGCAACGGGATTCGCCGGATCGCCTCGAGCGCGTCCAGTAACTTATCGATCGCCGATTCGCCCAGCTCGGGGTAGGCCGAGTGCGCCATCCGCCCCTGCGCCACGATCTCGTAGCGCAGCGTGCCCTTGGATCCCAGGGCCAGCTTATTGTCGGTGGGCTCCCCGTTGATCAGGTAGCGAGAGCCGCGCGCAGCCTGCGCCGCCGCGAACGCCCCGGCGCTGTTGCGCTCTTCGCCCACCACGAACAGCAAACCGAAATCGCGCCGCCCCTCCGCGAGCAGCCGCTCCGCCGCCCCCACCATGGACGCGATGATTCCCTTGGCGTCGCAGGAGCCGCGGCCGTAGATCCATTCGTCATCCTCGCGCGAGGGAAAAAAGGGCGGCACCACGTCGATGTGCGTCGACAGGGTCACCAATGGCGCGCCCCAGCAGGCGAAGACGTTGAAGCGCCCGCACTCCACCGGCATGGCCTGGGTGCAGCCGCCAGTGCGCGCCGCCAGGATGGAGAGGTAGTCCAGCAGGAAGGAGCAGGCCGCCCCCTCGTTGTTGGTGATGGATTCGATATCCACCAGCGCCCGGGTTAGCTCGACGGCGTTCATATTCTCAATGGATGGGGCGCTGGAGGGGAGAAAAGAGGGGGCGAAACCCCCGAGCCTCCGATAGCGCTCCATCCGGATCTCTCTAGAATTCGGATGACAGTGGGCAGGTGTTGTCCTGACCCCCCAACCGCGGACGGGTGTGCTCCCCCGGCGATTTCGGCGGAGACTGACTGCGCCCCTTTCACCGGGCCTCCGAAGCTACTCGGACCAGCGGCCGCGGCTACTGATGGCCTCCGCGCCTCTATCGAAACAAACTAACAGCATAACATGAACCCTCAGGTTACGAGGCCGGACGGCGGGCCGGTTCCGGCGGGCGCCGGGCAGAAGCCCGGCCGCAGCCCGAAAGGGCTGCCCCACAGCAGGCGCGGTGGGTTCGTTCTTGGGTTCGTTTCTGGTGCCTTTTATTGAATACACTGGGCTTAGTGGGTTCGTTTGCTGTTTTTGCTGTGCAAGCCACGGTGGCCCTCTCGGAGGGGTTGGCGACCGGTGTCGCCGCCCTGCCTTAGGGTAACGCCGCGTCAGATGGGATTAGGCCGACGGAGGCGGTAAGGCTCTGCGGAGGCGGGGAAAAGAAATCGGGGAGGGGCGTGACGGGAAAATGCGGGTGGGGCGCGGTGCACCGACCCGCGGTTCCCGTGGACACCTTGACAGAGGTACTGGTATCCCGTAGTATGATGGTGTTGGAATTCGCATGGCACGACGCCAAGGCCGAGGCCAACTTGCAGGCGCACGGTGTGAGCTTCGATTTGGCGAAGACGGTATTCGAGGATCCTCTCGCCGTTGAGCGCCTCGACGATCGCGAAGACTATGGCGAAGAGCGTTTTGTCATCGTCGGCATGGCTGCGGGCGGCGTGGTGCTGTTTGTAGCCTTCACCGAGCGCGAGGGCCGCATGCGCATTGTTTCAGCGCGGAGAGCAACGCAAAATGAGCAAGACGACTACTTCCGGCAGAACAGCTAGTCCACCCCGGCCGATGACCCCGGAGGCCATTGAACGGGCCGCGCGTGCGGATCCCGACGCACAACCTCTTACCGATGCCGACCTCATGCGGATGCGGCGAACGCCTCGGACGAAAGTCATCCGGCGAGCCTTGGATCTGACGCAAGAGGAATTCGCCGCCCGCTATCACATTCCCCTGGGGACGCTCCGGGATTGGGAGCAGGGCCGCACGGAGCCGGACCAACCCACGCGCGCCTATCTGGCGCTCATCGCCCGCGATCCCGAGTATGTGAACCGGGCATTGAACCCCAAGGCAAGTTAAACGGGGCCGCCGGTCGAGCAAGAAGGAAATCGCCGCTGAAAGAGGGGCACGAGCGTGCGGCACCGTGGGCTTCGGTGGGGTTGGGAGGGGCGTCACTGAAAGGGCCCGCCGCGTCATCTAAACTTAAGGCATGCGCGCAACGGGTGTGGCGATGGTTGCCGGCTGGATCGGGATTGGCTTGGCTTTCTGCGCGGAGCCTCCCGAGAGGGCGGCGCCCACGCTGGTCCGCCCCGGCCCGAACGCGAAAACGTCGAATTCGTACGTTGGATTCTCCTGGCTTGCCTTGCCGTGGGCCGAGACTTACACGATCCAGATTGCTTCGACGCGATCCTTCACGGCGCCGCTGGTGGCCGAGGCCAGGACCCGCGAAACGCGATTCAGGCTGAAGCTGGCGGTTGCGGGCAGCCTGTGGTGGCGGGTGCGCGGGGTGGATTCCACGGGCGCCGCCGGAGCCTGGAGCGAGGCCCGGAGCTTCGAGTACCCTCCTCCTCCTTTGGTCGCGACGGTGGCCGCGCTGACTCTGGTGCCGGCCAGTGTGGTGGGCGGCATCTCGTCCCAGGGATTGGTGACGTTGGGCGAGCCGGCTCCGGCGGGCGGCGCGAGCGTCGAACTGAACTCGAGCGACCCCTCGAAAGCGCGGGTCCCGGCACGGGTGATCGTGGATGGGAACGCCCTGGCCGCAACGTTCGTCGTCTCGACGATGCAATCGCCGGAAGCCGCCTCGGTGCGCATCTCGGCCACGGCCAGGGAGAACGACTGCGCGGGAACCCTGACCGTGGGGCCACCGGGTCCGCCGTCGCCACTGGTCTCGTTCGCCGTGAACCCTCCCACCATCACGGGGGGCAGCACGGTCGAGGGCATCCTGACGCTGGGGGCGGCGGCTCCGGCCCCGCAGGGAAAGCTCGTCCGAATCTCGTCGGACGACCCGGCGCTGGTTTCCGTTCCGAGCACCGTCACCGTGCCGGCCGGCTCCAGCACGCAGAGCTTCCCGGTCAAGACCGCCTGGGCGACATCGACCCGTTCCGTCGGCATGACGGCCACGCTGGAGGGCGTCGCCTGGTCCGCCACTCTCACCGTCAGGCACGGCTCAGGCTTGGCCCCGCTCACACCGCCGTCCCCACTACGCCCGCCCGAGGATCGCCCGGCGCGGGAGGGATTCATCGAGTTCGCCTGGTCCTCTGTGGCGGGAGCGGCATCCTACACCATCCAGGTCGACGATGCGGGCACGTTTCAAGGGCCGCTCTTCGCGGATCGCACGGTTCCCGACACCCGCCTCGGCCTCACCGACCTTCCCGCCCGGCCCCTCTGGTGGCGCGTCCGCGCCAACGACGATCACGGCGGCGAGGGGACCTGGTCCGAGCCGCGACCGCTGCGGTAGTTTTCGCCGAACTGCCCGGACGCCGGGCAGAAGCCCG
>PMEV01000117.1 GCA_003154855.1 Bryobacterales bacterium
CCTCGACTCTACCGCCGGTGTATTCAGCACACACGGGCATCTCCTGCGCCTCACGACGACGGCGTGCGGGAGAAGCGGGTTATCCCATGCCCAGCCGCTCGAAGATGCGGTCGACGTTGCGCAGTTGGCGGTCCAGGGAGAAGCCTAGGGCGATCTGGTCGGGGGTGAGCACGGCACAGATCTCGGGATCGGCCTGGATGGCGGCGCGAAAGTCGGAGCCGTCCTCCCAGGCCCGCATAGCGTGAGCCTGTACGATGGCGTAGGCCTTCTCGCGGAGCATGCCGGCGGCGGCCAAGTCGAGCATGAGCTGGCCGGAGAAGATCAGCCCGCGGGTGAGATCGAGGTTGCGGCGCATGCGCTCGGGATAGACGCGCATGCGGCGGACCAGGCTGGTGGTACGGGCCAACAGGTAATCGGTGAGGATGGTCGAGTCGGGCAGGATCACGCGCTCGACCGAGGAATGGGAGATGTCGCGCTCGTGCCACAGGGCGATATTCTCGAAGGCCGCCTGCATGTTCGAGCGCACCAGGCGGGCCAGGCCGCATATCTGCTCGCAGGTGATCGGGTTGCGCTTGTGGGGCATGGTCGAGCTGCCCTTTTGTCCGGCGGAAAAGGCCTCCTCGGCCTCGCGCACCTCGGTACGCTGGAGATGCCGGACCTCGAGCGCGATTTTCTCGAGCAGAGCGGTGACCAGAGCCAGCGCGGCGACGTAGGCGGCGTGGCGGTCGCGGGAGATCACCTGGGAGGTGATGGGGGCGGCTTTGAGGCCCAGCTTGGCGCAGGCGCGCTCCTCGGCTTCCGGGCCGATGTGCGCGAAGGTGCCGACGGCTCCGTTGAGCTTGCCAACGGCCATTTCGGCGGCGGCTGCGGAGAAACGGCCGATGTTGCGGCCGGCCTCGTCGTACCACAGGGCCAGTTTCAGGCCGAAGGTGACGGGTTCGGCATGCACCCCGTGGGTGCGCCCGATCTGCACGGTGTGGCGGAACTCCCGCGCCCGTTCCTTCAGCACCGCGCGCAATTCCTCCAACCCGGCCAGCAATAGCCGGGAAGCCTGCGCGACTTGCAGCGCCTGGGCGGTATCGACGATGTCGTTGGAGGTCAAGCCGTAGTGCAGCCAGCGGGAAACGTCGCCGTGTCCGGCGGCGCTCAGGCGCTCGGCTACGGCGGTGGTAAAGGCAATCACGTCGTGCTTGACTTCCTCCTCGATCGCCAGGATGCGCGCGACATCGAAGCCCGCGTATTCCCGCAATTCGCGCGCGGCCTGGGCCGGGATCTCCCCCAGTTCGGCCAGCGCCTCGGAGGCCGCCAGTTCCACCTCGAGCCAAGCGCGGTATTTGTTCTCGTCGCTCCAGATGCGGCCCATTTCGGGCCGCGTGTATCGCGGAATCATAGTCAGTACTCGAAGACCTCCGTGGGCCGCCCTTGTTCGGCGATCACCAGCTTGGTGAACAGTGCGCGGCCGGCTAGCGCCTGTTCGGCGCACAGCCGCACCAGCGCGGGATAGTTGTTGTGCTCGCTGAGGTGGCCCAGCACCAGCGTCGTGGTGGAAGAGTCGAGCTCGCTCCGGATGAACTCGCAGGTCGCGTCGTTGGAGAGGTGGCCATTGCGGCTCATGATGCGCTGCTTGACCGGCCATGGGTACGGCCCGACCTTCAGCATCTCCACGTCGTGATTGGATTCCAGCAGCAGCAGGTCGGTCCGGCGAAGGTGAAACTTGATCGAGTCCGGGATGTAGCCCAAGTCGGTCACCAGGCCGATGCTCACTCCCGCGGCGCGTATGCGGAAACCGATGGGATCGATGGCGTCGTGGGGGATGCTGAAGGTATCGATCTCGAGGTCGCCGATCACAATGCGGGTCCCGGCCTGGAAGGTCTCGAGCTTTGGCTCATAACCGTTCCAGACGATGCTGGGCGCGGTGCGGTGCGTGAGGTAGACGGGAACGCGTAGCTGTTTGGCCAGGACCGGCAAGCCGGCGACGTGGTCGCTGTGCTCGTGGGAGATGAGGATAGCGCCGATCTTGGCCGGATCCTCGCCGATCGAAGCCAGGCGGGCGCAGGTCTCGCGCCGGCTCAACCCCGCATCCACCAGGAGTTTGGTCCGCGCGGTGGAGACGAGGGTGGAGTTGCCCGAACTTCCGCTGGCCAGCACACAGACCTTGAGGATGGCGCCCTCCCTGGATACTCCGTTGTAGCACATCGCGACGCGGGCTTGTGGCCTGCTAGAATGGTCGTTCCATGAAAGTGCGAGTGTACGTCCTTCTCAAACCCACGGTCCTCGATCCGCAGGGGCAGACGATTCGCGCCGCCNNACGCCGCGCGAGCGCGCCGAACGGGAGATGGCCGAGATCGCCCGCGACGTGCTGGCCAACCCGGTGATCGAGGAGTACCGCGTGGAGTTCTTCGAGTAGCGTTCCCGGTAGCGTTGCCCAGCGCGGCGGCGGTAGTCTACAATCAAGATTCCGCCCTTGGGGCGCGTAGCTCAGTTGGTTAGAGCGCCTGCTTCACACGCAGGAGGTCACAGGTTCGAGTCCTGTCGCGCCCACCATTCCTTTCAATAACTTCCAAGCAATAG
>PMEV01000357.1 GCA_003154855.1 Bryobacterales bacterium
CGGCGCTACCTCGCGGGCGCCGGGGGGGCGAGGGCAGGTTTCAGGGAGTTGCGGACTAAAGGTGGCCCGCGCTCCCGCCGATAGAACACGCGGAGGCGCAGACCATGGCTGTTGCCGAGAGACCCTGGGCGTTCAAGACGCTCCAGCCGCTACCCCCCGTCGCCGCCAGGCTGATGCGGGTGGTCTCGGCCGAGGAGGCGTCGTTCCAACGGTTGTCGGCGCTGGTCCGGACGGATTCGGCGTTCTCGGCCGAGGTGCTGCGCATCGCCAACTCGCCGTTGTTGGGCTGCCGCAACCGGATCGACAGCATCCGGCACGCCCTGACGATGCTGGGGCTGGAGAAACTGAAGTCGCTGGTGATGGCCGTGGCGCTGCGGGATTTCCTGTCTTCGGCCTTGCAGGTGCCCGCGTTGGGGCGTTGCTGGCGCCACAGTCTGGCGTGCGCCTGCCTGTGCGAAGAACTGGCCTCCGCCGCACCGGGGCTGAACAAGGACACGGCCTATACAGCCGGTCTGTTGCACGATGTGGGCCGCCTGGCGCTGCTGGCCAGCTATCCGGCCGAGTATGCCCGCATGCTGGACGTCTCGGACGAATTCGGCTACGACCTGCTGGGCTGCGAACAGGACCTCTTCGATATCGACCACTGCGTGGCGGGGGAATGGCTGGTGCGGGAGTGGCATTTCCCGCAAGAGCTGCAAGCCGTTACCAGGCGCCACCACCAGAAGTTGGCCGACGGCCCGCTGGACCTGCTGGGGGTGGTGCACTTCTCCTGCCGCATCGCCGACGCCATCGGTTTTCCCGTGATCACCTCCTCGAGCGAAGACCTTTCCAAACTCAAGGAAGAGCTGCCCCCGAAACTGCTCGCGATACTGAAGGACGAAGAGGCGTTCACGGCGCTGATCACCGAGCGGGTGAAAGCACTGGAGAGCACGCTCTGAGCAGGCGGAAGGGGAGCTTGGCCTCGTCCGCATTTCTCACACACCGGCGGCAAGACCGCCGGCGCTACGAGCCAGTCGCGCACATGGCTTCCAATGTCGGACAATGGGAGATTGATGCGCTGGCTCACACTTCTTCTGGCAATCGTATCGGTGGGAATCGCCGGAGGTCCGCCGAAGCAGCCGCCGCGCGCGCCGAAGTTGATCGATGTAGAGAGGATCTGGGGCCAGGCGCCGCACAACGCCTCTCCCGATCTGATCTTATTCCGGGGCCGGTGGTATTGCGCCCTGCGGGAAACGGAGGCGGAGGGGGGCTCGGACGGGGTTTTGCGAATTCTGACCTCCGGGGACGGTGAGCGGTGGGTGTCCGCGGCGCGAATTACTTCCCCGGCGGGGGATCTGCGGGGACCTAAGCTCTCGATCTCGGCGGACGGCCGGCTGATGCTGAACGCCGGGTCGAACTATCCGAGGACGCAGTCGCTGGCCTGGTTTTCCCGCGATGGGAGGGTCTGGTCGGAAGCGGCTGCGGTCGGGGAGCCGAATGTATGGCTATGGCGGGCGACCTGGCAGCGGGGCAGGGCCTTCGGAATCGGCTACAGCGCCACCGGCAGGCAATTCGCGCGGCTCTACATGAGTCGTGACGGGCTGCACTATGCCGCCCTGGGGGACGACCTGTTCGGCAAGGGCCTGGCCAGCGAGGGCTCATTGCTGTTTCTCGAGGACGACACCGCACTGTGCTTGTTGCGCCGCGACGAAAAGGGCGCGAGCAGCCTTCTGGGGAGCGCCCGTCCACCCTACCGCCTGTGGAGCTGGAAGGATCTCGGCCTGCGGCTGAGCGGGGCGAATCTGATGCAGCTCGCCGACGGCCGCATCGTCGCCGCGGGCAGCCTGGATAGCGGCGACGGGCGGATGGTGCTGTGCTGGCTGGATCCTCAGGCAGGCAAGCTGAAAGAGTTCCTGGCGCTGCCTTCGGGAGGCGATACGGGCGGCCCGGGTCTGGTCTTCGAAGACGGGCTGCTGTGGGTCAGCTACCATTCCTCCCACCAAGGCAAGACCGGCATCTACCTGGCGAAGGTGGATCTGGGCGGCTGAGCGGAGGAGGGTCGGCGAAATGCGAGGATTCGGAATGGGCCACGGCGAGCGAGGAGGCCGCTCGCACGGCCGGGTGTCCAACCCGGGCGGGGAACCTGGGAAGGGTGAGGGGCCAGTCTCGGAGAAGTTGCGCGCCATGCTTCCCGATATCTGGGAACTGGTGAAGCCGAGGCGCTGGCCGCTGGCGCTGGGCCTGGTGCTGATTCTGATCAATCGCCTGGCTGGGGCGGTGCTGCCGGCGTCCACCAAGTATCTGGTAGACGACGTCATCGGAAAGAAGCGGTTGGAGCTGCTAGCTCCGTTGGTCGCGGCGGTGCTGATGGCGACCGCCTTGCAAGGCGCGACGTCGTACTCGCTCACGCAACTTCTGTCCAAGGCGGCGCAGCGCATGATTTCGGAACTGAGGCTCAGGGTGCAGGCTCATATCGGCCGCCTGCCGCTGGCGTTCTACGACTCCAACAAGACGGGGGCGCTGGTGAGCCGCATCATGAACGACGTGGAGGGCGTGCGCAATCTGGTGGGCACGGGGCTGGTGGAGTTAGTGGGCGGAGTGATCACGGCCCTAATCGCGCTGGCCGTCCTGCTGCGCATCAGTCCGCTGCTCACCGGCATGGCGCTGGGGATACTCACGCTCTTCATGCTGTTCCTCAAGCGCTCCTTCGGCGTGATCCGTCCGATCTTCCGGGAGCGGGGCCGGATCAATGCCGAGGTGACGGGCCGGTTGACGGAGTCGCTGGGCGGCATACGGGTGGTAAAAGGCTACCATGCGGAGGCGCGCGAGGCGGCGGTGTTTTCCGGCGGAGTGCAGCGGCTGCTCGACAACGTGATCCGGTCGCTGACCGCCATGTCGCTCATGAGTCTGTCTGCGACGGTGCTGCTGGGAGTGGTGGGGGCGCTGGTGATGCTCTTGGGCGCGCGCCAGATCGTGAGTGGCTCGCTGACCCTGGGAGGGTTCATCACTTTCACCGCGTTTCTCACTTTTCTGGTGGCCCCGGTCTTCCAGATCGTGGGCATTGGCACGCAACTCACCGAGGCGCTGGCCGGCCTGGAGCGCACTCGCGAGGTGCTGCGCGAGCGGCCCGAAGACCTGGACCCCGGGCGGACCGTCGCGATGGGGGAGATCCGCGGCGACGTGGTCTTCGAGGATGTGTCGTTCGCCTACCAGGCCGGCAAGCCGGTGCTGCACGGCATTTCCTTCGAGGCGCGCTCGGGTTCGGTGACGGCGCTGGTGGGATCTTCGGGCTCCGGCAAATCGACCATCATCGGCCTGATCGCCGCGTTTTACACGCCCTCGAGTGGAACGGTCCGGGTGGACGGCCAGGACCTCTCGAGGGTTCGTCTGGATTCCTACCGCACGCAGCTCGGCGTGGTTCTGCAGGACACCTTTTTGTTCGACGGAACGATCCGCGAAAACGTGGCCTTCGCGCGCCCCGAAGCCACCGAAGAGCAAATCCTGCGAGCTTGCCGCATCGCGCGCGTGGACGAGTTCGCCGAGAGCTTCGAAGCTGGCTACGACACGCTGGTGGGCGAGCGCGGCGTGAAGCTGAGCGGGGGGCAGCGCCAGCGCGTCTCGATCGCCCGCGCGATTCTGGCCGACCCGCGCATCCTGATCCTGGACGAGGCCACATCGAGCCTGGACTCCGAGTCCGAGGCCTCGATTCAGCAGGGGCTGGCCTACCTGATGCAGGGACGCACCACGTTCGTGATTGCGCACCGGCTGTCTACCATACGGCGCGCCGACCAGATTCTGGTGGTCGAGAGTGGGCAGATCGTCGAGCGGGGCGTTCACGCATCGCTGCTGGAGGCCGGGGGCAGGTATTACGATTTGTATACACGGCAGCACGGCCTGGATGAGAACCTCCTGGTGGCGCCCGGAGAGGCGGTGGAAGCGGCGGCCGAGGAAGCCCCGGCCACGGCGCCGCGCGAGGAACCGGCTTCGCTCAGGGACACGATTCGCTTGATGCGAGGCTGACATGTTGCGCGCCGCTGCGATTACCGACGAGTTTGGCCCGGATCTGGAAGCGGCCGCCGCCGGCATGACTGGCCTGGGGATGACCGGCGCCGAACTGCGCGTGGTATTCGGCAAGAACATCCTGGACCTGACCGACTCGGAAGTGGAGCGCGCCATCCAGGTTGCCGCTTCCCAGGGCCTGGAAATCGTGGCGCTCTCCTCGCCATTGCTAAAATGCACGTTGCCCGGCGCGCCGCCCATCGACAGCCGCTTCCAGCAGGACGTTTTCGGCGCGCAGCATACGTATGCGGACCAGCCCCGGCTGACGACGCGGGCCTTTGAAATCGCGCACCGGACCGGCGCTCGCATTCTGCGCGTTTTCTCCTACTGGCGAGTGGTCGAGCCGGAAGCGGTTTTCGACCGTGTAGCCGAAGCGTTGGGCGCGCTCGCGCGGCAGGCCGCCCGGGAGGATCTGATCGTCGGAATCGAGAACGAGCACGCCTGCAATATCGCGACCGGCGCGGAAGTTGGCCCGCTGCTGGCGGCCGTCGATGATGCGAACCTGCAAGTGGTCTGGGACCCGGCGAACGCTTATGTCGCGGGTGAGATGGCGTTCCCGAACGGTTATCGGGCCATGCCGCCGGCGCGCATCGCGCACGTCCACGCGAAGGACTGCACGCTGGACGGTCACCGGCCCATCTGGTGTCCGCTGGGCGCCGGCGCAGTGGACTGGAAAGGGCAAATCGCCGCGCTGGTTGCCGACGGCTACCACGGCTGGGTGAGCCTGGAAACCCACTGGCCCGGCCCGCAAGGCGACAAGTTCCAGGGCAGCCTGATTTGCGGCCGGAACCTGATGGCGCTGCTGGCGGAGTAAACGTGGCACACTAAGAATCGCATGGCACAAGACAAACTTTTCTCACTGGACGGGCAAATAGCGGTGGTCATCGGCGGCGGCGGAGTGCTGGCCGGCGCGATGGCGACTGGATTCGCCCAGGCCGGCGCGGACGTGGCGATCGTGGACCTAATGCTCGAGAACGCGGAGGCGCGCGCAAAGTCCATCCGGGAGTTGGGGCGGCGCGCCATCGCGATCCAGGCGGACGCGGCTAACAAGGTGGACCTGGCGCGGGCGCTGGAAGCCACGCTCGACGAATTCGGGCAGGTGGACATCCTGCTGAACGCGGCGGGCATCAATTCCGGCACGCCCTTCTTCGAGATCGGCGAACAGGAGTGGCAGCGCATCCTGGACGTGAACCTGAAGAGCGTGTTCCTGGCCTGCCAGGTGTTCGGCAAGGCGATGGTGGAGTCCGGCCGCGGCGGGTCGGTGATCAACATCTCCTCGGCGTCCGCCGGTCCGCCGCTTTCGAAGGTGCTCACCTACAGCATCACCAAGGCCGGCGTGGACCAGATCACGCTGTTCCTGGCGCGGGAATGGGCCACTCAGGGCGTGCGCGTGAATGCCATCCGGCCCGGCTTCTTCCCGGCCGAGCAGAACCGCAAGCTGCTCACCCCCGAGCGCACCGCCTCCATCATGGCGCACACGCCGATGGGCCGTTTCGGCGAGGCCTCGGAGCTGGTGGGCGCCGCGGTCTACCTGGCTTCCAGGAGCGCGGCATCGTTTGTGACCGGCTCGATCCTGCGGGTGGACGGCGGATTCCTGGCCATGACGATTTGAGAGCGGACCGGCATCTCCTCAGTTATTTGCCGTGATATTCGAAGACCCGCTCGACGGGTACTCCAAAGACGCGAGCGATGCGAAAGGCCAGCAGCAGCGAGGGGAAGTACTTGAGAGCTTCCAGCGCCATGATGGTGTNNCGTGCTCGAAACGGAGCCGGCGAATGTTGTTACCGATCTCCGGAGCGCGGCTAGGCATGGGACCCACGGCGGTAGAGCACAATGACCGTCATGGCTTGTACTAACATGACGAGAATCGCCGCCCACATAAGGACTTCCNNAGAGAATCCAGACCGGCACGGTTAGGGTAGCGAGCCATCCCTTGGTATACCCGATCCCGAGAACGAGACCAATGAACGCCCCGTAGAACGCACTCAAACCCGCCCGGACCGACTTGCGGCCAATCTCCTTATCCCGCTCATCGAAGAGTTGGCCTGTGAAATGGCGCCGACTAACCCGCGGCAGTGCAGTCAGCGCTAGCAGCGCGAAAACCGAGGCTGTGGCCGGGCCGTGGCCGAGGAATACGAGAAAGGCGCCATAGGCGGCGATGGTCAGCACAACCGCTCCAAGCGTCCACCACGCCCACTTTTCTGAATCCGACATGCGTGCCTCCAACGTGTTATTCACAACTAACATAAAGTATACTGTACATTACCTTATGTGCGTTGTCAAACACTTTCTGGCAGGTTTGACGGACGAGAACTACGAACTCAAGTAGACGAACCGGGCGATGAACAGGGCCGTGAGGACGTAGACCAGCCAGCTCACGCGGCGGAATTCTCCGCGGAAGACCCGCAGCAGCGTGTAGGCGATCAGGCCGAAGGCCACGCCGGTGGCGATGCTG
>PMEV01000359.1 GCA_003154855.1 Bryobacterales bacterium
TCGTTGCAGCGGTTGTAGAAAACCACCGGGCCGCGAACGCCGTAGCCGCGGTCGCTGTAAACGGTGGCCATGTTCGGCCCGTTCACGCCGTTGTGCTTGAACCGTTTGTAGAACGGCGTCACGCCCATGGCGCGCACTCGCTCCGCGATCAGGTCGCCGATGGGGTAGTCTACCATGGCGGTGGCGATGCCGGTCCGCAAACGGAAGCAGTCCGCCAGGTTGGCGGCGACGTTGAATTCGCCGCCGCTCACGTGGATCTGGCACTGGGTGGCCTTGCGGAAAGGGATGATGCCGGGGTCCAGGCGGTGGACCAGCGCGCCGACGGAAACGAAGTCCAGGGCGCCTTGGGGAGCGATGTCGAGTCCGTGGGGCATTGAGTTCTCCGGTTAATCGAGCCAGTGAGTATGAAACTTCCCGCCGCCGGGCTTATCCAGCCGCTCATAGGTGTGCGCGCCGAAATAGTCGCGCTGGGCTTGCAGCAGGTTGGCGGGCATGCGCGGGCGGCGATAGGCGTCGATGTAGTTGAGCGACGCGGAGAGCGCCAGCACGGGCACTCCCAGCCCGGCCGCTCTGGTCACGACGGTGCGCAGCGAGCCTTGCAGCTCGTTCGCGAGCGCGCTGAAGCGGGAATCCACCAGCAGGTTGACCAGATCGGGGTTCTCGAGGAACGCCTGCTTGATCGGCTCCAGCAGCTTCGCGCGAATGATGCAGCCGCCTTTCCAGGTGCGGGCAATTTCCGAAAAGTGCAGGTGATATCCGTATTCCTTCGAAGCCTCGCGCATCAGCGCGAACCCCTGCGCGTAGCAGGTGACGATGGCCAGCCGCAAGGCCTGGCGTAGCGCTTCGATGAACGCGTCCCGGTCGCCCTCGAAACTGGCCGCCGGGCCCGTGAGGATCTTCGAGGCGGCGATGCGCTCGTCTCGCGCCCCGGAGAGGATGCGCCCCTCGAGCGCCGCGTTGATGGTGGGGATGGCGACGCCCAGATCCAGCGCGTTCTGCGAGGCCCACTTGCCGGTGCCTTTCTGGCCGGCTTTATCGACGATGATATCGACGATCGGCTGGCCGGTCTCCGGGTCGGTGTGCCCGAGCACGGCGGCGGTGATCTCGACCAGGTAGGAATTCAGCTCCGTCTGGTTCCAGGCGGCGAAGATCTTCTGCATCTCGGCGGCGGAGAGGCCCAGGACCGACTTCAAGAGGTCGTAGACCTCCGAGAGCAGCTCCATGATGCCGTATTCGATGCCGTTGTGCACCATCTTGACGTAGTGCCCGGCGCCGCCCTTGCCGATGTAGGCGCAGCAGGGGCCGTCGTCGGTCTTGGCGGCGATGGCGGTGAGGATCGGCTCGACTTTGCGATAGGCCTCCTCCGGGCCGCCGGGCATGATGGCCGGGCCGAGCAGCGCGCCCTCTTCGCCACCGCTCACGCCGGCGCCGATGTAGTGGATTCCGGTAGGCTCGAGTTCCTTGCCGCGGCGGTCCGTGTCCTGGAAGAACGAATTGCCGCCGTCGATGAGAATGTCGCCTGGGGCCAGGTGCGGCTTCAAATCCTGGATCACGGCATCCACGGGTTTGCCGGCGGGCACCATGATGAGGATTCGCCGCGGGATTTCGAGCGCTGCGGCCAGCTCCTGGAGCGACCCGGCGGTGGTCATGCGCTTGCCGGCCCACTTCGCGGCGGCGGCTTCGGCCTGCTTTCGGTCGAGATCGAAGCCCGCTACCGTGAAGCCCCGGCTCTCGATGTTCAGGGCCAGATTCTGCCCCATAACTCCCAGGCCGACGACTCCGAAACTGTACTGGCTCATACGATGCTCCTTGCGATGAGGACACCGCTCACGCGGCGCGCCGAAGAGTTGCTGAACCCATCAGGATAGCACCGCGACACGCGTTAATGCGCTTTGCCGACCAGGCCGGCGGCGAAAAGACGGCGGTCGACGCGGGCCAGGCGGCGGTCCAGGCCGGGCGCCAGCAGCGGAGTGTGCGCGATGGTGAGGAGATAGTTGGGAATCGCCCAGAGATCCTGCTCGGTGGTCATCCAGTCGATGCCGTCGAAGCGCGCCAGGTTCACGGGACGCGAGTAGTTGCGCAGCGTCTTCTCGGCCCGGAGATTGAAATAGTGCTCGAAGTAGGACATCACCAGCTCGCGCAGGGTGCGATAGACCGGCTCGCGGAAGCGCAGGCCCGCGTAGTTGGATTTTGCGATGGCGCCCCAGTGGCCGCGCTGTTTGAAGATGGCGAGCACGTGATCGTCGTCNNCAGTGGGCGATGCGATCCCGCAGCACGCGGCGCGGCGAACGGCAGGTAGGGCCGTCCGGCTCCTTGTTATAACCGAGATCGACGTCCAGAAAGCGCTGGATCTTGGCGGGCGTCGAGAGACGGCGCAGGGTGTTCCATTCGCGGGCGCTGAATCCGTAAGAGAGCATGGCTGGGTCAGGAGCGGGCGATATCGACCAGGTCGCTGAACAGGCCGTAAGCGGTCTGCTCGACGCCGGGGTTGATGGAAACCGTTCCCACGGTTCCCATAAGGTCGGTGTGGATGAGCAGCAGGTTGGAGGTGCCCTCGATGGCGGCCAGCAGGTCGGTGATGGGCAGGACCTCGGCGCGCACGCGCAGCCGGACCCCCTCCCGCGTGCGCTTGGCGTGGCTCACCACGCGCACGGTCTTGCCCGTGGCGGCGAGAGCCTGAACCCGCTCGGTAGTGAGGCGGCCGATGCCGCGCGGCTCGATTTGGGGCGGAGTGACGCGGGCGTCCATCAGCACGTTGGCCAGCGCGCAGGCTTTGGCCGCGGAATCCCAGCCGTCGATGTCGTAGGAGGCGTCGGTCTCGGCGATGCCCAGCCGCTGGGCCACCCGTATGCCGTCCTGCATCGAAAGGCCGTCGCGCATGGCCTCGACCACGATCTTGGTGGTGGAGTTCAAAACGCCGGTGAAGCCCAGGATTTCGCAGCCGGGCAGGCCGTTCCGCACCAGGCTGTAGACGGGCGCGCCATCCATGACGGTGGACTCGAAGCGGAAGCCAACCCCAGCCGCGCGGGCCGCTTCGTCGAGGGCGTGGTAAGCGTGGGCGATAGGGCCCTTGTTGGCGGTGATGACGTGCATGCCGCGCGCGAAGGCGGCCCGGATGTGCGAGATGGCGGGCTCGCCGGTAGTGGGATCGAGAGGGGTGACCTCGATGGCGACCTCGGCCCGGGCGGCGTCCAGGAACTCGCCGATGGAGGCCGCGGGCGGGCCGAACGGCGGCTCTAGCGGCAGGCCCTTGGGATCCACGGCCGTGCCGTGCCGCGCGGTGTGAATGCCGCAGATGCGGAAGGGGAAGGAGGCGCGCTTCCGGTGCAGCAGCCGCGCGAAGGCGCGCCCCACGTTTCCGTATCCGATCAACGCTAGGTTCATTCTTCGAGTTTAGAACTCCATCTTGTCGATCAGGGAGTTCAACTCGGACTCCAGCGCCGCCTTCTTCTTGCGCAGCTCGCTGAGCTGGTCGCGCAGGGTGGCGATCCTGGTCTCCTGGTCCGAGAGCTGGCGAGAGTACTTCTGCACCAGATCCTGCTGGCCGCTGACGCGGTTCAGGCTGCCGATGTTGTCCCGCACCCGCTGCTCGTCCTGGACGACTTCGCTCAACTGCTGCTGGGCGGCGCGGATATCGTTGTCGGCGGCGGCGATGGATTCCTTCTGGCTGGAGATGCGCTCCAGTTGCTTGCGGGCGGCCTCGTCCAGCGCTTTGTTCTGCACGTAGCTCAGCAGATAGTCGGGTGTCACGCTCGTGAGCGTCACCGAGGTCTCGAAAACGCGCTCCTCGGCCACCGGGAACTTCTCCGTGGCGCCCCCGGCCAGCTTGACCTCGAAGCGATAGGCGCTCGAGGTAGTCTCGGCCGGCTTCAGCTTCAGCAGCTTGTAGTCCGGCCGGATGGCGTGCTCGAGCATCAGCGTCTTGGGTTTCTGGTCCACGTTGCGGATGCTGTAGGTGGTGGTTTCCTGGAGGGTGGAACGGGTGGTCATCACGCCGCGGCTCACATGGATCTCGCGGACGAAATCGCGGCTCGAATCCGTGGCCGTCGAGATGCGCGTGCCCAGGTCGATGGCGTAGCTGATCAGGCGTTTGTCACCCGCCTTCACGGTCTCGACCAGCGCCTCTCCGGCGTAGGCGTCGCCATCGTAAACCGTGATGGGGCCGCCATCCAGGGTCTTGCCGGTCGAGTTGGTGATCTCGGCCGCGTTGCGCGGGAACTCGGAGCCGCCGCCGGAATAGACCAGCAGCTTGCGCGCGGTGACGGCCTGTTGCAGGAACGGCAGCATGGCGGATTCGTCCTTGCGCACGGTGACCGGCGCGGAGAAGCTGTACTCGAACAGTTCGCCCATTTCGTGGCCTTCGGCAGTCGCGGCGATGGAGCTGGGGGTCATCGCCATGCCGGGCTGGAGTTTCAGAAGTTGCGAGGCGTCCCTGCCGCGGAGCTGGAGCGCGTGCGGGGCGCTGGCCGGCGGAGGCGGCGCGGCCATAGGCATGTTTTGGAGCATTGCGCTGTTGAGAACGCCTCCCACCGCCCCCTCGTAAATCTCCGGCTCAGCGGCTTGATCCTCCGGCAGTTCCGCCACCTGGCGCTGGAGGTAGCGGGGCTCATAGAGCCGGCTGATGAACGAAACCGGGCGGCCGGAGACCAGGGCCAGACGGACCTTGGTCCAATCCTCGCCGCTGGTGTTGTCGACAATGGCCCAGCCCTCGAGCATCGGCTCGGCGCTGGCCGCGAAAATCAGCCGGTAGCTCGATTTCCAAACCGGTGTGGGGACGACATACGTGGCCGAAATGCGGCGGCTCTGGGCCTGCGTGGAATCGATATAGACGCTGCGCTTCTCCTTGGAGCGCCCCACCACCAGGCTGGCGAGATAGGCCTGGAGCTGCGCTTGCACCACCGGGTCGGTGAAGCGCACGCCGGTAATGGCCGCTAGGTCGTAGGTCCGCAGCTCGCCCGCGTCGAGCAGCAGCGTGACCTGCTCAAGCGGCGGCTGCTTCTCTTCCGCGGACTCCTGGCGCGCGCCCAGAATGATGCCCGCCGATTTGCCGGCGCCGAGCGTCAATTCGACCCGTGCGCCCTTGAGTTGATCGAGCAGGGCGCTCAGCGGCTGCTGATCGCCGAGCTGAAAGGGAAACTCGGAGAGCTTGCGGGCCAGCGGCTCGCTGGAATCGTAGCGCAGGCCGGTGATCTTGCCGCCGCCCTCCTCGAGGATGGTGAGCGACTTCAAAACGTCGTTCATGTCGGCGGCCTTGAAATCCAGGCGCGCCGAATCGCCGGCCGCGAGCTCGCCGCCGCGCCGGAAGTACCCGACGCCATTCTTATAGAGGACCACTTCCTTGACCGGCAGATCGGCCGCCAAAACGCTCCCCATCAGGAACGCGGACAAAGCCACAGTACGAAACATGGATACGCCTCCCATTCCGAATGCCGCCATCGTCACTGGCCTTTCACTCTCCCCTCACCTTATTGATATCCGCTGAAGAATGCAATCCGAGAGCGGAACGCGCTTGACACGGCAACCGCCCGCGGGTGAGACTTTGAGATTGTAGGCCCGAAGGGGTGGTGTGCCCGAGGGGGGACCCGGAGAGGTTCGACGCACCAGAATGGAGATCACGTGAGACTGCTCATGGCTGCTGTTTACTTGCTCCTGGCCGCCGGTGGATGGGCGCAAGAGCCGCCGGCCAGCAACCCGCCAGAGGCTCCGGCCGTCAGCCCGGAGGTGACCCCCGAGGCCACCGAGCAGGAGCCCGCCGAATATGGAGGGCCCGCGATCCTCAGCCGCGGCGGCAGCGCGACGGTGGCCAGGGGAAGCCGTCTGATGACGGTACACCCTTACGCAACCGTCTCGGGCGTCTATGACAGCGGCCTCGAAAACCTGACAGTGAACCAGCAGGGCCAGACCTCCTCCACGGACGCATTTGGCGAGGAGGTCCGCTTCGGGGTCAACGGAAGCCGCGACTGGCAGACTACCGGCATCGATCTGGATTACCGTGGCTCGCTCCGGAACTACGGGTCGGCCTCCAACTATGACACTTTCGATAACAGCCTGCTCCTGGGGGTGCGCCATCAGGTCAACCGGCATGTCACGATCGAACTCATGGAGGACGCCAGCCGATACACGAATTCCTTTTTCATGCCGTACAATCTAGGCTCTTTTTACGACCCGCTGATCAATGGCCTGGCCAGCAACGAACTGTTCAATACGCCCACCTTCTCGCTGATGAGCAGCGCACGGCTGACCTACCAGCGCACCTCGAGGTTGTCGTTCAGCGCGGGGGGAACCGGATTCCTCGTGCGGCGGCCGGCGGCCCTATTTGGCTCCAAAGGCTACATCGGGAACGGCGATATTGCGTACCGTGTGACCCGCTACCAGACCATTGGCGTCGCCTACAGCTACACCCACTTCTCCTACACGCATCAGGTGGGCTTCGCGGATCTCCATGGGATATCGCTGAACTATTCCGTGCGGATCGGCAAATACTGGGAATTCGCGATGTTGGGCGGCGGCTACCGGGTACAGTCGCGGCAGGTGGCGGCGGCCCAAATCGACCCCGCGGTTGCCGCGATCTTCGGCGTGGTCGTGGGCAGTCAGATCTTCGACCGGACTTTCTACTCGCCGCACTACGAAGCACACTTGACGCGGGACTTCCATCATAGCGAGTGGTCGCTGGGCTACGTCCGTACGGTGATGCCGGGCAATGGCGTGTACTCGACCTCCAGCTACCAGAACGGGCAGATGTCTTACGTGTACAACGGATTCCAGAAGGTGAGCCTGCAATGTCGGGCGACCTACTACGATTACAGCAGCCTGGCGCAGACCCTCGGCCGGTACTCGAGTTATGGCGCGGGGGGAGGAGCCAGCATGAAGCTCAGCCAGGCGTTTTCGCTGGTCGCGCGGGTGGACGTTCGGCACTATGACGCCGACGCGTCGGCCCTCCTGAGGACCTCGTACCGTGCAAGCCTGGGGGTTTCCTGGAGTCCCGGCGATCGTCCCCTCTCCATCTGGTGAGCGACGTGGAGCAGCGGCAGTCAGGCCGGCTTCTGATCGTCGACGACGAGAATGCCCTGCTGGTCGTCATGGAGCAGTACCTGCGACGCCTGGGCTACGAGGTGGCGGCGTGCCGCAGTGGCCAGGCGGCCTGGGAGTTGTTCGAACCACAGCCGGCCGCCTACTCGCTGGTTCTAGCCGACATCACCATGCCAGAGATGTCCGGGCAAGAGATGCTGTTGCGGATGCTGCGGCTCAACCCCGCTATCTGCATCCTGATTTGCAGCGGCTATCCGTTCGATTTGGCCAGCCTTCCGGTGACCTTCCGGCAGCAGATCGGCTTCCTTCAGAAGCCGTTTACCCCCAAGATGCTTGCCAATGCCGTGGAGCAGTTGCTGGCGGCCCGCGGCGGCGCCCGGCCGGCGTAGCACCTATAGATCGGCGTCCAGGGCCGATTCAAGGCGCGTGGTGAAGTCCTCCTCCGATTCCGACCAGAGGCTCTTCCTGGCGACGGGCAGCGCCGCCTCCAGATCGCGTGCCAGGCGAAGAACGCTGGTCAGATTCGAATGGACGGCGCGGGCGCTGTCCGGCAGGCGAGGGTTGGGCAGATAGTGCGTCTCGGGGCCGAAGTCGATGCGGAGATGATCGTCGCTGTCGTTCTCAAACTGGGGTCCGAAGCAGGTGAGCGAGACGCGCGACGGGGTGAGACGCCAGCCGTTGTGGTACTGGAAAAGCTCCCACCAGCCCTGCACGGTGTAGGCACAATCGGGATGGTCGAACTCGCGGCACAGGGCGGCCACGGTTTCGACATCGGGAGCGCCGCTGAAGGCGTGCTCGAGAACCGGGGGCTCGGCGAACTCCAGGGCGTACACCTTCAATGTGTCGATGCCGGGGCGCATGGCGGAGAACGGGAAAACTCTGAGCAGCTCTTCGAAATGGCCCAGCGCGTTCGCCGCCTGGAATCCGCGCAGCCACAGGGAAAGAAGAAGTGGATCGGGCATCGGAGCCTTGCAGGTTCCATTGTAGTCCACGCCGGTGAGCCGAACCGGC
This sequence comes from Bryobacterales bacterium, assembly GCA_003154855.1. Lineage (GTDB taxonomy): Bacteria > Acidobacteriota > Terriglobia > Bryobacterales > Bryobacteraceae > Fen-330. The sequence goes on from PMEV01000359.1 coordinate 8,041, forward strand.
ATCGCGCGATGGCTACTCGAGGCGCTCTGTCAGGGTGACCGGCTGCGCGAGGTGGAAGGTGAGCCGGGTCTCGACGGGCAACTCGGCCGGCTTGCCGCGCGTGGCTGCGGCAGCGCCTCCACCCGCGGCGGTGCCGGCTCCGGCGCCGATGGCGGCGCCTTTGCCGCCTCCGGCAATGGCCCCGATGGCCGCGCCAATGAGGGCCCCCGCTCCCACCTTCTTCAGGTTGTCGGAGGCGGCGCTGGGCCCTTCCTTGTGGTACCGCTCGGTCTCAATGGCAACATCCTGGCCGTCTGAAGTGTGCAGCCCGATGAGGTGCACGCTGAGGGATGCACCGCCCTGCCCGTGCCCGGCCGGCTGGGATTCGAGAACCTTGCCCCGCACTCGGGCGCCGCGCTCGCCGATCACGAACCCGTCGACGATGAGCGGCTGGTCGAGCGTGGCGGCGAAGGTGTCTCCGGGATGGTTCTTGTCGCTCGAGAGCCTTTCGCCGAGGCGGACGGCGAGAACCGTGTTCGCCGGGATGGTGAGAGTGTGCGGCGTGCGCGGCGCAGGCGGCGCGGTCTCGGTTCCGCTGGGCGGATTCAGAACGGGGGGCGGAGGAGGCTCAGACTGGGTCGCCTGCTCGGCTGGTGGCGGAGGAGGAGGCAATGGAGTCGGGGCCGGTGGGGCGAGAGCGGGCTCAGCGGGCGGCTGGTTCTCCGCGACCGGTTCCGGGGCCAGCTCTTCTGGCGCCCGAGTGGGGGAGGGCTTTCGCCGGGGGGCTGCCGGTTTCTCCGGCTCCGGCGCAGGCTGCGCTACGGCGGTGGGGGCAAGTACGGGCGGAGCTGGCGCGGCGGCGACTGGCGGTGGGGGAGGCGCCTGCTGGCCACGATAGATCTTGAATAGCAGACCGGCGCAGACCAGGAGCGCCACCAGGATTCCAGCCAGGATTCCCACTTGCACAGTCTTCATGCTTACCCTCCTAACTAATAAACGTAGTCCGATGCGATCCCGTTTCCAAGCAGATCCGCGAGGGTTGGGCGAGGTGGAATCGCCGGGAGGCACGCTCCGGCTCGGCCTCGGATAGCGACGGCGGTCTCGCCGCCGGTGGTAGTCGCGCCCTACTGGTGCGGCACTTACACAACCGAAGCCGTTAGAATAGGGAAGATATGGTGGGCTTCCCCAGGAGTATGAGGATCGGCTCGGTGGAAGCCGTGCCCGCCACGGTGCTGGCGCCGATGGCGGGGGTGACGGACACCATATTCCGCCGCTTCATTCGGGGGCTGGGCGGGTGCGGGCTTCTGATGACCGAGTTCACGAGCTCGCACGGCGTGGTGGCCCGCAACCCGCGGCGCACCATGAAGTACCTGGCCTTCCAGCCGGATGAGCATCCCATCGGCGCGCAGTTGTTCGGCGCGGATCCCCAGGTGGTGGCGGAGGCGGCGCGGGTGTGCGAAGAACTGGGCTTCGACATGGTGGACCTCAACTTCGGCTGCCCGGTGAACAAGGTGGTGCGGTGCAACGGCGGCTCGTCGCTGCTCAGGAACCTGCCGCTGGTGGAGCGGCTGCTGCGCGCGGTGCGGGCGGCCATTTCGATCCCGCTCACCGTGAAGTGCCGGGCGGGCTGGAGCGAGCGGGAGATCGTGGCGCTGGAGCTGGCGCGCCTGGCCCAGGACTGCGGGGTGGATGCGTTCGCGCTGCATCCGCGCACGCGGGAGCAGGGTTATTCGGGCCGGGCCGACTGGCGCCTTATCGCGGAGGTGAAAGCGGCGGTGAAGATCCCGGTGATCGGCAACGGCGACATCGTGACGCCGGAAGACGCCGTGCGCATGGTGGCCGAGACGGGATGCGATGGGGTCATGGTGGGCCGCGCGGCTTCTTTCAATCCCTGGATCTTCCGGCAGATCTCGCAGTACGTGGCCGGCGGCGCCTACGAGCAGCCCACCGAAAGCGACCGCTACCGGACCATCCGCCATTACTACGGCCTGCTCTTGGAGAGCGGCGATCCGGAGACGGTCGGCAAGATGAAGCAGTTTGCCACCTACTTCACGCATGGCGTCCGGAACGGCGCACGGCTGCGCGGCGAGATCCACCGGGCCCAGGAGGCGGCCCGGATCATCGAGCTGGTGGATGCGTTCTTCCAGCAGGAACTCGCCCCCAGGGCGGCATAGGGCCCGATGAAGAAGGTGAAACTGATCACGGATGGCGCCTGCATCGGCAACCCAGGCCGCGGAGGCTGGGCCGCGATTCTGCGCTGCGGCCAGCATACGAAGGAGCTGTTCGGCGCCTCGCCTCATTCGACCAACAACCGCATGGAAATGGCGGCCGCCATCGAGGGCCTGCGGGCGCTGAAGGAGGCGTGCGAGGTGGAGATCGTCACCGACTCGGAGTATTTGAAGAAGGGCATTACCGAGTGGATTCACGGGTGGAAGCGAAAAGGCTGGCGCACCGCGGGCAAGAAGCCGGTGATGAACCGGGATCTGTGGCAGAGGCTGGAGGATCTCGCCGGCCGGCACAATGCCAAATGGACCTGGACCAAGGGGCACGCCTCCCACGCCGATAACAACCGGGCCGACGAACTGGCGTCCGCCGCGGCCCGGAATCAGAGTTTCAGCCAGGGATACCAGCCCGATGCGCACGCGCCCTGCTACGACCTGGGCGCCACCCCGCCTGACGAGGCGGACGATCTGTTCGGCGGAGGCGTGCAATGAGGAAAGGAGCTACCATGAGATTCGTTTTCTTGTTCCTGCTTGCGGCCGCGGCCGCATTCCCGCAGAAGCTGTCGTTCGGCCTGATCGGCGGGTACCCGTTCGACGATGTGTTCAAGAGCGGGATTACTTTGGGGTCGGTGCTCAACCCTTCGAGCGGACGCTATACGATTGGTCCCAAGCTGGAGTTGCATGTTCCGCACCGCCTCAGCGTGGAGGCGGACGTGCTCTACCGGCCGGCCCAGGGCAGCCTGACCGGCCAGTCCCCGATCTCGATGGTCACCGCCAGCGAATGGCGGATTCCAGTGCTGCTGAAGTACCGCCTGACCTCCGGCTTGGTGGCGCCATTCGTATCGGCCGGCCCGGCCTTGCGGGCCTTCACGGGAGCGCAGAACGGTTCGGGAGGTTCGACCGCCGGGGTGGCGGCGGCGGTTGGCCTGGAAGGAAAAGTGACGCTGATCCGCCTGACTGGGGAACTGCGCTACACCCGCTGGGGCTCGGCCACGCTGGGCAGTCTGGTGACTGGCCTGGAGCAATTGAACGGGAATCGGGTGGAAGCCCTGGCGAGCGTCACGTTTTGAGACTTGCGATCTTCGGCGGCACCTTCGATCCGATTCACGACGCGCACCTGAGGGTGGCTCGCGAGGCGGCCCGCGAATTCGGGCTGGCCCGAGTGCTGTTCGTCCCCGCCGCCCTGCCACCGCACAAGAGTGGCGCCACACGGGCCGGCTACCAGGACCGTTACCGCATGGTGGAGCTGGCCTGCCAGGGCGAGCCGCTGTTTGAGCCGTCGCGCCTCGAGGCGGGCAGCGGGCGCAGTTACTCCATCCACACGATTGAGAAGGTGAAGGCCGGACTGGAGCCTGGTGACGAGTTGTGCTTCCTCATCGGAGCGGATGCGTTTGCCGAGATTCGATCCTGGTACCGCTGGCAGAGCGTCCTCAGCCAGGTGGCTTTCATCGTGGTGGCTCGGCCCGGCCACCACTATGAGGTGCCGGCGGGAGCGCGGGTCCACCGGATGGAGACTCTGGCGCTGCCGGTCTCCTCCTCTCAGATCCGGGCCAGGCTGGCGGCCGGAGAATCTCCCGCGGAGGTTCCGCGTGCAGTGCTCGAATACATCCACCGGAAGGGGCTGTACCGGGGAACGGGCGTCGGCGCAGGAAGGGGGAAGGTGCACCTAGACCCCCCATGAAAGTACCGGTACCTTGCCCACATCTTTCCCCTGAAAATGGTACTCTGGGAAGTTCTCGAACGCGGTATAACAAAGGAGTAGAGGGTCGATGGGTCAACGGCACCCACTCACGATAGGCATCACTATCGCTAACGAGGATCTGCGCGACGAAGTGCGCGGGGCTTTGCGAGATCAGGGGGTCCGCATCTTACTGGAGCAGGATACCCCGATCGAGTCGCTGCAACTGAAGCGCCTAAGCCCGGATTTGCTGCTGATCGATGCGGTTCCGCGGGATGAATCGCTCGAGGAGCTAGTCCACAGAATCCGGACGGTCTCGGCGGGGACGATGGTGGCCATCGTGCACCGCTCTCCGGATCCGGAAGTGATGCTGCAAGCCATGCGCGCGGGTACGGACGAGTTCATCATCTCGCCCGTGGAAGCGAGGTTGCGTGCGGCGATCGAGCACATCTCCGCGGTCGTAGCGAAAAGAGAAACCTCCAGCCGGCCCATGGGTAAGGTGGTGGGCTTCGTTTCCGCCAAAGGCGGATGCGGCGCCACCACTGTCGCTTGCCACGTCGCGGCGGAGCTCCAGCGCGCGACTCAGCACGAGATTCTGCTGGCGGACTTCGATTTGGACGCGGGCATCATCGCCTTCCTGATGCAGGCTGCCACCAGGTACTCGATCATGGATGCGCTCTCGAACATTTACCGGCTGGACCACAGCTTGTGGAAGGGATTGGTCTGGAGCGGCCAGCCGCGTCTGGACGTGATTCCCTCCCCGGCCGGCCTGTCGCCATCCGGTGACGCGGATGTGGGGCATTTCCGGGACGTGTTCCGGCTCATGCGGTCGATGTACGGCTGGGTGATTGTGGATCTGGGCCGCACGCTGAGCCCCGTCACGCTGGCCGTGCTGGACGATCTGGACGAGTTGTATCTGGTCTCCACGCCGAGTATCACGGCGCTTTACCAGGCCAAGCAGTTCATCCGGCGCATGATCGAGGTGGGTTATTCGCGGCACAAGCTGCGCCTGATCCTCAACCGCGTTCCGAAACGCCACGACGTCAAGTTCGAGGACGTACAACGATCCCTGGGCATCGCAGTGTTCGCGGAACTCTCCGACCGGTTGGAACTGGAAGAGGCTTATACGGCGGGCAAGCTGCTGGCGCCCGAATCGGAGTTGGGAAAGCAGTTTGTGGAATTGGCGCTCAAGGTAACCGGCGTGCAGGCGCAAGAGAAGTCCAAGAGCGGCTGGGGCTTGTTCGGCTCGAAGAAGACTCAGCCGGGATACGAGGGCGTGTAACGCCTTCGCGCAGGCGCCCTGCCTGTGTGAGTGCAATCCATGGCGGTGGCATAATTTGGCCCGCGCCGCGTCTTGGCGCCTGCCGGGCCGCGAAGAGCAGCCGGAGCGTACTTTTAGCATCCGCTGTGCCCATTCCGGCATCCTATACAGGACTGGCCAGGAGCTTAAAAATCCGCCGTAAGTACTAGACGTACTACGACGATAAAACCCTTAAACGTACCCACAATTGGGACTTGCAATATCCCGCTAACGAGGGTATAAGTAGAGCTGGCAGCTGGGTAGGCTATAAGGACTTCACTTGGGAGGGNNGCAATCGCAGACGAAGAGTTGAGGGCAGAGGCGCATGCCTGTGTGCATTTCTCGGGTATACGGATCGCTCTGGAACAGGCGCATCCGGTCGAAACGCTGCAACTGCGGCGGCTGGATCTTGACTTCCTGCTGATCGATGCGAGCCCGGGGGGCGAGTCGCTGGAAGATCGGATTCGGAGGGCCAAGGCGACTTCACCCCGGATGCAGGTAGCGGTGATTGACCGCACCTTGAATGCCCCGATGATTTTGGGAGCGCTGCGCGCAGGCGCGGAGGAGTTCATCCCCTTTCCGATAGGCGACAAGCTCCACCAGGCGCTGGGGCGTCTGGCGGCGCAGGTGGCAAACCGGGATTCGGGCAACCAGCCAACCGGGAAGGTGGTGGGATTCGTTTCCGCGCAGGGCGGATGCGGCGCGACGACCGTGGCGTGCCACGTGGCAGCCGAGTTCGAGCGCACCCGGCAGCACCGTACTCTGTTGGCGGACCTCGACCTGGAATCCGGTCTGGTGGGCTTCCTCATGAAAACCTCCACGCCCTTCTCGGTTCTGGACGCGGCCAGGAACCTGGATAAGCTGGACCAAAGTTACTGGAAGGGGCTGGTATCCGACACCATGTCCCGCCTGGACGTGCTCCCAGCGCCTGGCAGACGGACGGCTTCGGATGCTTTCACTCCGGCGCAGCTCCAGGGAGTGTTCAGGCTGGTCCGGTCGCTGTACGGCATGGCGATCGTGGATCTGGGCCGGACGCTCAACTCGAACGTGGTCGCGCTGCTGGACGACCTGGATGAGCTGTACGTGGTTACCACGCCGAGCATCACGGCGCTATTTCAGGCCAAGCGGTTCATCGAGGAGGCGTTGGCCGCGGGATTCCCGCGCCCCCAACTCCGCCTGGTGCTCAACGGTGTTCCGGAGAGACTCGATTTCCGGGCTGAGGAGGTCGAGGATTCCCTGGGAGTCCCGGTGTTTGCGGTACTCTCGGCCCGGCCGGAAGTGGAGCTGGCCTACCGCGAGGGCAAGTTACTCCTACCCAGTTCGCCGCTAGGCATCCAGATCTCCGAAATGGCGAAGAAGATGACCGGAGTGCGGCAAGAGAAGCCGAAGGGACTCGGCGCCTGGTTCGGCTTGAAGAAGGCTCAGGCGGGTTTCCAGAGCGCCTAGCCCACCGCTGCAACTGGCGTGCCAATCTGGCAGCGCCGCTCGGCGCCGCATCCAGTAACGCTACAATCACAGACGTATGGTGCGATGTTTCGCGGTGCTCGTATTGTCAATGGCCGGGCTGGGGCTGGCCGCCGGGAAGAAGCCCGTCACGCTGGAGGCGCTGGCCGGTCAGCCGCCGCGCTCACTCTCAGGTTCGCCTGTTTGGGCGCCGGACGGGAAGCGGTTTGTCTCGATCGAGGACGGGAAACTCTGGCTTTGCGACCTCCCGTCGCGCAGCAAGAAGGAACTGGTTGCGCTGAGCGCTTTCGAGGCGGCCGCGACCAAGGGAGCGCCTCCCGAGCGCTTCGAGTTCGAGAACCGGCAGGTACGGGAGGAACCCGTGCAATGGCTGCCATCGGGCCGCGAGCTGCTGATTAGCGCCGGAGGCGACCTGTTCCTGTTCCGGCTCGAAGTGGGCGGTTGGAGCCAATTGACGGCCACCCCGGAACGCGAGCGCGACCCTAAAGTCTCGCCCGACGGCCGGAGGGTGTCTTTCCGGCGCGGGCACGATCTGTACGTGCTGGATCTGGCCACGCGGAAGGAGAGGCGCCTGACCAAAGACGGATCGGCCACGCTGTGGAACGCCGAGCTGGACTGGGTCTATCCGGAAGAACTGGAGCTCGGGACGGCGCACTGGTGGTCGCCGGATTCCAAGTCGATCGCCTATCTGCAATTCGACGTCAGCCGGGAGCCCGAGTACCCGCAAGTGGATCTGACCGGGGTGCGGGCGCTCCTCGAACCGCAGCGCTATCCGCACGCGGGCGATCCGAACGCGGAGGTGCGGCTGGGGGTGGTCGAGGCCGGCGGGAGCGCCACGCGCTGGATGGACCTTGGGGAAACGCGGGACCGGCTGTTCGCCCGGTTCTGGTGGCTGCCGGATTCGCGGGGCCTCGCGGTGGAGCGGCTGAACCGCGTGCAGGACGCGCTTGAGTTGCTCATGGTCGACGCGAAGACGGGAGGGGCCCGCGTGGTGTTGCGCGAGCAGGACCCCTACTGGATCAATGTGCGCGGCGGCCTCAGATTCCTCAAGGGCGGCCAGGAATTCCTCTGGGAGAGCGAGCGCGACGGGTTCAACCACCTGTACCGGTATTCGAAGGAAGGCCAACTGCTCGCCCAGTTGACGCGCGGGGACTGGGAGGTGACGGAGGCAGCCTGCGTGGATGAGAGCGGCGGCCAGGTGTACTACACGTCCTCGGAGGCCAGCCCGCTCGAGCGGCAGTTGTACCGGGTGAGCCTGGAAGGGGGCGAACGCACACGGATGACACCCGAGGCGGGCGCGCACAGCATTTCGATGGGGCCGAAGTGCGAGTACTACCTGGACAGTTACTCGAACCCCTCGACCCCCACCCGGCGCACGATTCACAAGCAGGATGGCGCGGAGTGGATGGTGTATGCCGAGGCCGACCGCAAAGCGCTCGATGAGTACGAGGTTCTGCCCGCCGAGTTGGTGGAAGTGAAGGCGGCGGACGGAACGCCGCTCTACGCGCGCGTGATCAAGCCGGCGGGATTCCAGGCGGGCAAGCGGTATCCGGCGGTCGTGAACGTGTACGGGGGGCCGGGCGTCCCTCCGGATGTTCAGAACCGCTGGTACGGGGCGGTCACGCTGGAGCAGGCGTTGGCGCAACGCGGCTACGTGGTATGGATGCTGGATAATCGGGGAACTTCGGGCCGCGGGCACAAGTTCGAGGCGGCGGTGTTCCACAATCTGGGCAGCTCGGAGGTGGAGGACCAGCGGGACGGGGTGCGCCACCTGTTGTCGCTGGGGTTTGTGGACCCGGCGCGGGTGGGAATCTACGGCTGGAGCTATGGCGGCTTTATGACCATCCGCGCGCTCGAGATGGCGCCGGAGACATTCGCCTGCGGGGTGGCCGGCGCCCCGGTCACCGACTTTCGCAACTACGACTCCATCTACACGGAACGCTACATGGGCCTGCCGGCGGACAACGAGGAGGGGTACGCCAAGAGTTCGGCCGTGCAGGCGGCGGACAAACTCAAGGGGCGGCTGCTGCTGGTCCACAACCTCGAGGACGACAACGTGCTCTTCCAGAACACGGCGCAAATGGCCGCGGCCCTGGAACGCGCCGGCAACCAGTTCGAGCTGATGGTGTACGCGAACAAGAGCCACGGCCTGGCGCACGGCCGGAGCCACTTCGACGAGCTGCTGGTATCTTTCTTCGACCGCTGCCTGCGCTGAGAGCGCTACTCCGCCTCCCAGGTGCGGAAGCGGTGCTGGTGGTCTTCCATGACCACCCGGCTGCCGCGGAACTTCACGCCCTCCATTTCCAGCCGGAGACGCTGCTCGTGGCCCGCTTCACGCTGGAGACGGATGCGGCCCCCGGCGCCGAGCACGCGCTGCCAGGGGAGAGAGTCGCCGGCCTGGCGCAGGACTTGAACCACCTGCCGGTGGTAGAGCGGGTAGCCGGCGGCGGCGGCCACCTGGCTGTAGGTGGCGACTTTGCCGCGGGGGATCTGGCGGATGGCCTTCCGCATGGCGGCGTCGCGCTGCTCCGAGGCCCGCGCCCGAAGCAGTTTCGGCGGCTGTCTCAATGTGGGGCCTGCTTCTTCGGCTTGGGCGCCGCCAGCGGACCCGTAGCGTACAGCTTGCGATAGATCAGCGCGTTCCGCAGCACCGCGAGGACGTAGTTCCGGGTTTCCGAAAACGGAATGTTCTCGATGAACTCGGCCGGCTCGCGAGTGTTGGCCCAGGTCATCCAGCTCCGGACCCGCGAGGCTCCGGCGTTGTACGCGGCCAGCGTCTGCTCCCACTGGCCCGCGTTCTGGTCGTAGACGCTGCGTAGATACATGGTTCCCAGCCGCAGGTTCAGCTCCGGGGCGAAGAGCATGGCCGGCCGGAAGCGGCGCCGGCTCATTTTGAGCAGCGACCGGCCGGTGGAGGGCAGGACCTGCGTCAGCCCGTAGGCCTGGGCCGGCGAAACTGCCTGCGGATTGAACTCGGATTCCTGGCGAATCAGGCCGGCGACCAGGTAGGGGTCCAGGCCTAGCTGCTTGGAGTACATCTCGAGCGCGGCACGGTACGGCAGAGGGAACAGAGGCCGCCAGAACTCGGGGGGCGCGCTCTCGATCGGCATCGAGATATAGTCCGGCACGAGACTTTTCATGATGTGCAGCGCGCGGAAGGGCGATTCGGCCTCTTGCGCCAGGTGGAACGCCAGGATCTGGGGCTGGCCGTCCGCGCTGGCGCCGAAACGGAGTTCGCGCTCGCACAAATCCCCGAGGCCGGCGGTCGAGAGCAGGCGGGCGCGTTCGATGCGCGCGCGCGCTGCCGGCGCAGGCTCGAAGCTCTCCGGAGGCCTCCGCGGGGGCCAGGGCAGGCTCGAGAGAAACGCGCGCACGGCCGCCGATTCCGTGGTCTCGACCAGCTCCGGGTCCAGCAGGCGCTGGGAGGCCTGGCCGGAGTAGTAGTGATTGGGATATCGCGCCACGGCCTCGCTGTAGTACGTCCTGGCATCGCCGGGCCTCCCGTCCGCCTCCGCGAGCCGTCCGAGATAATACAGGGCCGCGCTCAGCGGCGCCGAATCGGCGAATTTCAGCAGGTGATCGCGGAGCCAGTCCGCGGCATCCGGGCGCCGCTCGATATACTGCCTCCAGACCACTTTCCAGTGGCAATAAGCGGCCTGCGGATCCGCCGGAAAGGACTCGTAGCAGGCGCGATAGAGCGGCTCGTAAAGCTTCGGCCGATTCTCGACCAGGTATCGGTTCCCCGCCGAGACCAGCGCTTTCAGCCGCCACGGCGATCGGGGGTGCGCCTGCGCGAGCCGGTCGATGGCATCTCGGATCTGGTCCTCTCGCTCCAGCCGGCGGGCACACTCCAGCATGTAGTACAGCCGCTCGGCATCGGCCTCCTCCGAGGAAAGCTGGAGCGCCTTCAAGTTGCCATAGGCCACCAGGTTCTCATAGCGGAAGTAGTCGATCTCGGCCAGGCGCACGCGCGCCAGTTCGCGGTCCAGCCCGGCGGCCTGCGCGGCGATGGCTGTGTATTCGGCACGCGCGCGCTGGCGGTCGCCGGCGTGAAGCCAACGCTCCGCGCGCTGGAACATGGCCTGGGTGGTGGGTGGCGGAAAGAGCGCGCCCAACTCGTGTTTGAGTTCGCCGAGCGCCAAACCGGCCTGTTCGGCGTCTCCCGTGGCCGGATACCCGTAGAAGACGCGCTGGTAATAAACGACGGCGGACGTCAGGTCGTTCGCAGCGCGGTAGCAAGTTGCCAGGAGCAGATCGCCCGCGGGCTGGGGCAACNNCTGCGCCCGCGCGGCCAGCAGCGCGGCGTCGCCCACCAGCGGCGACCGGGGATTCGCCTTCCACACCGCCTCGAGATCTTGCACCGACGCCCCGAAGTTGCCCACATCGAACTGAGCCGCGGCCCGGTAGTATCCGATGTAGTCGGCCAGCTTGGCCAGCCGGGTGGGCGCCAGGCTCAAGTGCCTCAGAGCATCGGCGGAGCGCCCCTGTTCCCGTTCGGCGACGGCCAGCGCGAGCAGGGCCAGGGCGCCCTCCTGGTCCTTCGGGTGGGCTGCGGCGAAGCGCTCGAGCGCGGCCTGATTGGCTGGCGTGCGCTGGAGATGGAAGGCCTGGGCCAGCGATTCGAGCGGCTGGGCCCTGCCGGCGCCCGCTGCCAGCAAGAGCGCCAAAGCGCCGCAGGCAACCCGGCTAAAAAAGCGGGCCGGGATAGTCTTCGCCCAGTAGGCCGACATCGTCGTTTGCCAGGGTTCGAATCAGCTCCAGATGGAAATAGTCCGGCATGGCTGGCGAGGCGGAGGTGAAATCGCGGCGGAAGGCCTCGCGGGCGGGATCGATTTCGTCTTTCAAAGCGGCGTAGAGGTTCTTCTGGGCGCGGCCGGAACGGACGGCCTGCGATTTGTAGAGCCGCATTTCGGCCACCCGCACGCGCGCGAAGCGATGGGCGCGCAGGTGCAGATCCTGCTCCTCGCGGGAGAGCTGCGACCACTCCGGGACGGCCGGCTTGGGCAACGCCGCGGGCCGCCAATAAGCGCCGGCCAACGCCGCCATCGCCTCCAGGCCGTGGATGTCGATCGAATCCCCTTCGGCGTACAGCACCGCCGCCACTTGGTCCCGCGCGACGACCGGGAACAGGTGGCCTTGCCCGGCCGCCTCCGGCTCGCGGGTCGAGATGACGCGGGCAAAAGCCGTCGCCATAGGGATCTCGAGGCCGGCCGCCTCGATCCCGCGCGCGCAAACCGCCCGGAGATTCCCGCTTCCGATGGCGAACACCGCGGCACGCCTCGCGAAGGCCGGAGTGGAATCGAGCAGCGCCACGGCCCATTCCTCCTCGGTGCGCGCCGCTCCCAGCCGGAGCAGGGCGCTGTGGAACTCCTGCGTGGCGGCTCGCCGCGCCTGTTCCAGCTCGCTGGCCACTTCCTGTTCCAACCGCGCGGCCAACTCCGCGAAGCGCTCCTCGAAGACGCGCTCGATCTGCTCCCGCCAGCCGGCGTTCAACTGTTCCTCGATGCGGGAGACGTGGAGCTGCCAGGCCGCGGCGACCTGTTCGCGCACCGCCTCCCGCTCGTCGGAAAGCGTGGAAACGACGCGGCTGGGTTCGGGCGCGGGAGGCGAAGACATCGAATGGAAACCCTATTCTACCCCGACCCGAGTTGAAACGGCGAAAGCGTGCCGGATCTCCAGTTCTCCTCCCATGGTGGGCTACGCGAGGAGTGTGGTTCCTGCGTGAACGGCAGCCAGCGCCCGGTCCATAGTGGCCACCGAGCCGCCGTGTTTCCGCGCCAACAGCACGAGGTAGGCGTCCGTGACCTGCCTATGCCCGACGATTCCTCTGGTTGGCATGTCGAGATAAGAAACGTCGTCNNTTTGCGGATTCCGCCGTCGCCTCCACGCCGGCTCGCAGGTGGAAACGGAAAAGCGCGCCTTGGGTAATGGGGCATGTTGCAAACTGATACCCCTTGCGGAACCACGCCGCCGCGCGCGCGTTCAGACTGTGTTCGGGCGTCGCCAGTGCAACGAGGACATTGGAGTCGAGCAGGTAGACCTTACTCTTCGTCATCCAGCGCCCTGACGTCCTCGCTGCTCACGGG
>PMEV01000104.1:0-4030 GCA_003154855.1 Bryobacterales bacterium
CGCTGGGAGCCATCACCACGGCGGTCGGTATCGGCGCGGCTCTGAGCCAGGTCATCGCCGGTAGTATCGTTCACCACGTGGGCTCTACCGCTGGCTTCATATTCCTCGCGGGGGTGGCATCGGCAGCGCTGGCAATTCTCTATTTCTGCATGCCCGAGACGCGCAACACGCGGCTGGCAAGACCGTGAACGGCAGAGCGCGCATCGTAGTCACTCTAATTATCTTCGCGGCGATGCTCGTCCTGGTGATCGTGCGTCCGCGCCGATGGAACGAGGCGTGGTGGACCATGCTCGGGGCGGCGGCGATGCTCGTTCTGGGCCTGGTGTCGCCGCGCGAGGCGGTCAACGCGGCCCTGGCCGGGAAGAACGCCCTTCTCTTTCTCCTCTCGCTGCTGGCGCTATCCCTCCTGGTCGGCAAGAGCGGCTTCTTCGATTGGGCCGCGATCCGATGCGCGCGCATCGCGAATGGAAACGCGCGCGCGCTGTACCGGAACGCCTTCGTGCTGGGCGCGATCGTCACGGCGATCCTGTCCCTCGACACCACCGCGGTCATGCTCACACCCGTCATGCTGGCCGTTGTAAAGAGACTCAAGCTCCCGGCGGCGCCCTACGTCGTACTATGCGCGTTCGTTGCGAACGTAGGTTCGCTGGCGCTTCCCATCGGCAATCTCACGAATATCATCTTCGCCGACGCCTTCCACATGACGTTCGCGGCGTTCGCAGCCAGAACGGCCGCACCGCAACTGGTCGCGCTCGCCACCACATACGCTCTGCTGCGCTGGCATTTTCGCCGCCAGCTTCCGAACCGCTTCGACGGCCAGTCGCTCCCGGAGCCGGCCAGCGTGGTGCCGAATCGGGCCTACTTCCTGGTTTGCGTGACCGTCCTCGTGGTCGTACTCGTGGGCTACTTTCTCGCGCCGCTGGCGGGGCTGGAGCCCTACATGATCGCCTTCGCGGGGTGCGGAGTGCTCGCGATCGCCGGCCTAGCGACCGCGCGCGTGCACATTCGAGCGGCAGGCGAGCTCTCCTGGAGCCTGTTCCCTTTCGTCGTGGGGCTCTTCGTCGCCGTGCAGGGGCTTGAGAATCTGGGCATCGTCGCCGTCTCGTCCGGGTGGCTTGCGCAGATGAGACCGGGATCGCCCGAGAAGCTCCTGGCGGCCGCGGGTGCGACGGCGTTCGCCTCGAATATCATGAACAACCTCCCGGCGGCGCTGGTCGCGCGAAGCGTGCTTTTGCGCTCGCACGCCCATATGGCCACGGTCCTCGCCGCGCTCGCCGGCGCCGACGTGGGGCCGATCGTCACTCCGTTCGGCTCACTCGCCACGATGCTCGTCCTCGCACTCGCGCGGCGCGAGGGGGAAGCGGTGCGCACCCGGGAGTTCGTGACGCTCGGCCTGTGGGCGGCGCCTGTGATCGTTGTTGCGACGGCGCTCGCCTTGGCCCTCACCTTCGCGCTGGCTCGGTGACCATTGCCGGATCCTGATCGCTATTCGCCGCGCGCCCGCAGCCACGCATCCTATTCGTACCTCAAGGAAACGAGCGGATCGATGCGGGCGGCGCGACGGCCCGGAAGGTAGCCGGCCAGGAGCGCGATGGCGGCCAGCAGAACGGCGGCCGCGGCGTAAGTGATGGGGTCGGTGGCCGTCAGGCCGAATAACTGAGATTGAACCAGGCGGCTGAGCGCCAGCGCCACAGGCACGCCGATAGCGATTCCCGCCAGCGTCAACAGGCCCGCCTCCCGCAGCACCAGCCACAACACGTTGCCGTGCGAGGCGCCCAGGGCGATCCGCAACCCAATCTCGGAAGTCCGCCGCGCCACCGTGTAGGCGATCACGCCGTACAATCCGATCGCCGCCACCAGCGTGGCCAGCACGCCGAAAGCCGCCGCCAGCATCGCGATGAGGCGCTCGGCAATCGCGGACTCCTCGATGCGCACCTGCATGGACTTCATGTTGTTGACGGGCAGGTTCGAGTCCAACTCCTGGACCAGCCGGCGGATCTGGGAGCCCACCGGGCTGGCCTCGCGGCTCGTGCGCACGTAGAAGATCAGGCGCTCGATCTGCTCGTCCTGGGCGTAGGGGAAGAAGTAAAAGCGGGCGGCGGGCTCGCGCAGATCGCCGTGTTTGCTGGAGGCCACCACGCCCACGATCTCGCAGTCGAGCTTCATACTTCTATGCCCGAGGTGGCGGCCCAACGGATTCCGGTTGCCGAAGTAGTAGCGCGCGAAAACATCGTTGACGATGGCCACCTTGGGGGCCGCGGCATCGTCGCGTTCCGAGAAATCGCGGCCGGCGAGTAAGGGGATGCCCATGGTCCTAAAGTACCCGGGGCTCGCCGACTGCCAGGAAGCTTCGTCGTTTTCGTCTTCCCGTCGCTGGTAACCCTCCACGTAAACGCTCCCGCCGCTATTCCCGCCGGAGAACGGTCCGGAGTTCGCGGCGGCCACGGCGCGTACGTCCGGCAAGGAGGCCAGGCGCTCCCGCAATTCGCGATACAGCGCCAGGCCGCGCGGGTTGTCGTAGCCGCCGCCCGCGGGGTCAAGATCGAAGGTCAGCAGGTTCTCAGCCCGGAAACCGAGATTCACGCGCAGCAGGTTGTACAAGCTGCGCGTAAACAATCCGGCACCCACCAGCAGCAACAGCGAAAGCGCGATCTGCGCGACCACCAGAATGCGGCGGAAGCGGGCTTGTCCCCGCGCGGCCGCCACGCTCGCCGCCATCCCCTTCAGCACGGGCGCCAGATCGGGGCGCGTCGCCTGCAGCGCGGGAATCAGTCCGAAGGCCAGGCCGGTCGCGAGCGACAGAGCCATCGCGAAGCCGAGCAACCGGAAGTCGATGGCGTACGAGAGCCAGCCCTCGTCCTCCACCAGCCGGAGCAGGCCGCGGGTCGTCCAGAAGGCCACCAGCAGGCCCAACGCCCCGCCGGCGATCGAAAGCACGACGCTCTCGAGCAGCAGTTGGCGGACAATGGGCCAGCGCCCGGCGCCAAGGGCTAGACGGATAGCCATCTCCTTCTGCCGGGCGGCGGCGCGGGCCGCGAGCAGGCCGGCCAGGTTGGCGCAGGCGATCAATAGCACCAGCCCGACCATCGCCATCAACGCGAAAAGCGGAGTCCGCCATTGAGTGCGCAGCGGGTTGATGCCCTGCGCGGCTTCGAGAAGCTGGATGCGTTGGGCAAGGTACAGCCCGTGCTGCCGCTCGTTGCGCAACCGGCCGATTTGGACCAGCTCCTCCTCGATGATGGGATGGTACACGGTGTCGAGGCCGGCCTCCGCCTGGCGGCGCGTCATCCCGGGCTTCAGCCGGGCGAAGATGTTCAGCCAGCGCACGCTCCGGTCGAGCAGGAAGCGGCTCATGAGCGGCGAGACCCGCGGCATCATATTTAGCGGCGCGTAGATCTCGGGCGGCTCGCCCGCCAGTACGCCATGGAATCCCGGCTGCAATACGCCGATCACCACCATCGGCTGCCCGTTCACGCCCACCTTCTGGTTCAGGATCGAATCCTTCCCGCCGAAGCTGGTTTGCCAGGCCGCGTAGCTCAACACCACGACCGGGTTCGAGCCCGGCGCGCCCTCGTCCTCGGGCGTGAACAGGCGTCCGCGAGCGGCCTGCACGCCCAGAACCTGGAAAAAGTTGCCCGAGACCAACTGCGCGGAGGCGCGTTCGGTGTGGCCGTTGTAGAACAGGTTGACGCCGGCGCCGGCGCGGGCAATCACTCCCTCCAGCATGGCCGCGCGGTCGCGCACGTCCTTGTAGAGCGGATAGGAAAAAACCGTCTCGTGATTGTCGCTGGTCGCCATGCCGGGCGGCATGTACTCCCGGTGGAAGACCACCAGCCGCCCCGGATCGCGTACCGGGAGCGACCGGAACATCACTTGGTCCAGCAGCGAGAAGATCGACGTATTCGCCCCAATGCCCAGCGCCAGCGACAACAGGGCCACGGCGGTGAACATGGGGCTGCGGCGCAGGGTTCGGAGCGCCAGCCGAAGGTCGTTCCACATACTTCCAGGATAGACGCAGCGGAACGGAAAA
>PMEV01000104.1:4039-21081 GCA_003154855.1 Bryobacterales bacterium
GCGGCGATCATCTTGTCTTCGAGCGCCGCCAGCCGGCGCTCCAGATCCTCAAGATTCGCGTAGTGCGACTCGGCTTCGGCGGCCAGCCGGTCGAGCGCCACGGCCACTTCCTCGCTTCCGGCCTGGCGCAGCGCGGCGGCGTTGGCGGCCAGGTAGGAGCGCAGCTCCTCCAACTCGAACGGCGGCGCGACGGTCCGCGGGGCTGCGGGCGGCGCGCTCCCGGCCATGATCTGCGCCTGCTCGATCACCGCCTGGGCGCAGTAAGCCAGCGAGTTGATCGAGCGAAACTTGGACTTGCGGCCGCGCCATTTCTCGAAGGCCTCGTCGATGCCGCGCAGCACCGCCTCCAGCGGCACCCCCGCCTCCTTCCAGCACTCGATCAGCGCCCAGTCCAACGGCGAGACCAGAAACAGGCCGGTGCCGCGGGCCTTCTGAAAGTGCTCCTCGACCTCGGTGAAGTAGTTGAAGTAATTGCCCGGCCAGAATTCGTCGTTCATCGCGGCCGGTTCCGCTTCCAGATCAGCTCGAGGCCTTCCAGCGTGAGGTCGTCGTCCACCTGCTTCAGGTAGCGCGAGCCGCCCGCAATGAGATGGGCCTGGCCGCCGGTGGCAACCACGCGCGTGGCGGGACCCAGCGCTTCCATGAGCCGCTCGAGGATCCCGTCGATCATTCCGATGGCCCCGAAGTAAATGCCCGACTGCATGCTGCCCACCGTATCCGTGCCGATCAGCCGCGCGGGTTCGCGGATGTCGACCAGGGGCAAGCGCGCGGTCTTGGCGAACAGCGCCTCCAGGGCCATCCCGATGCCCGGGCAAATCAGCCCACCCAGGTATTCGGCGCGCGGGGATACCACGTCGAAGGTGATGGCGGTGCCGAGATCCACGATGACGCACGGCCCGCCGTACTTGTGGAAGGCGGCGACGCTGTCCACAATGCGGTCGGCGCCCAGTTCCCGCGGGTTGTCGCACAGGATGGTCAGGCCGGTATCGGTCTCCGACGTCACGAACAGCGCTTCCATGTGGAAGTAGCGGGCGGCCATCGCGGCCAGCCAGGAATCGAGCGGCGGCACGACCGAGGCGACGATCACGCCATCCACCCGCGCCAGGTCGAGCGAAGAGAACGCGAACAGGTTGCGCAGCAGGATGCCCCACTCGTCGGCGGTCTGCTCCTGAANNAGCAGGATGCCCCACTCGTCGGAGGTCTGTTCGTGCACCGTCTGCAAGCGCCAGTTGGCGATCAGCCGGCTGTCTTCGAACACTCCAATGGTGACGTTGGTGTTGCCCACGTCGAGTGCCAGTAACATAACGCTCCTAGGCGGGCCTGACGCCGCCCGCATAGATCAGTGTACGCGCACCGCCGGGCCGCCGCAGGTAGAGGAAGCCGTTGGGGTCCAGACCGTCGGTCACCCCTTCCACTTCGTCCACCATGACGCGCTTGCCTTGGACGTAACTTGAGGCTCGGGAGAATAGATCCAGGATGGCAGTGGGCCCGTCTTCGACCAGCATCTTCGTGAAACGGTCCACCGATTCACAAAGGCCGGCAAGGAGCTGGTCGCGGGATTGCATCCGGCCGGAGGCCAAACGCAGCGAGGTCGCCAAAGCGGCCAGTTCCGCGGGAAATTCGGACTGGTTGACGTTGATGCCGATGCNNGTTGGGCCAGCGCAGGTCGCAGACCAGGCCGGTCAGATTGGTGATAGCGTCCGCCGTCGCCAGGCCCAAGGCGAGCGAGAGCACGGAGCTATCTTTCACCGGCAGAGCCAGCCTTAGAACGAAGGAAACGTACAGGCCCGCGCCGCGCTCCGAGTGCCAGCCGCGGCCCTGGCGGCCATAGCCCGCGGTTTGCTCGTCGGCGCCCACCACGGTTCCGGACGGGCAGCCCTGGCGCGCCAGTTTGGCGGCTTCGATTTGGGTGGAAGCGCAGGATTCAAACCAGACGGTCATGACTCCAGCCGGAAATTGAGGTCCACGGCGGGGGCCGAGTGCGTGATGGCGCCGCAGGAGATGAACTGGGCGCCCGATTCGGCGTAAGCGCGCACGTTTTCGAGCGTGATGCCGCCGNNGTGATGCCGCCGGAAAGCTCGACGGTCGCGCGGCCCGCGATGTAACGAATCTCGACGGCGGCCTGCTGGGGAGTCAGGTTATCGAGCAGCAGGCGCTCGGCGCCGCAGGAGAGCGCTTCGTCCAGTTCGGCGCGGGTGCGAACCTCCACCTCGATGGGCAGTCCCACCGCCGTGGCCCGCTCGATAGCGGCCTTCACGCCGCCCGCCGCCACAATGTGGTTGTTCTTGATGAGGATGGCGTCGTAGAGGCCCATGCGGTGGTTCACCACGCCACCGGCGGCTGCGGCCATCTTCTCCAGGCGGCGCAGGCCCGGCGTAGTTTTGCGAGTGTCCAGGATGCGGCAGCCGGTGTCCGCCACNNGGCCACGCGCTCGCTCGAGAGCAACTGGCGCGCCGGGCCGCGCGCCGTCGCTACCGGCTCTCCCGGCTCGGCGGGATCGCCGCTGTGCTTCCATAGATCGATTTCGTCGTAAATCAACGGCAGCAACTCGACGCCGGCTACCACCAGCGGCTGGCGCGCGAAGAAGCGGCCGGCGGCCCGGGTCTCGGCGGGAACGCAAACCTCGCTCGTGACGTCGCGAGCGCCTATATCCTCGATCAGCGCGCGCCGCACCGTCTCGAAGATTTCGGGATGCTGAACGTCGAACGTCATGGCAGCGCCGCGAGAGCCTGGCTGCTCTTTTCAAGCTGGGCTTCGTACTCGCCGAGCTTCTGGCGGATGGAATTGACGACGTGCTCGGGCGCGCCCGCCAGAAACTTCGGGTCGGCAAGCTGGCGCCGGCAATTGGCGATCAGCTTGCCGTATTGCTCGATCTCCTTCTTGAGGCGCATTCGCAGGACTTCAATCTGGGCCACCGGGACCAGCAGCACCAGATCGAACTCCGTGGTCGAGCGCTTCACGCCCCTGGTCTCGGCCGGCGCCGGCTCCGCGCGGACTTCGAGTTTCAGACTGGCCAGTTTCTGCACGGCGTCGAGCTGCTTACGCGCCACCTCGGCGGCCGAGCCGGCCGAGTAGAGCACCGCCTCGAGCTGTTCCTTGGGATTCAAGCCCAGATCGGCCCGCAGGTTGCGCGCCGCGGTGACCATCTCCTGGAGGAGTTGCATCTGCCGCTCGGCCGGGTGATCCGTGACCTGTATGCCGTACTGCGGATACAGGCCCAGCGCGATCGAGACCGGCCGCCTCGAGGCGCCGCTCCCGAGCCGCTGCCAAAGCTCCTCTGTGAGGAACGGCATCACCGGGTGGAGCAGCCGTAGCGAGATCTCGAAGACCGTGAGCAGGTTGCGCCAGTGCGGGTCCAGCCCCGAGTTCTCGCGGAACCGCAGCTTCTTGATCTCCAGGTACCAGTCGCAGAATTCGTGCCAGAAGAACTGCCAGAGTAACTGGGCGGCCTCATGGTAGCGGTAGCGCTCTATGGCGCGGTTCACCAGGTCGGCGCAACTGTTGAGGCGGCTGAAAATCCAGCGGTCTTCGAGCGGGATGCCCTCGTGGCCCGCGTCCACCGGCTCGGGACGGTGGCAGACGCTTTCCTCGGGCAGCCACGCTTCCACCCCCGAGCGCTCCATGTTGAGGAAGATGAAGCGGGCGGCGTTCCAGATCTTGTTGGCGAAGGCGCGGGCGCTGAGGATGCGCTCTTCGGTGAGCACGATGTCGGTGCCCGGCGCCGCGCCCAGCAGCATGGCCATGCGCACCGCATCCGTCCCGTGCTTCTCGGTGACTTCCAGCGGATCGACGACGTTGCCGCGCGTCTTGGACATCTTCTGGCCCTCGGGATCGCGGACCAGCGCGTGGATGTAGACTTCGCGGAAGGGCACGTTGCCGGTGGCCTCCAGGCCCATCATGATCATGCGCGCGACCCAGAAGAACAGAATGTCGAAGCCGGTGATCATCAACGAGGTGGGATAGTAGACCCGCAGGTCTTCGGTTTCCTCCGGCCAGCCCAGCGTCGAGAAGGGCCACAGGGCGGAGCTGAACCAGGTGTCCAGCACGTCCGGGTCCTGCTCCAGGCGGTTCGATCCGCAGGGGCACTGCACGGGCGTCTCGCGCACCACCAGAATCCGTGCGCAATCCTGGCAGTGCCAGGCCGGGATGCGGTGGCCCCACCAGAGCTGGCGCGAGATGCACCAGTCGCGGATGTTGTACATCCACTCGAAATAGGTTTTGGTCGAGTTCTCCGGCGTGAACTGTATGCGGCCGTCCTCGACGGCGCGAATGGCCGGCTCGGCCAGCGGCTTGGTCCTGACGAACCATTGGGTCGAGATGAGCGGCTCGACCGGCGTCTTGCAGCGCTGGCATCTGCCCAGGCTCAATTGGTAAGGTTCAATCTTTTCGATCAGGCCCAGGGCGTCCAGGTCCGCCACCACGCGCGCGCGGGCCTCGAAGCGGTCCAGCCCGGCGTAGGGCCCGGCGGCGGCGGTCATGTGCGCGGTTTCGTCGATGACCTGGATCTTCGGAAGGTTGTGCCGGCGGCCCGCCTCGAAATCGTTGAGGTCGTGCGCCGGGGTGACTTTCACGACGCCGGTGCCGAATGTCGGGTCCGCCACTTCGTCCAGGATGATGGGGATCTCCCGGTTCATCAGCGGCAACTGGACGGATTGGCCGTGCAGGTCGCGGTAGCGCTCGTCGGAGGGATTCACCGCGCAGGCCGTATCGCCGAGCATGGTTTCGGGCCGCGTCGTGGCCACCACCAGGTAGCGCGAGCTCCCGCTGATCGGGTAGCGGATGTGCCACAGGTGGCCCGGAATGGAGTCGTGCGGGACCTCCAGATCCGAGAGCGCGGTCTGGCAGCGCGGGCACCAGTTCACCATGTACTCGCCGCGGTAAATGAGCCCCTTTTCGTGCAGCCGCACGAAGATCTCGCGGACCGCGCGGGACAGGCCCGGGTCCAGCGTGAAGCGTTCCCGGCTCCAGTCGCAGCTTGCGCCCAGCCGGACCATCTGGCGCTTGATGGTGTCGCCGTAGCGTTCCTTCCAGGCCCAGATGCGGCGCTCGAATTCCGTGCGGCCGAGTGTGCGGCGGTCCAGGCCCTCGCTGGCGAGCTGGCGCTCGACCAGCATCTGTGTGGCGATGCCGGCGTGGTCGGTGCCGGGGAGCCAGAGGGTGTTTTCGCCGCGCATCCGGTGCCACCGGATGGTTACGTCGATCTCCGTGTGCTCGAGCATGTGCCCGATGTGCAGCGAGCCGGTGACGTTCGGCGGAGGGATTACCAGCGAGAACGGGCGGCCCGGTGCGGCGGCCTCGGCGCGGAACACGCCCGAGTCGATCCACCACTGCGCCCAGTGCGGCTCAAAGCGTTGCGGCTCATAGACTTTCTCAAGTTGCATGCGGGAATTTCCAATATAGCATGGAGCCCTTTTCCCGCCCGCGGCGGAGCCGGAACCAGGGCCGGCGGCGCGCTTTTAGCGTCCAGTGATTGGGTGCCTGCGCCGATGCCAATGGCCGGCCAGGCCGTGTATTCGCCTCAGGACGGAGGTCCAGCTATTGGTCTGGAGCACTGGGGTATTCTCAGTATCGTTCGCGGATTGCTGGATGGCCAGCCGAAGCTCCTCAAACAGCTCTCCCCAAACAGGGCCTTCAGGTACACTTACGAACAGGCGGCATCAGCCCCTACCGGAGGTTCAGCGCATGCAGAGGTTTAGTGGCCCGGACTGGACGCAATCCGGGCCAAACATCCTTTCGGATCGGAATCTGCGCAAGGTTGAGCTCGCACTTGCCGAAGGTTGGGTATGCGGCCTGCATTACCATCATGGCGGTGGCGGGGGCAACGAAAAGGTTGGCGTTGCAGCCTATCCCGAGTATCTAGCCTATGTGCTGGCAGCACCGCCCGGCGACCTGTTCGTTCTCTGGTCGGTCGCCAACCTGCGTAGCCAGGGCCTGCTTCTGGCCGAGGCACGGCTCGACTGCGGCGTCCTGGAGCCCCGGTCCCTCCTTAGCCAGGACGACCTTGACAGAATCCATCAGTATCTGGCGGGACGAAATCACGAGGTCATCGCCGTCGCGTTAGCTTCTGGCAGCACAGCACTGACGGTGCTGACGGCGGATGAGGACTTTTTCCAAGATGTCGTCGAACTGGCGGGGAGCACCTCAAACACTGGAGGCTCCATGTTCGTTTTTCCACTCACCAGGGACTCCTGCTTGATCGAGGCCAAGCGGCCAAATGAAAGAGGCGAAGTCCCACGACTTGGGTCGTATTGAGTCGGGAAGCCGATTCCAGGGCAGCCGGTGCATCATCCGCGGCGGGGGCTGCGGCTATCAATCGACCATTCCGCTATCTTGCGGGCTACGAGACCGCCGGAACCGATTTCAACGACAAAATCGCCGACCGCCAGAAACCCACCAGCCAGAGCCATCTGGCTTGCATCAGTCTCCACGACCGCGACGCCTGGGGCAACGTCGACGTGAGGCGTTCCCGGCTCCAGTCGCAGTTTGCGCCTAACCGGATCATCTGCCGCTTGATGGTGTCTCCGTGTGCTCTCGCATGTGCCCGATGTGCAGCGAGCCGGTCACGTTGGGCGGGGGGATTGCCAGCGAGAACGGCCAGCCTGGCGCTTCGGCCTCGGCGCGAAACACGCCCGAGTCGATCCACCACTGCGCCCAGTGTGGCTCAAAGCATTGCGGCTCATAGACTTTCTCAAGTTGCATGCGGGAATCTCCTCTATAGCATGGAGCCCTTTTCCCACCCGCCCGGGCAGCGCTCTCGGTGGGTTTCGGCTTCACGAATGCCGCGTGTTGCGGCAAGTGAAGGCCAGACGAAACGCCGGCGACACGGCAAGCGCCGACGAGCGGACACAAGCAGGCCGTGTGCTGCATAATCGAAGAGTGCGCCGGCCGGTTCTCTCAAGAGTTCTCCGAGGCGACGCGGACGCAAGTGTCCGATTCCGCGATTTGCGCGCTCTCCTTGTGGGACTTGGCTTCTCCGAACGGGTGAAGGGCAGCCACCATATCTTCACGCGGGCGGACGTTGCCGAAATCCTGAACCTCCAGGCGCGAGGCTCATTCGCCAAACCGTATCAAGTCAAGCAGGTGCGGACGGTCATCCTTCGATATAAACTGGCAGAGGGGGCCAAATGACGAAATACGAGATCATTCTCTACTGGAGCGGCGAGGATGGAGCTTTCATCGCCGAGGTGCCGGAACTGGCGGGTTGCGCTGCCGACGGCGCCACACGCCAGGAGGCTCTTGCGAACGCCGAGGTCGTGATCGCGGAATGGTTGGGAACGGCTCGTGAACTTGGCCGCCCCATCCCGGAACCCAGAGGCCGGCTCCTTTCCGCATAAGGTCCGCCGCAGTTTTCGCCTCGTTTGCTTGGGGATAGCGCTTCCTCCACCGTCTCCCGCACGGACGACACCCTCGATTCGGCCAGCCCCGGCTACGGCAGTCAGTCCCTCCGCCAGCCAGCCGTGTACAAATCAAGGAGGGGATGAGCGTTGCGCAGCCGAATCCGGTCGTCCTCCCGTGTTGGCGAGAGTGCACGAGGAACGAGTTGGACGGTGTCGCCGGGCCGCCGTCGAAACTGGCGATCCTTCCGTGGGCAATCAGCGAAAGCAATGCGTCTGACACCGATCCGGCACGCCGCCCCTTTCCAACTTTCTCAAGTTGCCTGCGGGAATTCCCAATTAAACATGGAGCCCTTTTCCGGCCCGCGCGGGAGCTGCGCACACGGCGAAGAGTGGCCTACTTGCAGTCCAGCAGCGCTTGGATCTCGAAGGGGATGTCGAAGGCGCCGGGCGGCGCGTCCTGGTTGACCGTGACGCTTCGGATGGTCATGATGCGCACCCGTCCGGCAGACTTTGTCACGATCCTGTGCGGGATCAAGACGCCGCCTTCCTTGCGGTAATCGCTCGGCAGTGTCTCGACAACCGGCTCTCCGTCCGCCGTCGGCATTTTCGTGATGGACTTAACCAGCAGATGGCTCGCGGCATCGTAGTACTCGGTGACTGGCTCGGCCAGCCTGAAGGTTTTCACGACGACGTAGGCTCGCTTCCCGTCCACCTCTTCGCATCCTACCGTCTTCACCCGCCTGTACAATGTGCGCCACTCGATCTCGGAATTGAGCCGCCCAGCGAGCAGCGCGAACTCCCGCTTGCCGCCCTCCCCGCACCTTGGGCTCTCCCATGAATGGGATCTCCCAGGCCGCCTGTCCGTCCGTTCCCGTACGCCCCTTGCCGAAGAAGGGAATGCCCACTTCCGCGTAGCTCTTGTCGGGCGCCTGGTGGCACATGATCACGGTCCCTTTGGCCGGCACACCGGCCACCTCGAACTCGCCCACGATGCAATTCGAGTGCTGGTTCTTGTAAGCCGCCCAGCCGCCGGTCGCTCTTACATAGCGCTTCAGGATCTTATTGGCGGACGGAAGACCGTTGCCGGCTAGTACGCAACCCGCGCTGAACAGAAGAGCGATTACGAATGCAATCCGGTGTCTCGTCACGCAGCAATTATACGGGAGACCGCACAACGTCTACTCCGCTGGCTGCTGCTGCGTGAGGCAATGCAGCGTGCCGAAGCCCAGCACCAGATCGACGGCGTGTATGCCCACCACCGGCCGGTCCCGGAACAACTCGCCCAGAATACCCAGAGCCACCCGGTCGTTCGGGTCGTTGAAAGTGGGGACGATCACCGCCGCATTCGCAATGTAGAAGTTGGCGTAGCTCGCGGGCAGCCGGTCGCCGTCGAACCACAGCGGACCCGGCATGGGCAGCGCCACCACCTCCGGCCTCGATCCGTCCTCCAGCCGCAGGTCCCCAATCCGTTCCCAGTTCTCCGCCAGCGCGCGGTAGTTGATGTCCCGCGCATCGTCTTCCTTGATCAGCACCACCGTCTTCGGATTCACGAAGCGGCAGAGGTCGTCGATGTGCCCGTGCGTGTCGTCGCCTGCCACGCCCCCCGCCAGCCAGAAGACGTTCGTCGCGCCCAGGTATTCCCGAAGCGTCGCCTCGAATTCCTTCCGGCCCAGGCCCGGGTTGCGCACCTGCGTCCGCGGATCCAGGTAGCATTCCTCGGTGGTCAGCAATGTGCCCCGGCCGTTGACCTCTATGCCGCCCCCTTCCAGCACGAAAGGCCGGCCGCCGCACTCCGCCTGGAACAGCCGCTTCCCCAGCCGTTTGGCAGCGGTCTCCGGCACTCGCCGGTCCTTCCCCCAGTCGCGGTACTTGGCCCAGCCGTTGAAATGGAAATGCACGATGGCGGTCTCCGCGCCCCTCCGCACAAACAGCGGCCCCATATCGCGCGTCCAGCCGCGGTTGGTCGGATGCACGATGCACTCGACCCGCCCGGCATCCGCCCCGGCCCGAGCCAGCCTGCGTCGCGCCGCCTTCTCTGCGGCCGTCGAGTTGACCAGCAGGCGCACGGTCTCCCCCGCCGCGATCTTGCGCACCATCTCCGTGTAGACCCATCGAATGGTGTCCAGCTTGTCCGGCCAATCCGTGCGGTTATGCGGCCAGGCCAGCCAAGTGGCTTCGTGCTTCTCCCATTCCGCCGGCATGGAAAAGCCGAGGGCGTGGGGCGTTTCTCCGGCTGCGTTGCGCGATTCTGCCATAATCGTATTCTGAACCATGCCCAAGAATCGCGAAACCCCCCGCCGCTACCGTGAAGACCTCTCCGAGGCGCCCGACTGGCTCAAAAAGAAGAAATGCCCGCAGCGCGACCAGTATCTTTCCGGCAAGCGCATCCTGCCCAAGAACCTTACCGGCAAGGAAAAGCTTGCCGACCTGGTCGACCAGACCTTCCTCGCCTACAACTCCGCCCGCCTCAAGGAAGGCTGCCAGCTCTTCGTCGAAAAGATGCTCCAGCCGGAAGTCACCATCGGCATGAGCCTTTCGGGTGCGCTCACGCCGGCGGGCCTGGGCTGCTCCTCGATCGTCCCGCTCATCAAGGCCGGCTTCGTGGATTGGATCGTAGCTACTGGCGCGAATCTTTACCACGACCTCCACTTCGCGCTGAACTACCCGGTGCACGTGGGCAGCTTCAAGATGGACGACACCGAGCTGCGCAACAACGACATCGTGCGCGTCTACGACGTGCTGCTGGGCTACAGCGACTGCCTGATGGCCACCGACGAAGTCCTGCGCGGCATCCTCGTTCAGCCCGAATTTCAGAAGGAGATGGGCACCGCCGAGCTGCACTACCTGCTGGGCAAGTACGCCGCCGAATGGGAGCGCAAGGCCGGCGTCAAGGACGTCTCCGTGATGGCCGCCGCCTACCGCGCCGGCGTGCCCTGCTACACCTCGTCGCCGGGCGATTCCACCATCGGCATGAACGTGGCCGGCGTCGAGCTGCGCGGCAACAAGCTGCGCCTGAATCCCGCCATCGACGTGAACGAGACCACCGCCTTCGTGCTGGCGGCCAAGCGCTCCGGCGGACAGAGCGCCGTGGTCCTGTGGGGCGGCGGCAGCCCCAAGAACTTCATGCTGCAAACCGAGCCGCAGATCCAGGAAGTGCTGCGCATCAAGGAATTCGGCCAGGATTATTTCCTGCAAGTGACCGACGCCCGTCCCGACACCGGCGGCCTCAGCGGCGCCACCCCCAGCGAAGCCGTAAGTTGGGGCAAGGTGGACCCCGACCGCCTGCCCGACGCCGTGGTCTGTTACACCGACACCACCATCGCTCTCCCCATCCTTACGCACTACGCCCTCGCCCGGCACAAACCGCGCAAGCTGCGGCGGCTCTACGACCAGCGCGCCCAGATGATGCAGGCCCTGACGCGCGAATACTTCGCCCACAACAAAGTGAAGATGCTGGACGGTTCGGACCCGATTCTCCGATGACCGCGCGCCAACTGCAAGCCATCGCCCGCCAGCACGGCACGCCCGTGGTGGTCGTCGACCACGACCTGATCCGCCGCAACTACGCCGCCTTCCGCAAGCACCTGCCCAAGGTGCAGGCCTACTANNAGCTTCGACGTGGCCAGCCTGCCCGAGTTCATGCTGGTCTACGAAAACATCCGGAATCTGCCGGCACAGGAGCGCCAGGATTTCATCTGGGACAAAATCGTCTACGCCAACCCCATCAAGCCCAAGGAAACGCTCGAAGTCTTGGACCAGTACAAGCCGCTGGTCACCTTCGACAACATCGAGGAGCTGCGCAAGATCCGCCGCTACGCCCCGCACGCCGGCCTGGTGCTGCGTTTGCGCGTTCCCAACACCGGCTCGATGGTCGAGCTTTCCTCGAAGTTCGGCTGCGACCCAGGCGAGGCCGTCGACCTCATCTCGGAGGCTTTCCGCATCGGCCTGGTGGTCGAGGGCGTGAGCTTCCACGTCGGCAGCCAGTGCACTAACTTCGAGAATTTCGTGCAGGCCCTCAACATGGCGGCGGCCGTGATGAGGGAAGCCAAGGCGCGCGGCTTCGAGATCAAGATCCTGGATATCGGCGGCGGCTTTCCCGTCCGCTACAACCGCCACGTCCGCCCCATCGGCGCGCTGGCGAAAAAGATCAACGCCGAAATCGCCCGCCTGTTCCCCGCCGATCTCGAGATCCTGGCCGAGCCCGGCCGTTTCCTGGTGGCCACCGCGGCCTTCGTCGTCGCCCGCGTCATCGGCAAGGCGGTCCGCGACGCCAAAACGTGCTATTACATCGACGACAGCGTCTACCACACCTTCTCCGGCATCATCTTCGACCACTGCCAGTACCACATCAATGCTTTCAAAAGGGGCCCCACCGAAATCTGCGCCGTCTTCGGCCAAACCTGCGACGGCCTGGACACCATCTCCCAATCCGAAGAGTTGCCCAACCTGGAAATCGAAGATCTGGTCTTCTCCGACAACATCGGCGCCTACAGCAACGCCTCCGCCACCTGGTTCAACGGCTTCCCGCCNNCCAGCCAAGGTGGTGCACGTCAACGAGTAGCCCGAGGTATGTCAGGGGAGCGCTCATGCCGCTGGAGGCGTAAAATATTGTCCAGGAGTGCATATCAGCCAACAGCTTGTAGCCGGGGCGCTACTAGAGCGGGTCGATTTCTTTCGCCAGGATGCTACCGGGCGACTTGACCCAGCTCGGCGAGTCGCGCTAGGCCAGTTCCTTACGCCTCCGCCAGTGGCGCGCTTGATGGCCTCGCTATTCCGATCCGTCAAGCCGATTTACAGGATGATCGACGCTGGCGCCGGTGTAGGTTCACTGACCGCGGCATGGGTCGCCGAAATATGTTCCCGCAACGAGAAGCCCGAGGAACTGCGGGTCACGGCTTACGAGACCGACCCGCTCCTTGCCGAGTACCTGTGCTCGACGCTCGAATTGTGCGCGGCCGAATGCCGCGAACACCGCATTGCTTTTTCTTTCGATATCCGGCAAGGCGACTTCATTGAGGCAGCCGCCGGCACGCTGTCCACTTCGCTTCTCTCGAAACCGGGGGAGTATGACTGCGCCATCATGAACCCTCCCTACCGGAAGATAAACAGCGGGTCCGAAACCCGCTTGATGCTGCGGTGCGCCGGAATTGAGACGAGCAACCTCTACACCGCTTTCCTCGCGCTAGTCTGCCGGATGCTCGTGGAGGGCGGCGAACTAGTCGCGATCACCCCGAGAAGCTTCTGCAACGGTCCGTACTTTCGGCCATTCCGGGAGGAGTTCCTCCGCGAGATGGCTCTCCGGAGAATCCACGTATTCGAATCCCGCAACTGCGCCTTCAAAGGCGACGACGTCCTCCAGGAGAACGTGATACTCCATGCGATTCGCGGGGCGGACAGCGGCGACGTCGCGATCTCGACTTCAGCCGGGCCGGACGGCGAGATGAAGACGGAACGCCGAGTCTCCTACGACCAAGTCGTACATCCGGAGGACCCGGACGAGTTCATCCACATCGTCGCCGACGGGACGAGCCATCGCGCAGCCGAGCATGTCGCCGATCTGCCCGCGAGCCTCGCGGATTTGGGTTTGACGGTCTCAACGGGCCGCGTGGTGGAGTTCCGCGCGAAACCGCACCTCCGCAACGGCTCGGAGGAAGGCACTGTACCGCTGATCTACCCGGCGCATTTCCTGGAAGGCCATGTTGCGTGGCCCAAGCCAGGGTCTAGGAAGCCAAACGCGATCGTCGCCAGCGCCGAGACTGCCGAGCTTCTGGTTCCAGCCGGAACGTACGTGCTAGTGAAGCGGTTCTCCTCGAAGGAAGAGCGGCGCCGCATCATGGCGGCACTCTATGATCCGCAACGCATGCCTTCCGCTTTGGTCGGATTCGAGAATCACCTGAATTACTACCATGGGCACGGCAGCGGCATGTCCAAGGATCTCGCGAAAGGCCTCGTCGTATTCCTGAACTCGACACTTACCGATTCGTACTTCCGGAGCTTCAACGGCCACACCCAGGTGAACGCAACGGACCTGCGCAGCCTTCGATACCCGTCGCGTGAAGCGCTGGAGCGGCTCGGCGGAATGTTGGGCGACGCCTTCCCGGATCAAAGCGGGATCGACCAGTTGGTAGAGGGCGAACTCATGGCGAATAATCGAGACACAAAGCAGTCCAATCAAGCGAAGACCAAGCTGGCCGAAGCACAGCAGATTCTG
This sequence comes from Bryobacterales bacterium, assembly GCA_003154855.1. GTDB lineage: Bacteria > Acidobacteriota > Terriglobia > Bryobacterales > Bryobacteraceae > Fen-330. The sequence continues at coordinate 17,588 of PMEV01000104.1, forward strand.
CGAGACCTGGGCCTTCCCAGAGCGCAGCAGAACGATCGCTCCGCACTCACCTTGCTCGCCCTGCTGGACATGAAGCCGGCAGACTCATGGCCGGCGGCCCGGCGGCCCTTGCGCGGCATCACGCAGATGATGACGTTCTTCAAAGAACACTACGGCAAGGAGTACGCGCCCAATAGCCGTGAGACCGTGCGCCGCCAGACGGTGCACCAGTTCAGAGAGGCCGGGCTGATCCACGAGAACCCGGACAAGCCGGATCGCCCGACAAACAGCGGCCTCACGGTATACCAAATCGAGACAGCCGCGCTCGCAGTGGTTCGGACTTTCGGAACAGACCGCTGGGTCCCAAAGCTGAAGAAGTACCTCACAAGGGCGGGATCGCTCGCCAAGAAGTACGCCCATGCGCGAGCCATGCACAGGATCCCTTTGACGATCGGCGCCGGTGCCGAAATCACGCTTTCACCGGGCGGTCAGAATATCCTTGTGGAGCAAATCGTCAACGAGTTCTGTCCGCGTTTCACTCCTGGCGGCCAGCCAATCTACGTCGGCGACACCGCTAAGAAGTGGGCCTACTTCGACGTCGCCGCCCTCGAAGAACTCGATGTCGAAATCGAGGAACACGGCAAGATGCCGGATGTGGTCGTTCATCTGCCCGAGAGGAATTGGCTCGTGCTGATCGAAGCCGTCACCAGCCACGGACCGGTGAACCCGAAACGCCACAATGAGCTCAAGGAGTTGTTCGGCGCGTCTACGGCTGGACTTGTGTTCGTGACCGCGTTTCTTACCAGGCACGAGATGGCGAGACATCTGCCCGAAATCGCTTGGGAGACCGAGGTATGGGTCGCGGAAGCGCCGGACCATCTGGTGCATTTCAACGGAGAGAGGTTCCTCGGGCCCTACTGATCGCCCAGCCCCCCCCTACTTCCCCGCCTCCCGGTGCTGTTCCCTCAGCAGCTCCGGATCGTCCATCGCGGGCGACGGCTCCGCGTCCAGCGGTTCGCGCGCCTTGGCCGGATCGAACAGCCGCGTATCGGGCGCGATCGCCTGGTAGGGCGCGAAATCCGGCTCGCTCGTGAAGCAGTCGCCGAGGTCCGAGGCCGCCGCGTCGAACAGGTTCAACGCCGGCACCCCCAATAGCCGGAAGACGGTCTTCAACAGTCCCGGAAAGCTGGAATTCACGTGCGAAACGTAATTCTTCCGCGCATACGGGCTGGCCACCAGCAGCACCGTGCGGTGCGAATCCACGTGATCCACCCCGCCCTGCGCGTCGTCCTCCGTGACGAAGATCGCCATCTCCCGCCACCACGGACTTTTTGAGAGATACTCGACAATCCGCCCCAGCGCCAGGTCGTTATCCGCCACGTAGGACGCTTCGTAAGGATACCCATCCTCGGGACGCGCCTTCATCATGTGGTCCGCCGGCAGGTGCAGGAACACGAACCGCGGAAACGCCTCGCCGCCCTGGACGTACTTCCGCTCCACCTCGGCGATGAACTGCGAGGCCCGGTACTGGTCCGGGATGTTCAGGTTGAACACCGGATACTCCCGCGACGTGTTCCGGTATAGCGGATCGGGCATCGGCACGTTGGTGAGAAAGCGCCCGCCGGTCGGCTTGAGGCCCTCGCTCGCGTCCATGCCGGCCAGTTCGAAGCCTTCCCCGTAATTCCGGAACGGTATCCCGTGGCGCTCGAGTTGATGCCAGATCGCTCCCGCCTCGAGTTGCTCCTCCGGATGCACGCTGGCATGTGTCTGGGCGAACAGCAGCCGGCCGGGCGCGCTGGTCGGCAGCCGGAAATCCTTTTGTTTCCCGTAGGCCGCCATCAGCGAGCTTTCCGTCCAGGCGTTNNTGCCCGTCCACGCTCACTTCCGAATCCGCGTAGAAATTGTCGCTGAACGCCCAGCGCGTGGCCATCTCGTGATGGTTGGGCGTAATGTTGACGGCCATCAGAATCGGCCGCTGCCGCATTCCCCGGCCCGTGCTGGCCACGTTGCCGTGCCGTCCCAGCCGCGCCAGCATCGGATCGCCCGCCACCGCGCCATTCGACGCGCTCGCAATATCGCCGAACACTTCGTCGAAGGTCCGGTTCTCCTTCACGATCAGCACCACGTGGCGAATCTCTTTCGGCAGCGCCGCGGCAGCCTTCTGCGCGGGCGTGAAGCCGTTGTTCTCCATCACCCGGGCCGTCAGCCTGGCCAGATCGTTCGTCTCGCGCATCGGGAAAATCGAAANNGCTGCCCCGCCGGAACGATCCCTGGAACGTATCCTCGAGCGCCGCCCGGTCGCTGTTGGGGCCCGTCCCCTGTCCTTTGGCGTTGGTCGCGTACACCATGTCGCGATCCAGCAGCACCCGCGTCGGGAACCAGCCCGCCGGCAGGTGCCCCAGCATGCGCATCCCCGCCACATCCGCCACTCCGATCGCATTAATCCCCGCCTCCGCCACCAGCAGCCAGTTCTGGCCGGGCACGTAAGTCAGGCCGATCGGCAACACTCCGCGCAGCGTCTCCAGCCCCGGAATGCGAATAGGAATCGTGCCCCGGATCTTCTCCGTCGCCGCGTCGATCACCGTGATCGAATCGTTGTTCCCGTTGGCCACGAACACCGCATCCGCACTCGCCGCCACCCCCGACGGGCTGCTCCCGCCCAGGCTCCCCTCTCCAAACGGCAGCCCCGTGCGGATCAGCGCCCGCAGCTTCGGAGCCGCCGGATTCTCCAGGTCCACAATGGCCAGCGAATTCGACTCCGGCACATTGGGATCGCCCAGGCCGGGCACCTCCACCTCTCCGCGCCCGGTCTCCCGCCGCGCCCCCTCCAGCGCCTCTCGCGATGGAAAGCCGAACGCCGGGAACGGCAATCCGGTCACCCGCGCCTGCTTGGGGTCCACCCCCGGCACCGCTTGATACTGGAACATCCCCAAGTTGGTCACGTAGGCCCGGCGCCCGTCCGGCGACAGCGCCATCGCGAACGGCAACCGGCCCAGCTTCACCGAGCGTATCGGTTGCCGCTTCCGCAAATCGATCGCCGCCAGCCGGAAGTTCGCCTGATCCAGCACGTACAGCAGCCCGCGCTCCCGGTCCAGCGCCAGGTCCCCGCTGTAGCTGTCCTGGTAGCCGCCCTCGTTCAGGTCGAATACCCGCTTTTTCTCGCCCGTGGCCGGGTCGATCAGCCGCACCCGCCCCGAGTTGCCTTCCGAGGCGTACAGCGCATGTTCCCCGTCGAACGCCAGGCCCATAAAAACGCTGCGCCAGTCGTCTTCCGCCTTCCCCGTTTCCCCGGCCGCCTCCACCTGCCGCACCCACCAGTACATCTTGTCGCGCCGCAGGATGGTGAGCGAATAGTGCTGCGGCCCGCCGTTCGCCGTCGCCACCAGATTGCCGCTCGGCGAAATCGCCAGCCCAAACGGCCCCGGCCCCGTCGTGTAGGAGCGTCCCAGCGGCGTGACGATGCGGCCCCCGGGGAGTATGCTATCCGCACCCGGCCGCCGTATGGCCGCGCGAGT
>PMEV01000096.1 GCA_003154855.1 Bryobacterales bacterium
GCCGAGAGGCGCCGCCCCGCTGCCAGCACCGAGGCCGCCGGAGCGGGCGGCTCGAGAAAGTCGCCGGCGCCTTGCGCGTGGCCCAACAGGGATTCCAGATCGCGGCGCAACTCCTCGTCCCCGCCGCAGGCCTCGCCGAGGAACNNGAAACGTCGAGGACCTCGGCGGTTTCCTGCGCCGTCAGGCCGCCGAAGAAGCGCATTTCGACGACGCGGGCCTTCCGCTCATCCCGAGCGGCGAGCGCGTTGAGGGCATCGTCCAGAGCTACCAGGTCGCCGCTGCGCTTCTCGTAGAAGTTCAAAGCGTCCTCGATCGGGATGCGAACTCCTTCGCGCTTGTGGGAATGGCGAGTCCGGGCCGCATCGACGAGGATGCGCCGCATCAACTGCGCCGAGAGGGCGAAGAAATGCGCGCGGTCGCGCCACTGGACGCGGCTGGAGTCGACCAGCCGAAGGTAGAGCTCGTTAACCAGCGCCGAAGTGTTCAGAGTGGCGCCCGGGCGCTCGCCGCGAACGTAGCGGTGCGCCACGCGGCGCAACTCGGAGTAAACCAGCGGGAGGAGCTCATCGAGCGCGGCTCGGTTCCCCTCTCGCCAGGCCAGCAGCAACCCGGTAATGGGCACGGATGGGGCCATACCCAGGGCCCGGTCCAGGGGCCGCCTAGAAGTATATCACCAGCCCGATTCCGGTTTTCGGCGCTGGCTTCCGCCTTCCACTTAGTGAGGGCAGATGGATGAAACAGGTTCCGATGCACCTCCGGAATCCAAGAAGACAAAAGGAAAGGGGAAACGATATGACGACTCACACCAGACCGCGGCAGACATGCGCCGCATGGATCGCCGCATTCGGCATGGCGCTGGTTGCCGCCAACGCAACCGCGCAGAGCAACACAGTTCCAGGCCGGATCATTGAGATTAACGTTCCGGGATCGGGCGCACGCGCCGGCCAGGGCACACAGGCCATCGGCGTCAATGAGCGGGGCGCCATCGTGGGATTCTACATCGACGCTACTTACGCGGGTCGCGGCTTCCTGCGCAATCCCGACGGCAGATTCGCCAAGTTCGATCCCGTGGGGTCCACGTACACCTACGTCTATGGCCTCAACCGGGAGGGGGCAGTCACAGGGTTCTACTCCGACGCGAACAGCGTGTTTCACGGCTTCCAGCGCACTCCCGACGGTGAGATAACCACCTTCGACGCTCCGGATGCAGGCACAGGCGCCGGCCAAGGCACGATTACCGGCGACATCAACGATTCCGGGGTGATCGCGGGATATTACTACGACGCGATCGGCGTGGCTCACGGCTTCGTGCGCGCCCCCGACGGTAAGATAACCAGCTTCGACGCTCCGGGCGCGGGCACGGGCGTCCCCTCCCAAGGCATCGGCCAAGGCACCTTCCCCCAGTTCTTCTCTAGCCTCACCCCGGCTGGGGCGATCACGGGTTTTTACGTGGATGCGAACTACCTGTATCACGGCTTCGTGCGCAATCCCAACGGGAGCTTCACCTCGTTTGAAGCTCCGGGTGCGGGCACAACCTTCGGCCTCGGCACCATCTCCTATAGCATCAATCCGGAGGGGGAGACCACGGGGCCCTACTATGACGCGAACAGCGTGGCCCACGGCTTCCTGCACGCTCCCAACGGTTGGATGACCACCTTCGACGTTTCGGGCGCGGGCACGGGCGCCGGCCAAGGCACTTACCCCATGGGCAACAACTCGCCGGGGGCGATCCAGGGATACTACGTTGACGCGAGCGACGTGGCCCACGGCTTCCTGCGCGACACCAACGGCAAGATAACCACCTTCAATGTTCCGGCCTCGGCCACGGGCGCGGGCACGGGCGCCGGCCAAGGCACCTACCCCATGACCAACAACTCGGAAGGGACGATCGCGGGATTCTACCTTGACGCGCACAATGCGTATCACGGCTTCCTGCGAGCCGCAACGCCGGAGCGGTAGGCGAAGCGACATGCTTTTGTGAAGTGTGTCGCGGTTGGGGGCGTGGCACGGAACGCCCCCTGCTCGAATCCTCCTTACGCCGTCGCTCCGGCGCGCCGGGCGAAGCTGATGATGGCCGGGTTCACCAGGCGCTCGAAATCGCGCCAGTGCATGTGGATGACGTCGCGGTGCGACCCGGCGTTGAAGGTGATGGTGTCCGCGCCGTGGAGGCGGCTGTCCACGTAGACCGGCAAGCCGAACAGGTTCCCGAAGGGCGGCATGGCGCCCAGCTCGCAGGCGGGGAACAGCTCGCCGAGTTCCGCCTCGGTGGCCAGCCGCAGGCGGGTAAGACCCAGGTCCAGCCGGAGCTGTTCCAGGTCCACCAGGCTGTCGGAGGCCAGGACCGCCATGCCGTAACCCTCCTCGCTCAGGAAGATCACGGTTTTCGCCATTTCGCGGGCCGGGACGTGCTCGGCGGAGGCGACCTCCCGAGCGGTGAAGGCCAGCGGATGGACGGTATGGGTATAATCCACCTGGTTCTGATCCAGGAATTCGCGCAGTTTGGCGAGAATCGGCATAGAAAGCCCTCCTTCTAGGCGCGAAGAATCCTTAGCCGAATGTACTGCAAAAAGGGGGGCCGATGCAAGAGGCGATCAGCTCTTGCCGACGCCAATCAGTACGATCCCCAGCACGATCAGCAGCAGGCCGTAGACCTTGTTCCGCGTGATCGGCTCCTTCAGGAACAGCGCCGCCCAGAGCAGGGCCCAGATGTAGCCGAGGGAAACCAGCGGATAGAGCACGCTCAGCTCTCCGTGCCGGAGTCCCACCACATAGGCCAGCGACGACGCGACAAACAGGGCCACTCCCAGCGCCAGTTGGCCGTTCAGGAACAGATAGCGCAGGCCGCGGTTGAGCTTAGCGGACCCGGTTTTGAGGAATAGCGCGCCAAAGGAACCGATAACGGAGGCAATTCCCACCAGAACCATGGACTGGATGGGAGTGCCGGCCACTGGCGCCGTCATTTCCTGCCGCCCATTCCGAGCACTCCGACTCCGGCCACGATGACCAGAACGCCCAGGATCTTGGGCAGATTCACGGTCTCGCCGAAGAGCCAGATCGACAGGCCCGCCACCCACACGTAGGTGAGCGAGATGACGGGGTAGACGACCGACAGTTCCTCGTCGCGCAAGGCGAAGATGAACACCACCGTCATCAGCGCGTACAGGGCGTATCCGCCAATCAGATTCGGGTTGATGGCCATGGCGTAGAGATTGGCCCAGATGCCGGCCAGGGTGGTCCAGGGCGCGGCGGTGGCCGAGGTGGTGGCCCCGGTCTTGATGAAAATCTGCCCGGCCGCTCCGAGCAAGGTGCAGATGAAGACCAGCCCAATGGACTGGCGGCGGGTCAGTGCTTTTCGTTCCGGTACCACGCTGGGGGAAGCCGTAGAGCTCAAGAGTTCTCCTGGAGTTCCTATGATAGCCGATGCCGGCGGCGTGCCAGGAATGCAAGCGCGCCGAGGCCGCAGGCGATGCACAGCCAGGTGGCAGGCTCCGGAGCGGTGACCGACACCGGGCCCGTGATGCCCGCCGTTTCGACCGGCCCGTCGCCCCCGATCCCCGGCTCGGAAACGGCATTCCGCACCGTATAGCCGGGGCCGATCCCTAGCATGAAGCCCGCGCCCATATTGAGCAGCACGATTTGCGCGGCGCTGTTATAGTTGCCGATGTTCGAGCCGAACAGCGCCTGGGACTGGGCGTCGGACAGGTAAACGTAGCCATCGATGACCGCCACGTCGAACGGCGCCCCGCCGCCGGCCGCAAAAGTGCCCGGCGAGACAAGCAGCGAGCCCGCGGGCAAACCCAGCAGGTCGGCGTTCGGATCGTCCAAGGGAACCGAGACGGTGTCGTCGAGCGACTCGATCCAGCCCTCGAACAGCGACCCGGTACCTGCCTGACCCAGCACCTGGAGACCGATCTGGGTGGGGTACGGGGAACTCCCCGGATTGTTGCGGGCATAGTTCCAGACGCCGAATTGGATGTCGATCTCCTCGCCGGGAGCCACCCAGGCATAGGTTTCGCCGCCTACGCCGATAGGGCCCGCCGCCAAGGGGAGCGACGCAGCGAACAGGATGGCGAGCAGGCTGGCGGGGGGTCTCATGGCATACAGTATGGGACGCCACCCCGCCATCGGGAATGTACCATCCCGCCCATATTGGCGAGACCCGAAGTACTGGAGCCAAGGTTCTAAGGTCTCGGCGCGGAGGGCTGGCGCATCAAGGCAGACGAAAGACTTGTAGCTCTGCCGCTCCCTGACCGTCATCCGGCGGCGGGAAACTTCCGGGCCAGAACGCCAGAATCGCCTTCCCGTTGGCGCTCATCCGTAGCTCCGGGGCCAGCTCGAATTCGGTGCACGACCCCATGATTTGAATCCACGGACACGAATGCGACGCCACCCTGAGCTTCGGCGACCGCGCCACCGCCCGCCAGGAGGCGCGGTCCCACACCGTGAACCGCGCATCGCCGATCTTCAGCTCTCCACTGCCGCCATTGCAGGAGTCGCAGTAACTCTCAACTCCCGTGTACCCAAACACCACTTCCCCACTTGCCGATCCTCCGAAGGACCGATATGTCTCCGTCCCCGGCCACCCCAGCGTTCTTACTGTGCCATTTCCACCGAAGTCCCAAACCCGAATCGTGCGGCCATGAGGCGCCGGCTTAAACCAGTTTGGTTGACGCTCCGACGCTCCAGCCACCACGGCGCCGTCGCCTGCGAACGTGAGTTGATGCTCCTCCCTGGTCTTANNAGTCGATGCTCCTCCCTGGTCTTATCCCCCAGAACCAGCGTCTTGAGAAACCCTCTCGTCCGCGTATCCACCAACTCCACCACGCTCCCTTCACCGTTAAATCTCCAGGCGCCTAGCGCGAGCTTGGACCCATCCGGTGAAATCGCCATCCCGTCTCCGGTGTAGCGTTCATTGCGCCCCTGGAAGATGCCTCCAAGATCCGCCGTTTCCGAGCCCTTATCCAAATCGAACAACTTGAGTGAGACGACCCCCATGTCGGCCCAGACTCCCAGCGCGGCGACAGCGCTGCCGGCTGAACAGTCCATGGCAACTTCGCTTAACATCGGGATGTCGGCGAACCGGAGACCCGTCGTCTCATTCCCGAGCCGCAACCGCAACTCACTCACCAGGATCGAGGCATGGATCTGGAAACTGCGCGCATCGATGACATAGAGCGTATCCGGCCCGTTGAAAGCCAGCAGGTACTTCCCGCCATCGCAATACTTGAGCGTTGGCGACATGTAAAACTGGGTTCTCTTCTCCCAATTCATCGTCGGGAGCGCCACAACGCCGGCCTCCCGCCCGGACTGGACATCTCGCACTTCAATCATGTCCGACGTCACCTCGATCGAAGGCTTCGGGAACTCCCGGCTCAGCATGGCCACCTGAGTCCCATCCGTCGAGATCGCTACGTCATACGGCTGCCCCTTCGCCGGAACCACGGTGTTCATCCTGAGATCTGCGAAATCCGCCCCGTGCAGTCGCCCGGAACAGCAGGATAGCGCTGTGGCCAACCCCACCGCCGAAGAAAGGATCGCCGCATGCAGTTTCATCGCCTACCAGTATCCTCCACAACTGAGTTCAATCTCCGTTGGAAAGGAGTGCGGCGCCCGGCCCGCGTGGTGGACAAGGCCGCGGCGTTATCCTACGCTGGAGCCATGGGGGAGCTGAGCCGAATTGGCGTGGCCATCGATTCCGGGCTTTTGAAGAAATTCGACGACCTGATCGCGAAACGCGGCTACACGAACCGCTCGGAGGCCTTTCGCGACCTGATCCGCGAGGAGCTGGTGGAACAGGCCTGGGAGTCGCCCGAACGCAAAGTGGTGGGCACGGTGACGCTGGTTTACGACCATCANNTGCCTGGAAGTGCTGGTGGTGCGCGGCAAGGCCGGCGAGGTGAAGAAGATCGCGGACGCTCTGCTGGCCACCAAGGGCGTCAAGCACGGCCGGCTCACCATCACCAGCTCGGGGGCGGAGCTGTGATCGTCGGAACGGGCGTGGACCTGGCGGANNGCGCCTGTTCACGCCCCGCGAAATCGCCTACGTCGAGCGCAAGGCCAACCGCTTCGAGAGGTACGCCGCCCGGTTCGCCGCCAAGGAAGCCGGGATGAAAGCCATCGGTACGGGCTGGCGAGGCGGCGTGCGCTGGCAGGATTTCGAAGTGGCGAACCAGCGCTCGGGCCGGCCGGCGCTCGAATTGCACGGCGTGGCGGCCCGCATCGCCGCGCACTTGGGAGTGAAAACGATATCCTTGTCGCTCACACACACCGCCAGCACCGCGATGGCGCTGGTGATTCTGGAATCGTAGAGGTCATCATGAAAATAACGCAACGCATCTTGGGATTGGCGGGGGCTGGGTTGCTACTGGGCAGCTTCGCGAATTGTCTGGCGCAAGGGCCGGTTCCCTTCGCCCCCTTCGAGGATTGGAAGAAGGCCGTCGCTTCCGGCGACCAGGCCGCGCTGGCCAAGCTGTACGACGCGCATCCGCCCGCCGTGGCGCAAGTCGGCAGCACCAAGCTGGCCAAGTTGGACGACGAATGGAAATTCTGGCTGGGGTTGAAGTCCTCGGGGGTGACGGAGTTGCATCCCAAGGTGCTGGACATCTCTTCGATGGGCGGGATGAAGAAACTGCTGGTGCGCGTGGAGTGCCAGCGTGCGAATGGGAAGGCCGCGGGCGGCCGGGAGAATCTGGTGTTCACCATGGCGCAACTCTGGGCTCCCCAGGAGGATGGCTGGCGGATCATGGTTTCGCAGCGGAGCGAATTCGCCGTGGATCCCGGGCGCAGGCTGCCCCAGCCGCCGACGCCGAATACCCGGCTGTACTCCGATCCGAGCGAAGCGCACGCGGAGCTGACGGAGGCTCTGAACCGCGCGGCCAAGGAACACAAACGGGTGATCGCGATGTTTGGCGCCAACTGGTGCTACGACTGCCACGTGCTCGACACCACGCTGCACTCGAAGGAATTCGCGCCGCTGCTGGAGGCCAACTACGTCCTGGTGCACATCAATATCGGCGAGGAAGGAAAGGACAACAACGACATGGCGGCCGTGCTGGGCGTGGGCCTGAATCGGGGGATTCCCAGCCTGGGGGTGCTCGAGCCGGATGGGAAGGTGGTGTTCGCGCAAAAGGACGGCGAGTTCGAATCGACGGTGAAGATCGGCCCGGAGGACGTGCGCGCGTTCCTGGAGAAGTGGAAGCCGGCTAGTTCCCGGTAGCCACGGCTGCGCGCAACTGCGCCTCTTCCAGGCGGCGGGCTTCCTGCCAGGTATGAAGCATGCGGTGGACCACCGAAATGTTCCCGATCACGGCGATCACCCAGAGCACCGGGGCTATCCGGTTGAACAGCGCGCCGATGATCAGCAGCACCATGCGCTCGGGGCGCTCCATGAACCCCACCTTGCACTTCGGAATGGAACACTCCGCCCGCGCCCGGGTGTAGCTCACCATCACGGAGGCGGTCATCACCACCGCGGTTAGCACCACGTAAAAGTAGCGGTTGATGGAGGCATAGTAGACCAGCAGGCCCATGAGCAGCACCAGGTCCGAGTAGCGGTCCACCACCGAATCGAAGAAGCCGCCGAACAGCGTGACCTGCTGGGTCTCTCGGGCCACCCGCCCGTCCACCATATCGAACAGCGCGGCCGCGATCATCACGACACCCGCCGTAATGAACCAGCCGTAGGCCAGCAGCACGGCGGCCACGGCGTTGATTACCAGGCCGATGAAGGTCAGCACGTTGGGATGGATGCGAGAGAGCGCGAGCGCCCGCACGATCTGCGTGATCACCGCGTTGCAGCCCACGCCGATGGCGCGTGTATAGGTCATCCGAACTCAGCTCCCCAGGTCGTGTATGGTGGTCAGTTTGACGACTTCCATTTCCCGCATTCCACCCGGAATCTGGATCTTGACCACATCGCCCACTTCCTTGCCCAACAGTCCCCGGCCGATGGGAGACCCCGTCGAGATCCTGCCCTTGGCGACGTCGGCCTCTTCGCTGGTGACTAGCGTGTAAGTGATCTGCTCGTTCTTGGTGAGATCCATGACCACCACCGAGGAGCCCAGCCCGACCTTGTCCCGCGAGATCTTGGACACGTCGATCATGCTGAGCTGGCTCAGCCGCTCCCGCAATTGGTTGAGCCGGGCGTTTACGTGGCCTTGCCGCTCCTTGGCGGCGTGGTATTCGGCGTTCTCGCTCAGGTCCCCGTGGGCCCTGGCCGTTCGAATCTCCTTGGGCAGCTCAACCTGCAGCTCGTGTTCCAGCGTCGTGATTTCGTCCTGGAGTTTCTTTTTAAGCGCTTCCATAGGAAGGCGTACCGCTCCCAGATCCTCATTATAGAGCAGGTGGCGCGCGGGCGGGTTGGCTAAACTCCTCTGCGCGGAGATTCTGACCGATTCGGCCGGAATTCGGCGTCACGCCAGGCGGCCGAAGGCCAACTGGGGGATGACGACAAGTTTCCCGAGCTTCTACCCCGCTGCAAAAACGTCCTTGCCGAACTGTGTCAGGCAGTACTCGTGCGTGCAGCCCACTGGCTGGCATCCGAGACGCGAACCCCGCCATCCCAATGCGCCAGCACGAAATCCAGCTCTGAACTTCCCGGTGTGCCTCGCGGTTCTTGCCTCGGACAATTCTGGCACAACGAGCCGTCTCCGCAAGGAGCGCAGCGCGGGGCCGTCCGGGAGGACAATGGGCGGAAGCCCACAATGGAGACACAACAGATTCTACGCGAACTGGAGAGGGCGACGGGCCGCTTCCCGCGCGCCGCGGTCGCGGCGGCGATCGGGCGCCGGGAGGAGATCACGCCGGACCTCCTTCGAATTCTTCACGAGACGACCGAGCGGGCGGCCGAACTCGACGCGGAGGGGGAATACATGGCCCATCTGTACGCCATGTTTCTCCTCGCGCAGTTCCGCGAGGTGCGAGCCTATCCACTGGTCGTCAAGTTTGTTTCGCTCCCGGGCGAACTCTTGGATTCCCTGTGTGGCGACTTCCTCACCGAGGACCTCGGCAGGGTCCTGGCATCCGTCTGCGGGGGAGAACTCGGCGGTATTCAGTCTTTGATCGAGAGCGAGCCTATCTACGAGTGGGTCCGGGGCGCGGCATTGAAAAGCCTGGTCACTCTGGTCGCCGCCGGCCAGAAGGGCCGCGAGGAAATTCTGAGCTACTTCAGCCAACTGTTTCGGGGCAAGCTAGCGCGGGAGTTTTCGCACGTTTGGAACGCGCTGGTCGCGCGCAGCGCGGACCTCTGTCCCGACGACCTGATCGATGACATTGAACGCGCTTACCAGGACGACTTGGTGGAACCCGAGTACATCGGCTGGGCCGATGTCCAGGAAGCCTTGGCCCTTGGTAAGGACCAGGCGCTGGTGCGGCTTAGGGGCAACTCCCATTACCGTCTGGTAGAAGACACCGTTCGGGAGATGGGATGGTGGGCGTGCTTCCACGAGGGCGAACGTACTCGGCGGAGCGGCGCAGGTTCAGCCGCTCGGATCGATTTTCCCGCCGCGCCGAGAGTAGCTTCTCCTCCGATGAAGCGGGCCACGCCCAAGACGGGCAGGAACGATCCGTGTCCTTGCGGCAGCGGCAAAAAGTTCAAGAAATGCTGCGGGGCCTAAGTCCAGACGGGTAGCCTTCCGCCACGCTCCCGCTCTCCACCAATCGCCCACATCTGCCGACGCGCCCGACAAGCTGACCAGCGATCCCGGCGGATTGAACAACGGCTGCCCGGACAAACCTTCAGCGGCGTCCCGGTTCGCGCGCGATTCCCGCGAGGAACGCGGCCGGGGTGACGATGGCGATGCCCTGAAAAGGATGAAGGGCTAGCAGATCCAGGTCGCCGCTGATTACGAACGCGGCCCGCGATTCCAGCGCGCACGCGAGGATGAAATCGTCGCCCGGATCTCGACTCACGTGGACGTCCTCCGGCGGCGCCACCCAGCAGGCTTCATCCCACAGTTCCCGGCACGCCCGCTCGGCCCGATTATTGGACCAGCCGAACTTCTCGGTGAGGGTTGCGAGAAGTTCCTCCCGGATTTCCGCCGATGCCACAAGCTGGAACGCGCCCGCCTCCGCCAGTTGGATTACCGCTGCCGGTTTCCCTCCAAACACCAGCGCCGATACGTAGACATTGGTGTCAACAACCGCCCGAATCATTTCGCTGGGCGGCGGGAGATCCTCCGCGCGCGGTGCTGTTTGCGAACTTCCTTCGCGAGTGGAACAACGTCGGCTTCGCTGAGACCGAGTTCTCCGGCCTTGGCCCGGCCGTAGGCGTTCATCTCCTCCCACCAGCTCTTCCGCTCGTAATAGCGGAGCGCTTCCCGAACGAGCTCGCTCATGGTCCGGTTCTCTCGTTCTGCGAGCTGCGCGGCGCGGGTAAGCATCTCCGGGGGCAAGGTGATCGACAGAGTCTTGCTCGTTCTCATACCAGTAGTGTAGCGCACGATTTTGCAATGTAAAGCACGACAACCAATCACTCGCAGCATCCATGTAACTGGTTTCACTTGGATCTACTGAATCGCCAGGTAGACCGTTTTGGCGGCCACGCCGTTGGCGGTGACGATCACGGGCTGAATCCCGGAGGGCGCGTTGGCGGGCACCTGGACGTTGATCTGGTAGTAGCCGATGCCGGTCGGGGTCAGGCCGGCGAACTCCGGGGTGACGCTCTGGCCGCCGATGCTCACCGTAATCGTCTGGGTGCATTGGGCCAGGCCCTGGGACGCCGGTGGGGTCGTCTGGCCGGAAGCGGGGGTCTGGCTCACCGGTCCCAGCCCGTTGGCGTAGAAGGTGACCCACTGGCCCTTCTGAACCGGCTGCTGGGCGGTGAAGAAGGTGGTGGGTGCGAAGGGCTCCTGCGCCAGCGCGTTTCCGCTCCCCACCGGATACTCGAACAACCCTGGGCCGGCGCTGGCGAGGGGGACGGTGTACACGGCGGTGTCGATACCCCCGATGCTTACCGTCATCCAGGCGGTGGAATACCCCTGCAGCTCCCAGGGGATCTGCACGTTGAGCTGGCGCGAACTGGCATAGGTCAGCCGCCCTGGAACGCTCACCGTCTGACCGGGCACGCTGAAGCCGACATGCACGCCCGCCAGCGCGACCGGCAGGTAGGGATCGATGCCGGGCGCCAGCACATCGGCGAAGTAGACGTTGCTCTCGGCCAGATTCTCGCCCCAGATGGAGATGTAGGAACCCGGCGCCAGGCCCTGCCCGGTCGCTGGCGCCTGCTGGCTGGCCGCGTTGATCACGCCACCCGCGTCGATGGTTGGCTGGAGGCGCGCCCGGCCCAGGAACGGAAGCACCAACGGCTGGCCACTGCCCACGGTGGCCGTGAATTCCTGGTCGCCCGGATTAGTCCCCAGATAGGCCCAGGCTGCGGCTACCCCGTACAGTTTCGTGGTGCCATCGAAGACCGTGGTGCTGATGGCAGCGCCCCCTACGGTACCGTTCCAGGTGACCGGAGCGCCCACCACGGGGATGCCATATTGATCCAGGGCACGCAGCGCGATCGCCTCGCCGGGGATCTGCTGGCCCACGACGCCGAGGAAATCGCCGTTGCCGATCGGGAATAGGTTCTCGACGACGTCATCGCTAACCAGGTAACGGTAGGGCACGCGCACCGGGACCGCTCCGCCGGTGATGGTGATGACTCCCTCATACGAGCCGGGCGCCGAACTCGGGCCCACCAGGTTGACCACCACGGTGGTCTGGGACTGCCCGGCCGGAATGGTGGTCTGGCTCAGCGTCACATGCCGGTTGGCGTCCGGTGTGGTCTGGGCGACCGCCAGCGTCAACGGCGAATTGCCGCTGCTGTAAACGGAGAGATTCGAGGAGACGGCGGGCGCGAAGCCCCCGCTCGATGCGCCGAAGGAAAGCGTCGAGGGGACCACCGTGACGTTGGTCTGAACCGCCGCCAGCACGTTCAGCTTGCCGGCTCCCACCGCGGCCAGGCTGGCCGGCGCGCCGCCGTCCTGTATCCCCGTGCTGGCGGTGTTGACCACCGCGGACTTCAATCGCGGCGCGGGCCACCCGGTCTTCTGCTTCACCAGGGCCAGCGCTCCGGCCACCAGCGGCGCCGACATGCTGGTCCCCTCCGCCACTGTGTAGCCGGTCGAGCTGTAGATTTCGCCGTTGGTGTCGTAGCGCTGCGTCGCGGTGTAGATGCCGGTGCCCGGCGCGACCACTTCCGGCTTGATCCCGTAATCGCCGATGGAAGGCCCGCGCGAGGAGAAGTCGGCCACCGTGTCGAAGCTCGGATCGCTGTAGGCCGCGAGCGTCGGGTCTATCGCCACCTGGGCGCCGGCGTGGGCCGGCAGGTAGCTCTTCAAGGCTTGCCCGTCGGTCATGCCGACGATCGCCGCCGGGATGCCCGTGCCCGCCAGGCCCAGCGGTGGGAAGGGCGTTCCCGCCGCATCCAGGTAGATCACCACTCCCACCGCTCCAGCCGCCTCCGCATTCCTCACCTTGGTCGAGAAATCGCACTGCGTGGGGTCGCGCTGGACCAGGGCGATGGCGCCGTTCAGAGAACTTGGCGGGAGCGCCACACAGGCGAGTCCATCGTTGCCCAGGCTGGTCACGTCGACCAGCGGCGCGGTGACCCCGAGTTTCGGCCCGTCGCCAAAGCTGGCCTGCATGTTCGCCAAGTTGCCCGGCGCGCCCTGAGCCGTCAGCCCCACTTTCGAGTAGAGTTCGTGGCTGTTCCGGGAGGCGCCCACGGTCAGCGCGTCGGGCGCGGTTCCGGGGCTATTGATGGTATTCAGGGTGGGCGAGACGATCCCCGAAGCCCCATCGTTGCCCGCCGAGACCACCACCATCAGCCCGCCCTGGACCGCGGTTTCCACCGCCATGGCNNAGCCGCCCAGAACTGCGTTTTCCACCGCCATGGCCTCGACGTCGCAAGGCGATCTCGGGCTGTCGTCGCAGGTGGCGCCCGTATCCTCCGCGCCGTACCAGGCGGGAGCGCCCATGGACAGGTTGACGATGTCCATGCCATCCGTGTAGGCGTCCTCGAGCGCGGCCGCCAGCACATCCGCGTAGGTGCTGTCGTTGAGGCCCGGAGAGCCGAAGATCTTGTAGCTGCCCAGGTAGGCTTTGGGCGCGACTCCGCTGATGGTGGCCAGCGGCGCCTGGTGCTGGACGCCCGCCGCCACCATGGCCGCCGCCGTTCCGTGGCCCACGCGGTCGCGCGGCGAAGTATCGTCCGGGTAACCGCTATCCGCCGCCAGCAGGCTGACGTAGCTGCGCGCCACGATCACTTTGGAATTCGTGTAACCGCAATCGTTATTTCCCGGCTGGCCCGGCTTGTCGTTGCAGGCGGGGCCGTTTGCGGGCGGCGTCAGGCTGGAGTCCTGAAACCCCGGGTGAGTCTGGTCGATACCGCTATCGAGGATGGCGATCTTGATTCCCGCGCCGGGGTTCTGAAGGCCGGCGCCCGCCAGCGCGGTCCAGCCCTGCGACGCGTTCACGAGCGGAAGCGCACGGTCCAGATGGCGGTGCATCGGCCGGAGGAGGGCCACCCGCCGCACACCGGAGAGACCCTGCAGCTTTTGGGGGTCCGAGGCTTCGACGAACAGCGCATTCAGCAGTAGCTTGGCCGAGCCGGTAACGCGGATCTGGCGCTCGGCCAGTTGCTGGCGCAGGGTTTGCTGAGCCGCCTCGATCCTGGCTTTGGCATCCATGGCCGCCGGCGAGCGCAATTCGTTGTGCGAAGCGATCCGGGCGGCAATCGGCGGATCTTCGAGCAGCAGCGCATAGCGGTGGCCTTGCGCCCGCAGCGGGAACGCAAAGAACAGAAGGGCGGCGCCAAACACCAACCAGGTGGACCGTCGCATGGCTATTCTTCGGACGGCAGATCGGGCCACCCGGTTTCCAGCAACAGCGCCCGGCATCCTTACTATCATGGCAGAGTGGCGCCGGCGGTCTTGCCGCCGGTGTGGTTCGGAGCATACTGGAAGTATGGAAGACCTTCTCAGCCGGGCTGCCAGTGCCGCCGCCCGCTACCTCGAAGGGCTCGATGAGCGCCGGGTGACGCCCACCGACGAAGCCATCCGTCATTTGTCCGAGTTGAACGAGCCGCTTCCCGAGCAACCCACCAGCGCGGAAGCCGTCTTGGAGATGCTGGACCGGATCGGCTCTCCGGCGACCGTCGCCACGGCGGGCGGCCGGTTCTTCGGATTCGTGGTGGGTGGGTGCCTTCCGGCGGCGCTGGCGGCGAATTGGCTGGCCGGGGCTTGGGACCAGATCGCCGGCCTGTATGTGGCCACGCCCATCGGCGCGACGCTCGAGGAGGTCAGCCTGCGCTGGCTGCTGGACGTGCTGCGGTTACCGCCCGAGTGCGGCGGCGCCTTTGTCACCGGGGCTACCATGGCGAGCTTCACCGCGCTGGCTGCCGCGCGCCACGCCGTGCTCGAACAGGCCGGCTGGGACGTGGAGGCCAAAGGTCTGGTGGGCGCGCCGCCCATCGCCATCGTGCTGAGCGAGGACGCCCATCCCTCCGTGCTCAAGGCGCTGGGACTGCTGGGGCTGGGCCGCGAAACCGCGCTCCGCGTCCCCGTGGACGGCCAGGGGCGCATGCGTCCGGATGCTTTTCCGAGCTGGCGCGGCCCGGCGATCGTCTGCATGCAGTGCGGCAACGTCAATTCGGGCGCCTTCGACCCGGCCGCCGAAATCTGCGCCATCGCCCGGGAGCGGGGCGCCTGGCTGCACGTGGATGGCGCTTTCGGGCTGTGGGCCGCGGCGAGCCCGGCTTACGCCCACCTGGTGGCTGGCGTGGCGGGGGCCGACTCCTGGGCAACCGACGCGCACAAATGGCTGAACGTCCCCTACGACAGCGGGCTGGCCTTCGTGCGCCAGGCGCGGCATCTGAACCGGGCCATGTCGCTGGCGGCCGCCTACCTGCCTCAGGGCGAGCACCGCGAGCCATCGCAATTCGTGCCGGAACTTTCGCGGCGGGCGCGCGGCATCGAGATCTGGGCGGTGCTTCGGTCACTGGGGCGCGCCGGACTGGCCGATCTGATCGAGCGGACCTGCGGGCACGCGCGGCGGTTCGCCGAGGGCCTGCGAGCCGCCGGCTACGAGATCTTGAACGAGGTGGTGCTCAACCAGGTCCTGGTGGCCTTCGGCGATGCCGCCGCCACCCGGCTCGTCATCGGCCGGATTCAGCGGGAGGGCGTCTGCTGGTGTGGGGAGACCAACTGGCAGGGGCGCGTGGCCATGCGCATCAGCGTCTGCTCGTGGGCCACCACGGACCGGGACGTCGAGCGAAGCCTGACCTCGATGCTGGCCGCGGCCAAGGCCTGAACCGGACGATCCATCCGATTGCCGAACGCTCGGTTAGCTACACTGGAAGACAATGCGCATCCCGGCCTGGCCCATCCACACGGAACGCGAGATCGAACTGCTGCGGGAGGTGCTGGGGAGCGCGCAGTGGGGCGGGTTTAACGAGATGGTGGGGCGGCTGGAAGGGGAGTTCGCCGCTTTCCAACACTGCGCGCACGGAATCAGCGCGGTGAACGGGACGGTGACGCTGGAGACGGCTCTGGCGGTGCTGGGGATCGGGCCGGGCGACGAGGTGATTGTTCCGGCCATCTCGTTCATCTCGACCGCGACCGCGGTTTCGCGCGCGGGCGCGCTGCCGGTATTCGTGGACATCGAGCCTTTCACGTTCAACATGGACCCGGAGCGCGCCGCGGCCGCGGTNNGGCTCGGAGTGGAACGGCAGGCGCGCCGGGAGCCTGGGCCTGGCCGGTTCGTTCAGTTTCCAGAACTCGAAGGTCATGACATCCGGCGAAGGCGGCATGCTGACCACCAACGACGCCGGGTTCGCCGAGCGGGCGCGGTCGTTTTCGAACCAGGGCCGGCGGGCCGGACAGAACTACTTCTTTCACTACTCGCTGGCCACGAATTCCCGGCTCACGGCGTTGCAGGCCGCGGTGCTGCTGGCGCAGTTCGAGCGGCTGCCCGAGCAGATACGGCTGCGCGAACGGAACGAGCGGCTGCTGCGGGAGCTACTGGCGGGGATCGAGGGACTGCATTTCCAGGACGTGCCGGGCCAGGTGAACGCGCATTCGCACTACCTGCTTCCCGGGCGGATCGACGCGGCGAAGTTCGGAAGCACGCGGGACCAGTTCCAGCGCGCCATGGCGGCCGCGGGGATACCGTGCACGCCGTTTTATCCGCATCCGTTGTACGGCAACCCGCTGTATCTGGAGGGCGGCTGCCGCGTGGAGCCTTGCCCGGTGGCGGAAGCCTGCGTCCGCGACGCGTTCTGGTTCCCGCACCGCGTGCTGATGGGCGACGAGGAGACCACGCNNTAGCGGGTTCGGGGACCAGGGAGGTTTCGCCCTGGCGCTGGAGCTTGAGCTGCTCGCGGATTACGATTTCCTGCTCGGAGGCGCTGCTGCGGAGTTTCTGGATGCGGTCGCGCTTGGCGGCGTTGTCCTTCTCGAGATCGGCGTTCTCCTGCTGGAGCTGGCGGATGACCTCGTGCTTGGCGCGCAGGGCGGAAATGCCGCGGGGGACCCGGAACGAGACGAACAGGGCCACACACACGGCGACGGCCACCACGCCGCCCCAACGAAGAACCGCTTCTTTCATCCCTCTATTTGTTTATAATCCTCTTTGACCGGATTTGCTATAGCTAGCCGCGAGTTTTTCGAGGAAAGATGCAAATGAGCGACAAGATCGTGGTGCTGAGCACGTGCGGATCGGCCGAAGAGGCAGCGAGCATCGCCCGCGCGCTGGTGGAGCGGCGCCTCGCCGCCTGCGTGAACATCGTTCCCGGAGTTCGCAGCGTCTACCGCTGGAAAGGCGCGGTGGAAGAGGCCGGCGAGTGGCTGCTGATCGTCAAGAGCAGCCAGGCGCTGTTCGAGCGGCTCGAGGAGGAGCTACGCAAGATGCACTCCTACGAGACGCCGGAGATCGTGGCCCTGCCGGTGGTTGCGGGTTCGGCCAGCTACCTGGAGTGGCTGAGCGCGGAGCTCGCATGACCACGCCCCCCAAACCCACGCACGCACGGTATTGGGTGATCGTGTTTGCGGTGGCCCTGGCCGTCATCACGTACATCGATCGGGTGTGCATTTCCCAGGCCGCATCCGGCATACGGCACGACCTGGGGCTGACGCCAGTGCAGATGGGCTACGCGTTCGGGGCGTTCGCCTGGGCCTACGCGCTGTTCGAGATTCCGGGGGGCTGGCTGGGCGACTGGATGGGGCCGCGCAGGGTGCTGCTGCGGGTGGTGCTGTGGTGGTCGTTCTTCACGGCCGCCACGGGCTGGGTGCGGGGCTGGGTGTCGCTGGTCGCGACGCGGTTCCTGTTCGGCGCGGGAGAGGCCGGCTGCTTTCCGAATCTCACCAAGGCGTTCACCACCTGGCTGCCTCAGCGGGAGCGCGTGCGGGCCCAGGGCATCATGTGGATGAGCGCGCGCTGGGGCGGCGCCTTCACCCCTCTTATCGTGGAGTGGGCCATTCGCCGCATGACTTGGCGGCATGCCTTCGAGGCCTTCGGCGTGCTCGGCGTGCTGTGGGCGGCGTCGTTCTATCCATGGTTTCGCGATAATCCGCGGGACCACAAGGGAGTGAACGCGGAGGAACTGGCGGTGCTCGAAGGCGCCGAGAAGCTGGCCGCGGGCGACGGGCGCGTGCCGTGGAAGAAGCTGGTCCGCTCGCGCACGGCCTGGATGCTCTGGGCGCAGTATTTCTGCCTGTCCTATTCCTGGTACTTCTACATCACCTGGCTGCCGACCTACCTGAAGGAATACCGTCACCTGGATGCCGGCTACGCCGCGCAACTGGCGGTCTTCCCGCTGCTGTTTGGCGGGCTGGGCTGCGCGATCGGCGGGTTTCTGTCGCCGCTTTTGGCTCGGTGGACGGGCAGCGTGGCGGTGGCGCGGCGATGGATGGCCTATGTGGGCTTCGGCGGGGCCGGCTTGATGCTGCTGGTACACACGGGCATACGAAGCCCGCTGTGGGCGATGGTGGTCATGGGCCTGGCCGGTTTCGCCAACGACCTGGTGATGCCGGGCGCCTGGGGCGCTTGCATGGACGTGGGCGGAAGGTACGCCGGGACGCTAGCGGGATCGATGAACATGATGGGCAACCTGGGCAGCGGGATCGCGCCGATCGTGTTCGGCTACGTGATCCAGACGACGAAAAGCTGCCTGCCGAACTTCTACATCATGGCGGCGATCTACCTGCTGGGGGCGCTGTGCTGGAGATTCATCGACCCGGTGACGCCGCTCGAGGAAACATAACGCCGGGCCGAAGCCCGGCGGCAGGCCGAGGGCCTGACCCCACCAAGCATTGAATCGGGCTACGATGGAGGCATCGGAGAGGCGCCCATGGAGTTTCTCAAGAGCAGCATCCTCGAACTGATTACACAGACTTCGACCAACCTGCCGCCCGACGTGCGCGCGGCGATGGCCCAGGCGAATGGAATGGAGACGCCGGCGACGCAAGGGGCGCAGGCGCTGGCCATCATCTCGAGTAACATCGACCAGGCCCAGGAGGGCGAAGGCCCCATCTGCCAGGATACCGGCATGCCGACGTTCTACATCCACACGCCGGTGGGAGTGAACCAACTGGAGATCCGCGCGGCCGTGCGCGAAGCGATCGCGGAGGCGACCCGGCGCGGCAAGCTGCGTCCCAATTCGGTGGACTCGCTCAGCGGCAAAAACAGCGGCGACAACCTGGGCGAAGAGACGCCGGTATTCCACTTCGAGCAGTGGGAGGAAGAGGAGATCGAGATCCGGCTGATCCTGAAGGGCGGCGGCTGCGAGAACATGAACAACCAGTATTCCCTGCCCTGCGAGCTGGACAAGCTGGGGCGCGCGGACCGCGACCTGGAAGGCGTGCGCCGGGCCATTTT
>PMEV01000457.1 GCA_003154855.1 Bryobacterales bacterium
CCCACGTGGATTGGCGAAAATCGCCAGGATTTCGGCCGCACTACACTAGCGACATCCTGCGGTCCCGTCCTTGCGTGCGAAGCGGAACGGGTGTATAAAAGGTCTGATCTCAAACCCCAACCGGGTGCCGATCATAGGAGATGAAAATGCATCGCGCTTTCTCAATACTATCCGCCCTGGCAGTACCAGTACTCGCCATCGCAATTCCAAATACGCTCATTGCCCAAGAGGCGCCGGCCGCCGTGTCCCCCGCGCCGACCGCCAAGCGCCTAAGCGATCTTCCCCCTGCATTACCGGCCGGCTTTGCACTCCCCAATCCGGATTCCCGGAGATTCGACGTTGGCCCCTTGACGACCAAGGAGCTGAGCCGGCATCCCCGGTCCGGGCCGGCATGGATTGGCGTCTCCCGTGCGCTTTCGCGCGATTTCGCGAAGGCGAACGGAATCGAGGAGTCCCTCCCCGCGGGCCAGCGGATCTGGCGTGCCGAGTTGCGTTCGCAAGGCGCCGTCGGAGTGCGAGTGCATTTCCAGGATTTCGGTGTCGGCGGTGGAAAGGTCTGGGTGTATGCGCCCAAGGATGGGGCTTCCGAGCGCGGCAAGATCCTCGGTCCGTACTCCGAAACAGGGCCGCACGGCGATGGAGGTTTCTGGTCCGGCACCGTGTTTTCCGATACCGCAATCATCGAGTACGACGAGCAGCCGGGAGATTCCGGCCGATCGCTCCCGCCCTTCGAAATCGACGCCATAGCCCACTTGTGGCAGTCTCCCACCGGCTCCGGCAGCGGGTCTAAGGCCACGTTCTACGACTTTGGCGAACCGCTCTACTGCGAGCTGGATGTCGCCTGTTATCCTAACTACTCCTCCTCGGCCAATGGAGTCGTGGTCTACCAGTGGATCGAGGGCGATGACGTTGGCGCCTGTTCCGGTTCCATGATCAACACCATCCCCTCGAATTTCGCGCCATATGTTCTCACCGCCAACCATTGCATCAACAACAACGTCGACGCCCAGAACACCGAGGTATTCTTCGGCTACCAAACCGGTGTCTGCAACGGTAATCCTCCGAATCCAAGCAGCCTTCCGGCGGTCGAGGGCGCGCAGTTCCTGGTCGGCGCCGCACAGCCCCAAGGCGATTACACGCTGCTCCTGCTTTCCGCTGCGGCCCCGTCGGTAACTACCTTCCTGGGGTGGACCACTACTGAACCCAACGTAGGCGATGCTGTGGCCGTAGTGGAACATCCTGTATCGTCTTGGGCACGCATCGCGTTCGCCAACCGAACGAACCAGACCGATGGCGATTTCTCACTCGATCCACCGGCCATGTATTACGAGGTCCTTTACAGCACCGGTGTCACCGAAGGCGGCTCATCGGGTTCGCCGCTCGTCAACTCACAGAGCCAGATTCTCGGAACCCTGACCAGGGGTTCGGATCCCGTGTGCTATGGCTCCGACAACTGGGACCTCTACGGCCGGTTCTCGACCGCTTACCCCGCGCTGAAGCCTTGGATCAACGCGTCGCGCGTGGCCACCACCGCCGTGGTCGTTTCGGGCGACGGCCAGTCGGGGCTGGAAGGCCAGACGCTCTCGCCGCTGATCGCGGTGGTGTACGACCAAACGGGCGTTCCGATGCCCAACGTCAGCGTACACTGGACCGTTACCACGGGATCGGCCACCCTGACCACGCCCAACTCCACCACGGACTCCAACGGGCACGCTTCCACCGGGGTCGTTCTGTCGTTCACCCCGGGACCCGTGGTGGTGCAGATGACCGTCGTCGGCACCTCCGTCTCCGCCACTTTTCACCTGACCGCGAATCCCAACCTCGGCGGCCTCGTCAAGATCTCCGGCGACGGGCAGAGTGTGGCGGTCGGGCAGGCCTTCCAGCCGCTGATCGTGGAGGTCACCGATTCCTCGGGCAACGGCCTGTCGGGCATCTCCGTGAGCTTCATCGTGACCAGCGGCGGCGCAAGGCCGGCTTCCACTGCGAGCACTACCAACGCGCAAGGCATGGCTTTTGCCAGTTTCACCGCTCCCGCTAACCCCAGCCAGATCGCGATCGTGGCCTCCGCCAGCGGCCAGTCGGCGACCTTTACACTTACCGCCCGGCCACCCGGACTGGATCCCTCGACCGTCGTATTCCAGAACGGCGCCAGCTTCCAGTCCGGAGTGCCGATCGGCGGCGTGGTGGCGATTCGGGGCGTGGGGCTGACCACGGGGCTGACCATACCTCGCGGCAGTTGCCTCTCGGCCATTCCCGATGGCAACCTCCAACGGGGTCTGCCCACTACTCTGGCCGGCATTCAGGTGGTCTTCAGCACGCAGGTCGGGCCCATTTTCGGCATCTGCGTGAACGCGGATGGCACCGAGCAGGTGAACGTGCAGGCGCCCTTTGAACTGGCGCCAGCGTACATCACGGTGCTCATCAAGATCGGCATCGGCACCTCGGAGCAGGACTACTATATCCCCAACGTCAACGTGACTGCCACCCTGCCGGGCATCTTCGAGACCAACGTGGATCCGAACACTCGCATCGCTCTGGCGCAAAGGCCCAACGGCACCATCGTGTCCCTGTCCAACCCGGCCAAGGCGGGCGAGAACATCCGTCTGTACGTGACCGGCATCGGCTGGGTGATGGACTCCACCTACAAGCAGGTCCAGAGCAATCAGCCGGGCTATCCGGGGCAGATGGCCTGGAACGTTTCGACTGCGGTTACCCTGAACAACGCGGGCGTTGGGACTGTCACCGCCGAGTACGCGCAGAACCTGATCGGCGTTTTCATAGTCAACTTCACGGTTCCGGCTCAGAGCTCCAGCGCTACACTCCCCATCTCGGTTTCCACCACTCCGGGTGGGCTACCGACCATGACCAGCGTGACGTCGCACATTCCAGTTTCGCAGTAGCCCGGCCACACACGGCACGGGGGCGCAAGCCTCCGTGCCGGCTTTTTCTTGGCGCCCCGTTCTACAGCGGCGGCTCCATGGGCAGAGCCAGCGGCGGATCGATCAGGAAATCCAGCCGGGACATCTCTTCCACCGCCTCGCGGACGGCTTCCTCGGTGGAGGGCTCCAGCGTGATCACGAAGGGCAGGTCGTGTTTGTTCTCGCAGGGCAACTGCAGCACGGCTTCCAGGCTGATGTGCTTGGCGGCCAGGATGCCCGCCAGCGTAGAAATGATCCCCGGCCGGTCTACCACCCGGAAGCGGAGATAGTAGGCGCGCTTCTGGCGCGTGACGGGGATGGGCTTGTACTCGCCCAGGCGCTGGTGCGCGAAGGGCGACACCCGTTCCGGACTTCCGCTCACGATCTCCCGCGCCACCCGCATCAGGTCGCTCACTACGGCGACGCCGGTAGGCCGAGGGCCGGCGCCCCGGCCGTAGTAGAAGGTGTCCTCCCCGTACTGGCCTTTGACCCACACCGCGTTGTACGAACTCTGCACGCTGGCCAGGATGGTCGAGGTGGGAATCAGCGCCGGCCGCACCGACAGGATCAGCCCTTCGTGCGTTTGCCGCGCCGCGCACAGCAGGCGGATGGTGTGGCCGAGCTGGTGGGCGTACTGGAAGTCGATCGGAGCGATCCGCCGGATGCCCTCCGTGAAGATGTCCGAGGGCGTGATCTTCTCCCCGAAGGCCAGGGCCGAGAGAATGGCCAGTTTCGAGCGGGCGTCGAAGCCGTCGATATCCGCGCTGGGATTGGCCTCGGCGTAGCCCAGCCGCTGCGCTTCCCCGAGCACGGTCTCGAGCGTCGAGCCGTGCTTCTCCATTTCCGTGAGGATGTAGTTGCTGGTGCCGTTGAGGATTCCGTAGATCGCCACCACGCGGTCGCCGGAGATCCCTTCGCGCAGCACGGCGTGAATGGGAATCCCGCCCGCCACGCTGGCCTCCATGGCCAGGTTGGCGCCGGCCGCGATGGCGCGCTCGCAAATCTCCGCGCCGCGCAGACCCATCAGTTCCTTGTTGGCCGTGACCACCGATTTCTTCCGCGCAATCGCCGCTTCGATGATTTCGGAGGCAACCGTCGTGCCGCCCACCAGCTCCACTACGATGTCGACCTCGGGGTGGGCCACCAGTTCGCGCCAGTCGCCGGTCTTCAATACCGGCCCCAGCGCTTCCGGGATCGTCTTGGTCTCGATCAGCAGGTCGCAGACGGCCCGCACGCGCAGCGGGAACCCCAGCTTGAGCTCGATCTGTTCCGCGTTCTCGGCCAGGATGGTCAGCGTGCCGCCGCCGATGTTTCCCAAACCGACTATCCCCACATTCACTTGGCGCATAATCCAGCTAGGATAACATCCGCGGCGCGCCGGGCGCAGAATCCGAGACGCCCCGCGCTCAGGAGTTCCCGGCCGGCGGAATGGCCAGGATGTCGCAAAAGCCCCGCTCGCCTCCGCGCACGCGGCATTCCGAGAGGATCTCCCGGTCGCTCGAAGCCTCCAACTGCTGCACGCTCCGGACGCCGTCCCGGATGATGAAGAGGCTGTAGTCCAGCGAGCGCAGCAGCGCCAGCAACTCCTCCGGTTGGGCGCCGGACTGGCGAATGCCCAGCGGCCAAAACTCCAGGCACAGCATGGGGCGGAACCGGCGCAGGCAATCCGAGGCGCCAGACAGAATCAGGTACTCGGAACCCTGTGCATCCGCCTTAAGAAGATGGAATCTGCCGATCCCATTGGAGTGGACAAAGGTATCCAGCGTCGTGGATTCGACTTCGATGCCCTGCCCCCGGGCGGGGACCGCGCCCGAGAACAAGGGGCTGTTGCCGCTGGAGGCGGCATCCTCGAACAGACAGGCCAGCCCCTCGGTTTCGGAGACGGCCCGATTCACCAGGACAGTGTTTCGATAGCCGTTCAGCTCCAGGTTCTTCGCCAGGACGGCAAAGGTCTTCGGAGAAGGCTCGAAAGCATAGACCTTTCCCGCCGGGCCGCATTTCCTCGAGAAGGCCAGCGTGTAGTCGCCGATATTGGCGCCAATCTCGAAGACCACCATCCCCGGCTGTATCAAGCTCAGGATCAGGTGTTTCTCGTCCGCTTCGTGGTCGCCTCCGAAGATCAGGGCCCGATCGACGCCGTGGTCGCGCGGATCGACGTACATCCTGTGGCCGCCCACCCTCACGATGCATGGCGAGCCGGGGAGCACCCGGTCCATGGTCGCCGTGAAGGCCCGGTAAAGCCTGGGGAAACGGCGCGTATAGCCCCGTCCGGGAAGCGGCTTGCGTATCGAGCGAACCAGAATTCTGACAGCGTCGAAGCGGGTCATCTTCTTTTCCTCATGGACTATCGAGCATCCCGAGCCCGTAGGGGGATAGGGTTTGTGATACTCTCCAAGTCTGCGGGGTTAATCGGATGACGGGACGCGGAACTTTACGCCTGGCCGCGGCACTCGCAACTGCGGCGCTGGGCGCGGTTCTGTACTGGTCCCTGAGGCTGGCGTACGCCGACGTGCTCTCCTCGCGGGGCGACCGGGAGAGCGTGCAGCGGGCGGTCCACCTGGCGCCGGCCAGCTCCGGCTACCGCGCCAGGTTGTCGCTTCTGCTGGACGCGGAGGGCGACCGCGCCGCCGCCACCGCCGCCCTTCAGGACGCCCTCGCCGCCAGCCCCCTTGAAGCGGCGCCCTGGATCGCCCTGGGGCTGCGCCGGGAGACAGCCGGAGATTTCGCGGGGGCCGAGCACTGCCTTCTGGAGGCCGCCCGTCTGGATCGCACCTACGATCCGCGCTGGGCCCTCGCCAATTACTACTTCCGTCGTACCGATTGGGAACGTTTCTGGTTCTGGGCCAGACGGGCAGCCGAGATGGCTCCCCCCGACATGCGCGGCCTCTTCCGCCTGTGCTGGAACGCTCCGGACGGTCCGGCGGCGACCCTGGCGCGGGCCATTCCCGACCGCCCGGAGGTGTGGCGCGAGTACCTCGCCTACCTGGTCCAGGAGGGCGCCGGGCCCCCGCTCGCGAGTCTGGCCGCGAAGATGGCCGCCCGGCCTCAGCCGGACGACCTGCCGGTCCTTCTGGACGCCTGCGACCGCCTGCTCGCCACCGGGGACGGCGCCGGGGCGCTGCCCGTCTGGAACGCGCTCTCCGCGCGCCGGCTGATCCCCTGCGGCGTACTTTCGCCCCAGCAGGGCCGCAGTCTTTCCAACGGCGGCTTCTCCAGTCCGCCAACGGCGCGGGGCTTCGACTGGCGCCCGGCCCGCGTGGACGGCGTCTCGATCTCCCGGACAATCGCGGACCCTTCATTGCGGGTCGCGTTTTCGGGCCGGCAGCCGGAGCTTTGCGAGGTCCTGTGGCAGTATCTTCCCCTGGTTCCCTCCACGCGCTACCGGCTCGCATTCGAGTGCCGTACCTCGGGTATCCAGGCCGGAGCCGGGTTGCGCTGGCGGGTTGCTGGCGCCCTCGAGGGGGGCGGAACCTGGGCCGAGTCCGCCGATCTGGGCGGCGAAAACTGGTCGCCGGGCGGCGTATCGTTCCAGACGCCGCCGCACCCCGCACTGGCAAGGCTGGCTCTTCTCTATGAGCGCAGGCCCGGAACGACACGCATACAAGGCGCCGCGTGGCTGCGGGGCCTGAAGCTTGGATTCGGGCCATGACCGCCGGCCACGCCAGTCTGCCCGCGCCACCGCCAGCCCTGATGCGGGCCTCGGGAATCGCTCTGCTGGGGCTGGTCTTCGCCGCCATCCTGGCCATCTCGTATCCCGGCCGCTGGGCGCTGAACGTCTTCGAGGCGGGCGTATTCTGCCTGGGGATTCTCTGGATGGCGGCGTGCCTCATCCGGCCGTTCGCCTGGCGCGGCAGCCTGCTACTGGTTCCGATGGCGGGCGCCGCGTTGTGGGGCATCCCGCAACTGGCGGTCGGCTGGACCCGGAACCGCTTCGAGACCGGGGAGGCCACGCTCGCCTGGGGCGCCTATCTGGCGATCTTCTTTCTCTCTCTGCAGGTCTTCGCCGCCCCGGATAGGCGTGGCTGGCTGCGGCGCGCGCTGGTGGTATTCGGCTGCGCGCTGAGCCTGGTCTCCGTCACCCAGTTGTTCACCTCCCCGGGCCGGATCTTCTGGATCTTCCCAACGCCTTATCAGGACCAGGTAATGGGACCTTTCGTGAGCCGCGACCAGTACGCGGCATTCATCGAACTGGTGTTGCCCGTGGCCATATTTGAAGCTGTCCGGAGCCGGCGGAACAAGACGGCCTTCGCGCTGGTGGCGGGGCTGATGTTCGCCTCCGCGATCGCGGCGGCGTCGCGGGCCGGAGCGGTGCTCGCGACGCTCGAGATGGTGGCGCTCCTGCTGTGGGCCGGCCGGGGGGGAGGACGCTCCGGGAGATCCTCCGGGAATCTCCTGGCGAAGGTGGCGCTGTGCGCGGCCGCGTTCACGCTGCTGGTGGGATGGGAGGTGCTGTGGGGACGGTTCCAGGACCCCGATCCTCTCAAGTACCGGCGCGAGATGCTGTCCTCGGCGGTCACCATGGCACGGGCCAGGCCCTGGACGGGCTTCGGTTTGGGCAGCTTCGAATCGGCGTATCCGGGCTACGCGCTCTTCGATACCGGCATGAGTGTCAAGCACGCTCATAACGACTGGGCCGAGTGGGCGGCCGAAGGCGGCCTGCCGTTGTTCCTGCTGATGGCCTGGGTCGCGGTCTGGGCGGCGCGCCAGGTTCGCCAGGCGCCTTGGGGAATCGGCGCGATCGCGGTTCTGCTCCACAGTCTGGTCGACTTTCCGATGCAGAAGACGGCGCTGGCGGCGCTGGTGTTCGTCCTGCTGGGCGCCCTGGCGGCCCGCCACGCTCCGGACCCCGCGGCCCGCTCTACCCGCTAAAGGTATTTGCTCCAGCGTCCGATCATCCCTCCGAGGACCCCTGTGATCCTATCGCATGCGCTCCGCCCTCGGAGCGGCCGTGTGTCCATCGCCGGTCTGATTCTGCTCGCCCTGGCATCGCGGCCAGGCCCGCTCCTGGCTCAGCGCTACAGCTTCAAGCGCTACGGGCAGGAGGAAGGTCTTGGGAATCTGGTTACCCGCTGCCTGCTCCAGGACCGGGCCGGCTTCCTGTGGGTAGGGACACAGAACGGGCTGTACCGCTACGATGGCTGGCGTTTCCGGCGCTTCGACACGAGCGATGGCCTGCCCAGCGCGCGCATCGAATCTCTGCATGAGAGTGCGGACGGCACCCTTTGGGTGGGAACCCGCGCCGGCCTGGCGCGCCGCGCCTGGGACCGGTTCCAGGGGATTCGGGTGGCCGGCGACTACGAGATTCGCGGTTCCTCCACCATCGCCTCCGATGCCCGCGGATGGATCTACGTGGGCACCACCGCCGGCCTGCTGACCGGCCGGCCGGCTGCGGCCAGGAGCGAATTGGAGTGGCGTTTCGAGTGGCTGGCCGCGCACACCGGCCCCATCAACACGCTGCACCTGGAACCGGGCGGCCAGGCGCTCTGGCTGGGCTGCGACGACCAGCTTTACCGGCTCTCGGACGGCAGCCTCACGGCCTTCGGCCCGGCCGCCGGCGTTCCAAAGACCCGCTGGGAGGCTATCCTGACCGCCCCGAACGGGGACCTGTGGGTGCGCGGCGCCGGGCAACTGCTCTTGCGGAGCAAAGGGGCAACCAAGTTCGTGCAGGCTAGCGCGGACCTGCCCGAGGCCAGCGACGGCGACAGCCTGCAAGTGGATTCCCAGGGCCGCTTACTGGTGGCCACCGATCTGGGCCTGGCGTTCCACGCCTCCAGCGGCTGGGAGCGTTTGGATTCCAGCCGCGGCCTGCCTGCCGACGAGGTCTCGTGCGCGTTCGAGGACCGCGAGGGCTCGCTCTGGATCGGGCTGGACGGCGCCGGGTTGGTGCGCTGGCTGGGGTATCGCCAATGGGAGAGCTGGGGCCGCAGCGAGGGCCTGAGCAATAACGACGTTTGGAGCATCGAGCGCGACCGGGCGGGCGCCCTGTGGGTCGGAACGGATCGCGGCTTGAACTACCGGGCGCGCTCCGGCGGCCTCTGGCGCCTCTGGCCGGACAACCGCGGGATCGGCTCAAGCCGGATCCGCGCTCTCCAAGCCGGCCGGGATGGAACCCTGTGGGTGGGGAGCGATCCGGGAGGCGTGGCCAGCCTGGATCCGGTTTCCAGAGCCGTGCGGCACTACGGTGAGGAATGCGGTCTGGCGGACGATCGCGTCCAGGCCCTCCTGGTGGACCGCCAGGACGGGGTCTGGGTGGGCACGCGCAACGGACTGTACCGGGCCACGGGCAGCCGTTGGGCGCTGCGCTTCGAGCGGGAATGGCCTCCCGGCGGCGACGGGAACGAGCAATTCGGCGGTCTGCTCGAGGACCGGCAAGGGCGGATCTGGGCCGCGGGCAGCCATGGGCTGGCGCGCTTGGAGAACGGCCGCTGGACGCGCTTCAAAAGCCGCGACGGGATGAAGAGCGACGATGTCTTCCTGCTGGCCGAGGCAGGCGACGGCAGTCTGTGGATCGGCTATAGGGAAGCCCTGGGCATCGCGCGGCTGACCTTTCCCGCGGGCCGCCCGGCGTTCGAGCATTTCGACCGCCACAACGGCCTGCGCTCCGACAACGCCATTTCCCTGGCGGTCGATACGCGCGGACGGCTATGGATGGGCAGCGACAGCGGCGTGGACGTCTTGGAGGGCCGCTCCTGGCGGCACTTCGACCGGGCCGACGGTCTGGCCTGGGACGACGCCAACGCCGCCGCGATCTACGCCGATGGGGACGGCAGCGTCTGGATCGGCACCAGCCTGGGCCTGGCGCACTCCACGCCGCTCGAGAGCGAACTGGAGCCCGCTCCGCCTTTGGTCGCCATTACCAGCGTGCGTTTCGGCGGGAGGCCCGTGGATCCGGCGCTCGCGCAAAAGATTCCCTACGGCGACCGCTCGCTGGTAGTCGACTTCACGGCGCTGAGCTTTCTCAACGAGGGCGAGGTGCGTTTCCGGACCCGCCTCGCCAACTTGCAGAAGGACTGGATGGAAACCAGCCAGCACGAGGTGCAATATCCCGGCCTGGCCGCCGGCAGTTACACTTTCGAGGCGCTGGCCCGCAGTGCCCGGGGGGAATGGAGCGCCACGCCGGCCCGAATGAGCTTCCGCGTCCTGGCCCCCTGGTGGCAGACCGCATGGTTTCAGGCGCTGGCCGCCGCGCTGACCGTCCTGCTGGGTTGGAGATTCTGGCGCGCCCGCGAGCGCCGTCTGCGGGAGCAGCATCATCGCCTGGAAGCGGCCGTGACGGAGCGGACCGCCGAGTTGGCCGCCGCGCAGGCCAACACGGAGCGGGAAAAGCAAGTGGTCGAGAGCCAGAACCGGGAGATCCAGTTGCTGCTTGAAAAGGCCCAGGCGTCCAACCGGCTGAAGAGCGAGTTCCTGGCCAACATGAGCCATGAAATCCGGACGCCTATGAACGGCATCCTGGGCATGCAGGGGCTGGCGCTGGGCACCACGCTCTCGGAAGAACAACGCGAGTACCTGGAGACCGCCCAAGCCTCCGCCGATGCCCTGCTCGGCCTGCTCAACGACGTGCTCGACTTCTCGAAGATCGAGGCTGGCCGGCTGGATATCGATGCGGCCGATTTCTCGCTGGCCGGGCTGGTCCGCTCCGCGGTGAACACCCTGTCGGGGCGCGCGGCGGAGAAGAAGCAGTTGGTGGAGGTCGAGATTGCGCCGGAGGCGCCCGACGCCCTGTCCGGCGACGAATTGCGGTTTCGCCAGGTGCTGCTCAACCTGCTAAGCAACGCCATTAAGTTCACCGGCTCCGGCGGTCGGATCCGCATTCGCGTGGGGGCCGAATCGGCCGTGGACCGGGAAGTGGTGCTGCACGTCTCGGTAGCCGATACGGGAATCGGGATTCCGGAGGACAAGCGGCAGCTCATCTTCGAGGAGTTTCGCCAGGCGGACAGCTCTACCACGCGCAAATACGGAGGCACCGGGCTGGGCCTGGGAATCTCGTCCCGGCTGGTGGCCCTGATGGGCGGCCGGATTTGGGTGGAGAGCGAGGTTGGCCGGGGCAGCATCTTCCACTTCACGGTGCGGCTGGCGCCGGCCTCCGCGGCGCTGCGGCCGCCGGCGGCGCAATCCCCGGCCCTGTCCAACGGACCCGCCGAAGGCCGGGCTCTTCGCATTCTGGTGGCCGAAGACAATCCGGTCAACCAACGGCTGGCCGTCCGGTTGCTCGAGAATCAGGGCCACCGGGCCGTGCTGGCCGGCAACGGCCGGGAGGCTGTGGCCGCATCGGAACGAGGGGCCTTCGACGTGCTGCTGATGGATATCCAGATGCCCGAGATGGACGGCCTGGAAGCGTCCCGTCTGATTCGCCAGCGCGAGTGCCTGACCGGAGCTCACCTCCCCATCGTCGCCATGACCGCCTATGCCATGAAAGGCGACCGGGAAAAGTGCCTCGAGGCCGGCATGGATGGCTATGTTTCCAAGCCGGTCCGGCCAAGTGAGCTTGCCGAAGCCATCCAGGCCGCGCTCCCCTCCGGGCGCGCCGCGGAGCCGGTCGTCTGAGCCGGCCCGATTTCCGAGCCCCCGGGAGGCCCGCGCCGGAGAGCCCGTCCGCCGAGCCCGCCCGAACCCATAGCAAGCGCTTCTCCAAACTAAATATCTACCTTCTTTACTGTGGCTTACAGCAGAAATCGGAAGGCGAATTGTTTCCGCCGCCCAGCCCGCTGTGAGATACTAAGAGTAGAAGTCGATCAGGATGAATCACTTGAACGAGGCGGTCGCCCGTTATCAGAAGCTTATCGAAGCGGACCCTTACAAGGATCTGGGTTGGGCGGAAGCCCTGGCCGAGAAGATGCAAGCCGAGCATCTCACCCAGGGTGGACGCCTGATCTGTCCCTTTCTGCGGCCCAACTTCATCACCCACCGCCAGTACGACACCCTGGTGAAGGGCGCCGAGGCGCTGTTCTCGGCCATCGACCGGGTAAAACAGATGGCTCTCGCCAACCCGGCCCTGCTGGCGCGCCTGGAGTTGTTGCCGGCCGAGAAGATGCTGGCCTCCATCGACCCGGGCTATCCGTTCCTGGCGGTCACCTCGCTGCTCGACACGCACCTCAGCAACGGCTCGATGTACTTCGTCGAGTACAACGCCGACACCCCGCTGGGAGTGGCCTACGGAGAGGCCCTGGCGGACCTGTTCTACGACTGCCAGCCGGTCAAGGAGTTCCGCAAGCGCTACGCGCTGCAGAAGCTCGGCGGCAAGAAGCACCTGTTGTCCGCGTTGTTGAAGGCCTACAAGCAGTTCGGCGGCAAGAACCAGCCCAACATCGCGATTCTCGAGTTCCGCCAGCCCTTCCAGAGCACCGAACAGGGCGAATATCTCTTGCTGCGCGAGTTCTTCCGCGCCGAGGGGTACCCCACCGAGATCGTCTCGCCCGACCAGCTCGAGTACCGCGCCGGCGTGCTGCGGCGGGGCAACTTCAACCTGGACCTGATCTACCGCCGCGTCAAGGTGCAGGAGTTTCTGCTGCGCTACGATCTGTCGCACCCGCTGGTTCGCGCTTACCGGGAAGGCAAGGTCTGCATGGTCAACAGCTTCCGCTCGGAGCTGGCGCACAAAAAGGCCATCTTCGACCTGCTCACCGACCAGAACGTCACGGCCAGCTTCCCGGTCGCCGAAACCAAGGCGATTCGCCAGTATGTCCCCTGGACCCGGATGGTGGCCATGAACAAGACCAGCTACCAGGACCAGACCATCGACCTGCCCAACTTCATCCTCCACAACCGCGAGAAACTGGTTCTGAAGCCCAACGACGATTCGGGCGAGCATCATTCGATCCGCGGCTGGGAGACCGATGCAGCGGGCTGGGAGCGCGCGCTGAGGAAGGCCCTGCGTATGCCCTACGTGGTGCAGGAGAAGGTGGATGCCAGCCGCGCCATGTTCCCGCTGCTGCGTTACGGCGAGCTCGAGATGCGGGATATGCAGGTGGATCTTCACCCCCACGCCTACCTGGGCAAGGTGCAGGGCTGCTCGAGCTGGCTCTCGACAGGCGATGGCGGCGGCTTTTCCACCGTCGCCGGCCTGGCTCCGACCTTCATTCTCGAGCCCAAGAGCTGACCGGTCCCGCCATTTCTCCCGGTTCTGATTCTGAGGCTTCTTGTAAAACCGTGTACAGCATATAGATATTCTTCTTGACGAGACCCCATATGTTGCGGCATGATTACATACCGTGGGCCTTCTCTTGCTCGGGGCTGATGCAGGGGATGCTTCCAACACATCTCAATAGGAAGGTGCGAAGTCTATGGGACAGATCAGTGTCGACTTAAGTGCCCGGGTCCAGGACCTGAAGACCAGGACCCGTTCAGGCGAGCGAAAAGGGTTGTCCTTTCCGCGCTATTTCACGGCCCGGCTGGAACCCGGCCGGACGCCCTATGACGAGTGCCGCTGGGAAATCCGCACCGCCAGCATCGCCAACGATAAGGGCGCCATCATCTTCGAGCAACGGGACCTCGAGGTGCCGGCCGACTGGAGCCAAACGGCCACCAACATCGTGGCCAGCAAGTACTTCCATGGCCGGCTGGGTTCGCCGGACCGCGAGTCGAGCGCCGCGCAACTGATCCACCGCGTGGTCGACACGACCACGGCATGGGGGCAAGCCGGCGGCTATTTCAAGACCTCCGCCGACGCCGAGAACTTCCGCAACGAGCTGGCGCACCTGGTGCTGACCCAGAAAGCCAGTTTCAATTCCCCGGTCTGGTTCAACGTGGGGGTCGCCGAAGCGCGCGGCTACGGCTGGTATTACGATGAGGCCTCGGACGCCGTCCGCCGCCTGGCGCCTGGCGAGAGCCGGCCCCAGTGTTCGGCGTGCTTCATCAACTCCGTCCGCGACTCCCTGGAATCCATCCTGGACCTGGCCAAGACCGAGGGCATGCTCTTCAAGTGGGGCTCGGGAACGGGCAGCAATCTCTCCAGCCTGCGCGAGGAGAACGCCATCCTCTCGGGTGGCGGCCGCGCCTCGGGCCCGCTCAGTTTTATGAAGGGCTTCGACGCCTTCGCGGGCGTTATCAAGTCGGGGGGCAAGACCCGCCGCGCCGCCAAGATGGTGATCCTCAACGTGGATCATCCCGACATCGAGAAATTCGTCTGGTGCAAGGCCAAGGAGGAGAAGAAGGCGCACACGCTGGTGGACGCCGGCTACGACTCCTCGCTGGACGGCGAGGCCTACGGCTCGGTGTTCTTCCAGAACGCCAACAACTCCGTGCGCGCCAGCGACGAGTTCATGCACGCGGTGGTGGAAGACGGCGAGTGGTGGACCCGCATGGTGCTGGGCAAGGAGCCCGTGAAGCGCCTGAAGGCCAAGGACCTGCTCAAGCAGATCGCCCAGGCTACGCATCAGTGCGGCGACCCCGGGATGCAGTTCGACAGCACCGTCAACCGCTGGAATCCCTGCAAGAACTCCGGGCGGATCAACGCCTCCAATCCGTGCTCCGAGTACATGTTCCTGGACGATTCGGCCTGCAACCTGGCCTCGCTCAACCTGATAAAGTTCCTGGGGCCGGACGGCCAGTTCGACGTGGAAGCCTTCCGGCACGCGGTGGACACGGTGATCCTGGCGCAGGAGATCTTCGTGGACTCGGCCAGCTACCCCACCGAGAAGATCGCCGCGAACTCGCACGCCTACCGGCCGCTGGGCCTGGGCTACGCCAACCTGGGCGCGCTGCTGATGTCGCTGGGCCTGCCTTACGACGGCGAACTGGGCCGCGACTTTGCCGCCGCCATTACCGCCATTATGTGCGGCCAGGCTTACCTCACCAGCTCGCGCATCGCCGAGGCGGTGGGCCCATTCGCCGCCTACGAGAAGAACCAGGAGCCGTTCCTGGAGGTCATGCGCATGCACCGCGGCTCGGTGGGCCGCATCAACCCCCGGAACGCCCAAGGCCTGGCCGAGCCGGCGCAAAAGGTCTGGGACGACGCTTACGAAGCGGGCCGGCGCCACGGCTATCGCAACGCGCAGGTCACCGTGATCGCGCCCACCGGGACCATCGGTTTCATGATGGATTGCGATACCACCGGCATCGAGCCGGACCTGGCGCTGGTGAAGTACAAGAAGCTGGTGGGCGGCGGCGCGATCAAGATCGTCAACAACACCGTGCCGCAGGCGCTGATCCGGCTGGGCTACACACCCGCTCACGTCGAGCAGATCGTCAGCCACATCGACGCGACGGGAACCATCGAAGGCGCTCCGGGGCTCAAACCCGAGCATTTGCCGGTCTTCGATTGCAGCCTCCACCCCCAAAATGGAACGCGTTCCATCCACCACATGGGCCACGTCCGCATGATGGCGGCCGTGCAGCCGTTCATCTCCGGCGCGATTTCCAAGACCATCAATATGCCCGAGGACTCGACGGCGGAGGACATCCTGAACGCCTACCTCGAAAGCTGGCGGCTGGGGCTGAAGGCGGTAGCCATCTACCGCGACGGCTCGAAGCGCGTGCAGCCGGTGAGCGCGAGCGAATCCAAGGCCGAGAAGCGCGCCGCGGCGCCGGCGGTGGCTGAGAAGATCGTCTATCGCCCGGTCCGGCGCAAGCTGCCCGACGAGCGGGCTTCGGTGACCCACAAGTTCTCCATCGCGGGGCACGAAGGCTACGTCACGGTGGGCCTCTACGAGGACGGCACTCCCGGCGAGCTGTTCATCACCATGGCCAAGGAGGGATCGACCATCTCCGGCCTGATGGACGGTTTCGCCACCGCGATCAGCTTCGCCTTGCAGTACGGCGTTCCGCTCAAGTTTCTGGTGGACAAGTTCAGCCACGTGCGGTTCGAGCCGGGCGGCTGGACGGGCAATCCCCAGATCCCCTACGCCAAGTCGCTGCTGGATTACATCTTCCGCTGGATCGGGGCGCGCTTCCTGGGGCCCGAGTATGCCGTCACCGAAGCCGGCGATACGCCCAAGCTGCGGCCCACCGAGCCCGATCCGCAGCCCAACCTGCCCTTCGCCCCGGTCTCCGACGACGCCCCGCTGTGCTCGGAGTGCGGCTCGATCATGACCCCCAACGGCAGTTGCTTCAAGTGCGTCAACTGCGGGGGAACGAGCGGGTGCTCGTAGAAGCTACGCTTTGAAGCTCTTGAGCGCCTTCGCGAGCTTGGTACCTATGGCAAAGGACAGTTCGTTTCCTTCGAACTCGCATCGGTAAAGGCCCTGGATGTTGGATGGCACCTTTAGACGCCGGTCCCACAGCAGGACCACCTTCTGGTCGTAGAGAACGAAGGCCGACCCGACCTCGATCAGCACGTTCGTGTTGATAGCATAGTCGGCGTCCAGTTTGTTCTGTTCGTCGGCCGTGACCACGATCACCGCCGCCTGGCAGCGACGCATAGCAGCCAGGATCTTCTGAGGGATAGGAATGGCGGCTGTCTCCTCCTCGATTGCAACCTCGTAGTCAATGTCGTACAGTGCCAGGATCTCCTTCACCTGCTGGACCACGGCCGCATTCTTGCTGTGAGAAATAAACACCTTGAATCTGCCCGGTGCCTGTCGGGCCGGCAGTTCGGTCGAGATCCTCGGTTCCTCGCCAGACTCAACTTGCGTATCCTCCAGTACCTCAGCAGCACCCTCGAAGGGCCCCGAAGATGTCGCGACCGGCATCGGCTGCAAGTCGTCCAACGCCACGAATGGTCCAGTCTTCGTGTCATGAATGAATCCGACGAACGTACCGTTGTCTTTCAGAATCTCCAGAACGGCGCTGGCGCGGTCGGTCGGGACCTGAAGTGTCTCGCGTAAGACGTTCAAGGCGATGTGGTCCGGGGGGAGCCTCGCCCGGTTGTACTTCTCAAAGAACGCCTTACACACTCCTGGCCTTAGCGCCGCTTCCGCCCTCGCCTTCAGGTCATCGCCCTCATCAGTAGGCGCAGTCGCCCTTCTCCCTAACTCGGTTATCGCGATCTTGCTAGCGTTGATTCCCCCCTTCGTGAGCCCGTATGCTCCGGCGGCACCCGTCAAGCGCCCCCACGCCGAGGATGTTGGCGACATTTCGAGTGCAAGAGCGACTTGGTGCGGCGGGGTAGCCGCGCCGGCGAAGAAGTTGGTGAGGGCCTGGGGAATGACGAGAGCCTCCCGCAGCGTGCGCGTTGGCGTCTCTGCCTGGCGCAAGTACCTGCGCTTCCGGTCCGCCATCGCCCTCTCGGCCGCTTTGGCTCTTCCCGTAGCTGTGGTCTTCTTCGCCATCTTAAGCCCTCCATCCTAACTCAATCGATTCTCACCTTTCGGGGGATTGAAAGCAAGACCTCAGACTCGTGTATCTCAATGAGCACGTCCTGACCCGTCGCTTCCTTTACGAGCCTGACAATCCGCGGGATGCCGCTACCTGCCCTCGTGACCA
This sequence comes from Bryobacterales bacterium, assembly GCA_003154855.1. GTDB lineage: Bacteria > Acidobacteriota > Terriglobia > Bryobacterales > Bryobacteraceae > Fen-330. The sequence continues at coordinate 17,280 of PMEV01000457.1, forward strand.
ATCCCGCGTCGGAAAGCCGCGCATAGATGTGTGGATTCCGAACTACATGGGCGCCCATGCGCATCGCTTCCACATCAACCGTGTTTGGAGCCTTTCCTGGTGTGTGAAACTCGACCCGGTCGTCGAATACGAACAATCTGACCGGCCCTTGCACTGTATAGTCGCGGTGAGCGACCGCATTGACGAGCGCTTCTCGCAACGCCCCGTCCGGCAGCTCCGGTCGAGGCTCCGGCTCCAGCCCGCGAATCCTGTGAGGGATCGCGAGGTGGAGATAGAGGAAGCGCATCGCCTGATCCAGCACGTCGAGCAGACGGCCAGTGAGATCCTTTCGATCTGAAGGCTCATTGGATATGTCCGTTCCCGGGATTCGCGCGGCGTTGATCTGCGCAAACGGCAAGTGCTCTTGAGGGATTCGCCCAAACAGCACGAGGCCCGCTACCGTCGGATGTCCTTCTGAGATCAGCCGCCAACTGCGAAGCAGCCGTTCGGGCGGGATTCCCGATAGCGTTTCCGCCTGGCCGGTCCTCTCCAGGAACCGGCTCACGTCATCGAGATCAAGGTCGGCCACGCCTAGGCGCACCAGCGGAGTCTCATCATAGAACATGCTCTCGCTGGCCTGGAACATCCGCAGCAACTCCTCCCGCGTCGCTTGGCGCCGGCCAGACGCGGTTCGAACATAGTACACCCCGCGGTTCGTCTTGTAGGGGCGCTGGTCGCCTTTCGGGATATCGACTACTATCACGGTCTTGGTGTCATCCGCAATGGTCTCGAGGAAGAGAGAAACGGGGGGCGCACAGTTGTTGAGCCCGACGTTCTCGACGTACTGGCAGAGCTTGTCTGCGTCCGTAACGCCGACGACCCGACGGTCGTTGGACACTCCGATGATTAGCTGCCCCCCCTCTGCGTTTGCGAAACTGACGATCGCCGCCGAAAGATCATCGGGATGAATAGCCTGGAGTTTAAATTCGGTGCACCGGTCCTCCCACTTCTGAATCCGGGTTCTGAGCTCGTTCAGGTCCATAACTCCACTTCCTCGGCGGTCATTCGTACTCTACACCGGGGGGATCTGAAAGATCAACACACACAACCGAGTCTTGTAGCCCCGGTGACGCTCCCAAGCTGCGGCCCACCGAGCNNTCAACTGCGGGGGAACGAGCGGATGTAGCTAGCTACTTCTTGTCCTTAGGCGCGGACTCCTTGACCATCTTCTCGATCTCGGGCTGGATGTCGCCCATGAGCTTCTGGGCGACCGCCATTGTTCTGGACATCAACTGGGGCATCTTCTCGATCATGGCGTGGCCCGCGGGAGAGCGGTAGAACGCCAGGATGCCGTCCAGTTCCTCGTCGGTGTAGACCTCGGCGTAGATCTGGACAATGGCCGGCTTGAACTTCTCCCAGCTCATCTTCGCGCTGACCAGGTCGAAGATCTTCTGCTGCTGTTCCCGGGCCTTGGCCTTCTCCTCCGGTGGCAGGTTCTTCTCGAACTGGTCCATGCTC
>PMEV01000131.1:0-13319 GCA_003154855.1 Bryobacterales bacterium
CCACGCGCAACTCGATCGCCCCGCCGCCGCCCGGGCCCGCGTAGTATCGCAGCAGCGTGTCGTCGGCCTTCAGGATTGCGGTTTCGTCCGCCGCCAGCGCCCCGGAGCTGGTCATCCGCCACGCCCCCAACTGTTCCGGAAACAGGGCTAGCGCGGGGACGCGCGGCGCCACTTCCATCCGCGGAACGGTGTGCATGAGCGGCAGTTGTATCGCCAGGATCAGGCCGGCGCCCATCAGCCACACCGGGCGGACTGGCGCGCTAACGGGCGGCGGCGGTTCCGGCCCTCCAGCGCCCGAGGGCAGCAAACGGATGGCCCGCTCGGCCCCCACCAGCAGCACCAGCGCCAGAGCCAGAGCGGCCCATCCGGACGCCTCGTGGAACGCGCCCACCGCCAGCGGGTAATTGTACCGGCACATGACCGCCACCGCCGCCACGCGCAACGCGTTCACCAGAATCGCCAGCGGCACGGCAGAGAGGCCCATCAGCGCGCGCCGCCAGCCGCGCAGGCCCGCCATGTGTCCCCACAGCAACGCCACGAAGGCCAGCGACAGTAGGTACCGGATGCCGTTGCAGGCCTCTTCCACCGCGATCCGGTGCCCGGCCACCAGCAGGATATTCCCCTCGCGCAGCACGCTGGTTCCCGCCACGCGCGCCACCACCGCCGCCAGTTGGCTGGCTAGCAACTGCAGCGGTAGCGTGACCTCGTTGTAGACGAACTGCAGCTTGGGCAGCATGAAGACCAGCAGAAACAGGGGAAACGACAGTTCCCGTAACCAGCCAAAGCCCCCCGCAGCCAGCAGGACTCCCACCAGTGCGCAGACCAAGCCCAGCGAGCCCACGAACAGCCCCGCGCCCACCGCGCCCGCCACCTGCAGCGCGGCGCCCGCCAGAACGAATACCAGCCCCCAGGCGCTCGGCCGCGCCACCCCCAGCCGCTTGCGCTGCTGCCAGGCGATCCATCCCGCAGCCACCGGGACCAGGAATCCGTGCCCCATGTCCTGGTCGAAATACCATTGCGCCGCCATCCCCTGGAGGACGGGCCAATAGCACAGCATTCCCAGGGCGGCCACCAGGCATAAGAGGTGTGAAGGCGTCGCGACCCAGCGGAGAACTCGACTCAAGCCCCTGATTCTACCGCTTCCCGAGGCCCGACCGCAGGTGGCCGCGCCTCTTTGATCCGTCGGTGGCGAGAAAATGCTTTAGAGCCTGGAGCCTTTCGAAACGTTGGTTGCAGGGGATTGCAGCGCTCCGAATGCACTCACGCTCCCGTTGTGCTTGGATCTGCGCTCCGCTTGCTGAAATCTCGTTCCCAGAGATCGATGCCGTTCACCCAGTCCTCCATCCATTGGGCAAACGCGTACCCCTCAAGCTTTCGTCCTGATGCGCTGAGATGAATGATCAGTCCTGCGGCGGTCGAACAGTCTGCTCCCGTGTGGATTCCGCAGCCCCAGTCGCAAATGGGAACGATCTTTAGCCGCCATTTCAGCGACCCGTCAGCTATCCACTGGAGATAAACGTTCGGAATCGACATGCTGAGTGGGGAAGCTGGTTCGTTGTTCACACCGAGCAAGCCATAGCCGGGGCCAAAGCCGCCATTTGCCACCTCAACCCAGAGCTTGGCCAACAGCGGAGGAAGCGGAAAGCCCATGCGGGCCTCGGCCTCTTGCACAGCTCCTCGGGTTGCTGGTTCCGGGAGTGGGTGCCGACCCGCCAGTTTCGGAAACTTTCGGACGATTGACGTCCTGCGCTTAGGATCGTTGGCACATTCCTTGACGCGTGCCACCAGGTCCTCTTCGGCCATTTCCACATTGTCCTATGTTGGCGGCTCTCCAGTCGAGTCGGATGGGAGCATCCTCCGATGGAGCGCCTAAGCTAAACGGGGACTTCGATGAGTGCAGAGTTATCAACCGCAAGGCCTCAACTCGGCAGACAGTGGGTTGTGGGCGGGAAGCAGTTGTATCTTAGGGTTGGTTGCGGGGGTAGGATTTGAACCTACGACCTTTGGGTTATGAGCCCANNTACCAGACTGCTCCACCCCGCACTGCTATGGTAGCGTGGGACGAGGCGCGGGTCAAGGACTAGTTTTGTCCCAGGCCGGCCACGCCTGGCCAAAGCCGCCGCCGGAGAGGACGCCAGAGGTGTTAGAAGCCCTGAAACGCATACAGTCGAAGCTGAGGTTCTTCTACGGGATCAGTCATCGGGCCGAGTCGATCTACGGCCTGCTGGCAAGGATGTATCGCGAGCCGCTGCTCGCCGCGGAAAAGGCCGCGGACCCTCGGGCGCTGACGCCCTATGGCTTCACCGCCTACTCCCAGACCGACGAGGACGGAATCTTCCAGGAGATCTTCCGCCGCATCGGCACGACCAACCGGACGCTGATCGATTTCGGCTGCGCGGAAGGAGTCGAGAACAACACCACCTACCTGATCCTGACCGGTTGGCGCGGGCTTTGGATGGACGGGGACCCGGCCGGCATTCGCAAGTGCCGCCAGGACTTCCGCCGGCAGATCGAGGCCGGTCGCCTGCTGCTCAAACAGGCCTTCATCACCCGCGAGAACATCAACGGATTGATCCGCGAGGCCGGGCTGCCCGAAGAGATCGACATCCTGAGCATCGACATCGATGGGAACGATTACTGGGTCTGGGAGGCCATCGACTGCGTGTCGCCGCGCGTGGTGGCCATCGAATACAACGCCACTTTCCGACCGCCCGCCCAGGTGGTGCAAGTCTACGAGCCGCAGTACCGCCCGAATTACTCGAATTCCTACGGGGCGAGCTTGAAAGCGCTGGAGTGCCTGGGAGCGCGGAAGGGGTATTCGCTGGCCGGGTGCAGCTTCTCGGGGGTCAACGCGTTCTTTGTCCGCAACGACTTGGTGAAGGACCTGTTCTCGCCGCCCTTCACGGCCGAGCATCATTACCGCGAGGCCCACTACGACGCCTTTGTGCGCGGCTACAGCCGCCATCGCAAGGCCATCGGATCCTACGAGGTCTTCGAATAGTGGCTCAACCGCCCGGCGCGAGCCGGCGGTAGGCCGGCGTCGTCCCATCCACCGACAGCACGCCGTCGAACTGCCCGGTTGAGGCCTGGCGCGCCGCCTCGCTTTCATCCTGGTAGCCCGAGAAGGCGGTCTTGGGAAAGTAGAAGTGCAGCACGGGAACCAGTCCCTGCGGCGCCAGGATGCGCCGGTGCTGCAGCCCTTGCCCTCCCACAAAATCGATCAGCGCCCAGGCCTGTTCGCGGGGTGGCTCGTGGATTCGCCGCAACTGGCTGCGAGAAGTCGCTAGCAGCGCCAGGCACGCCACCGCCAGCAGCGCGTATCTCGGAACGGGCCGCAGCCGCATCAGCGCCGCGGCCAGCGTCAGGCTGGCGAACAATTCGAGAGCCGGCAAGTACGTGACCGCGTAGCGCGGGTTGGTGCTGACGACGCGCAACACGCTCCCGAGCATCAGGCCGCCGAAGACCAGCGCCGGCAGCGCCGCCCTCACCCTCCTGCGCGGCACACACACCCAAATCGCCACCGCCAGCGCGACTAGCCCCCACTCCACCGGAGCGCCCACCAAGCGCTGCCGCCAGGATTCGAAAAACCCGACCTCGCCCCACGCCGCTTCCCGCTTCATGCTCAGGTAAGCCATGAACAGGCAGGCTTTGAGCAGGGATAGCTTCCACAGCGCCGCCGGCCACACCAGCAGGACCATCCCCACCAGGACCCCGGCCGATTGCGCCAGAAAGCGCGCCCACCGCCGCGGAGCCCAGCCCGCGAATATGCCTTTCCTTTCCAGCCAGCAGCAGGCCGCTAGCGTAGCCACCAGCACCAGCCCGACCTCCAGCGTGCAGAGTGCCAGGCCGGCCACCGCCACGGCGCACCACCAGCAGGCCAGCCTCCCGGTCTCGCGGAGCTTTCCCAGGAGCAGCACCGCTGCCAGAGAGAGCAGTACGAACAAGCTGTGCGGCATCACCGCGCCGGCAGTGCGCACCGCGGTTGGGCTGAAAAGGTACAAACAACCGGCCAGCAGCGCCGCCACGCGTCCCTCCGCGCCCGGCGCCAGCCAGCGCACCCCTCCATACAGCAGCGCGAACGCCAGCAGATGGTACAGCATGCCCAGGCGGCGCATGGCTCGCTCGTCGTAGTGCCACAGCGAAGCGGCAGCCATCAGTGGGTAGTAGTAAAGTGGCCCGTGCCAATGCCGGTAGAACAGCACGTCGTTGCGCGACCGGATGTACTGCGACAGATCCGTCCTCCGGGCCGTGGCCCTCCCCGCTTCCAGCCCCAACCGCAAGAAGTCGGCTACCGCCAGCGACGGCGAATCGCAGTAACTCGCATGCGCCCCCAGCGTGACGGCGTACATATAGTCCGCTTCGTCGTACCCATACGGCGCCGTGCTCGCCGGTGGCGCCAGCCAGAGGAACAGCGCGAGCAGCGCCGCCAGCACCGCCGCGTCCAACCACCATCCGGCTCTCATGGGGTTAGTGTAAGCCTTTCCCGCCTGCGCGTTCATGTTACGCTGGAAACTACACTCGCCTTATGTGTGGGATTGCGGGCTATGTGACGCGCGGCGGGGCTGCCGACCGCTCCACCGTGCAAGGGATGTGCGACCAGATCCGGCATCGCGGTCCCGACGATGAAGGCATCCATCTCGATGGCGCCTGCGGTCTGGGCATGCGCCGCCTCTCCATCATCGACCTCAATACCGGCCACCAGCCCATGTGCAACGAGGATGGCGCCGTCTGGGTGGTCTTCAACGGCGAGATCTATAACTTCCAGGAATTGCGGCGGGAACTCATCGGCCGGGGCCACGCTTTCGCGACCAACAGCGACACCGAAACGCTGCTGCACCTCTACGAGCAGGAAGGCCGCCAAGGGATTTCGCGCCTGCGCGGCATGTTCGCCTACGCCATCTGGGACAGCCGCAACCGCAGCCTGCTTCTGGCCCGCGACCGCCTCGGCAAGAAACCTATCTACTACGCCGCGCTGCCCGAGGGCCTGTTTTTCGCCAGCGAGATCAAATCCCTGCGCGCCGCGGGCGTTCCCCTGGATATCGACGAGCAGGCACTGCGGCTGTACCTCCATCTGGGTTACGTGCCGGATCCCTGGAGCGTCTTCCGGGCCATCCGCAAGCTGCCCCCGGGCGGCTGGCTCACTTACGGCCAGGACGGCCGCCTCGAGCAGGGCCGCTATTGGGAGGTCCCGCCGCCCTGCGAGGAACCTGCCGCCGGCTTCACCGAAGCGGCCGCCTGCGAAGAGATCCGGCGCGTCTTCGACGAATCCGTGCGCCTGCGCATGATCTCGGATGTGCCTCTAGGCGCCTTCCTCAGCGGCGGCATCGACTCCAGCCTGGTGGTGGCCTCCCTGGCCCGCCAATCCAGCCAGCGCGTCAAGACCTTCTCGATCGGCTTCGAAGAGCCCGAGTTCAACGAGCTGCCCTACGCGCGCCTGCTGGCCGCCCAGTACAATACCGAGCACCGCGAGCTCGTCGTGCGGCCCGACGCGGTCAGCCTGGTCCCCAAGCTGATCGCCTCCTTCGACGAGCCGTTCGCCGACTCCTCGGCCATCCCCGTCTACCTGGTCTCGCAGTTCGCCGCCCAACACGTGAAAGTGGTCCTCACCGGAGACGGCGGCGACGAGTTCTTCGCCGGATACACTTCCTTCCTGGATGTGGAACGCTTCCGCTGGGCCGGCCGCATCCCTCGGCCCGCTCGCCGCGCGCTATCCTGCATCGCGGACCTGCTCCCCTACCAGGCCTACGGGAAGAACTACCTCCGCGCCATCAGCCGGCCCTCCGCCCTGGATCGCTACATAGAATTTGGCACCACCGGCACTTTCCTGCGCCGGCGCGTCCTCCAGCCGCAATGGAGGTTGCCCTGGGATGCCGCCTTCTTCCGCGAGGCTTTCGGCTCGGCCATTCTGCCCGACTCCGCCGATTGCCTCTCCCAAGCCATGCAATTCGAAGCCACCGTCAAGCTGGCCGGCGACATCCTCGTCAAGGTCGACCGCATGTCCATGGCTCAATCCCTCGAGGTGCGTTGCCCGCTGCTCGATCAAGAGCTGGTCGCTCTGGCCTGCCGGATTCCTAACCGCTGGAAGATCCATGGTGGCCGGGGGAAGCTCATTCTGCTCAAAGCCCTGGGCGACCGCCTCCCGCCGGAGTTGCTCAACCGCCCGAAACGCGGCTTCGGCATTCCCCTGCGCCACTGGTTCCGGGGGCCCCTGCGCAGCCTGGTCTGGGACCATTTGACCGGGGCTGGGTTTCTCAACCGGGGCATTGTCTCCGGTCCGTTCGTCCGCCAGGCGCTCCAGGAACACGCCGCGGGGCGCCGCGATAACTCGTTTCTGATCTGGCAGTGGCTCGTGCTGGCCCTCTGGCTCGAGACCCACGAGGCCGCCCACGGCTTGCCCTCCGCCGTCCGGGCTCTCGGATAAGGCCGCATGCCGGAGACCATCGCACAACGTTCGCCATTGCACCTGCGGCGCTACCTCAGCAACGTCGCCTGGAGCTGGGGGGGCGTCCTCGTCACCCTCTTTGTCGGCTTCTATCTCTCCCCTTACATCATCCGGCGGGTCGGGGATACTCAGTTCGGACTGTGGAGCCTCGCGCTGTCCCTGGTGGAATACTACTGGTTGATCGACCTGGGACTCCGCTCGGCCACCGTCAAGTACTCCGCGCAATTCCGCGCCGCCGGCCGGGACGACCAGCTCAACGAGCTGCTCAGCACGGGATTGTTGTACTCTCTGATCGCAGCCGCCTTTCTGCTGGTGCTCTCCCTCGCTTTCGCGCCCCGGCTCGGCCATCTCCTGCATATCGATCAGCCGGTGTTTGCCCCGCTGGTGCGTATCGTCGGCGCGAGCTGGGCTGTCGGCCTGATTTTCAATCGCTACGGCGCGTGCCTGGAGGGCTTCCAGCGCTTCGATATTTCCAGCCGCATCTGGATTATCAGCATTGCCGTACGCAGCGTCGCCATCCTGTTGCTGTTGCATTTCGGTTTCGGTGTGGTGGCCATGGCCCTGGCCCTCATGGGCAGCCAGTTCCTGTTGTACCTGCTCAGCTACGTGGAACTGCGGACCGTCTTCCCGGCGCAAAACGCCCGCCTGTGGAAGGCCAGCGTGCGCATGTTGAAGCAGATGGCGGCGTACGGCTTTCACTCCTTCACCGCGCTGGTTTCCAACCGTCTGCTCAGCCAGAGCGTTCCCTTCCTGCTGGCCTACTTCCTGCCGGTGCGCTACGTGTCGTACTACGTGGTGCCGCAGCGATTGCTGGACTACGCCATGGAGGGGATCGGCCGCGTCGGCATGGTCACCACACCCAGCGCCGCCGCGCTCCAGGAGCAAGGGGGCCGCGAGCGCCTGGTCCAGCTCGGTATCTACACCAACCGTTACTGCCTGACCATCTACCTGCCCGTCACTGTTCTGCTCTGGGTCTACGGGGTCGAGTTCATGCGCGTTTGGATCCGGCCCGATTTTGCCGCCCAAAGCGCCTACCTGTTCCGCATTCTGCTGGTGGGCGGCACCATGGTCGCGGGCCAGTTCAATTCCGTCTCCATCCTATTCGGCATGGGGACTCACAAAATCTATGCCAGGAGTCTCTTCGTCGAGGCCATCCTGGTGGTGGCGGGATTGGCCTTCGCCGTCCCACGCTATGGACTCACCGGCGCCGCCGTGGTCACCAGCGCGTTCATGCTCGCCAACCGCGGCATCCTTTGCGGCTTTCTGCTCTCGCGCGAGTTGCACACCTCGTTTCTCGGCTACATGGCCCGCATTTACTCGGGGCCGCTGGCCGCGGCGGCCGCAACGATGGGCGCGCTCTTCTGGGTCAAGTGGCACTGGCTGCCGGGCCGCACCTGGCGCGAGCTCGCCCTGGCCGGCGCCATCTTCTGCCTGCTCTACGGAGTCCTCGCCTTCCGCCTCTCGCTCACTCCCGAGCACCGTGCCATGGTCCTGGCTCGCCTCCGCGCGGCCTTCCAGCCCAAGGCTGCCTAGCCGTACCTCCCCTCCCTCGCCCGAATAGCGGATACCCGCGCGCCGCGAGTGCTAGAATGGCGCGATATGGGTGCAGATGTGGAGGAAGCGGCCCGCGGCGCCGCCCGGTGGTCGCCGCGATGAAGCTGCTCTTCTGGGCCTCGCTGGGCGTCATCCTGTATTCCTACCTCTTCTACGCGATGCTTTTGCTGGCGATTTCCAGCCTCTGGCAAGTGTTGCGCGATCTGAAGTTTGGGCTCACCCGCATGAACCGCCGCCGCCAGCGCGTGAGCGAGACTCCGCTAGTGTCGTTCGTCTTCTCGGCGCACAACGAGGAGGCGATCGTCGCCGACAAGCTGTGCAATTGCCGGGAATTGGAGTACCCCTGGGAGCGGCTGGAGATTCTCGTGGGCTGCGATGGCTGCCTCGACCGCACCGCCGAAATCGTCCGCGCCGCGCTCCTGCCCAACCTGCGGCTCTTCGAATACCACCAGCGCTCCGGCAAGCCGGCCATACTCAATCGCCTCGTCTCGGAGGCACGCGGAGAGATCGTGGTCTTCTCGGATGCCAACACCATGTTCGCCCCCGGCGCACTGCGCGCCCTGGTGCGCCACTTCGCGGGCTCCAGCATTGGCTGCGTTTGCGGGGAACTGCGTCTCTCCGCCCGCCAAGGCGTTCCGCAAACCGAGAGCGCCTACTGGCGCTACGAGACGTTCCTGAAGTTTCTGGAGAGCCGCCTCAACATGATGGTGGGCGCGAATGGCGGCATCTTCGCCATCCGCCGCGAATTGTTCGTCCCCTTGCCCGACGGCGCCATCATCGACGATTTCCTCATCTCCATGCGCATTCGCGCCGGGGGGCACCGCGTCATTTACGACCCGGAAGCTACCGCCGACGAGGGGACCTCCTCGATTGCGCAGGAGTTCCGCCGCCGTGTGCGTATCGGCGCCGGCAACCTGGACGCCTTGAAGTACACCTGGCGGCTCCTGAGTCCCACGGCTGGCTTGGTTTCGCTGGCCTACTGGTCGCACAAGATTTGCCGCTGGCTGGTCCCCTTCGCCGTGCTGGGGGAGTTCGTCGCGGCCATGGCCCTGGCCAGGGAGCGACTCTATGCGGCGATCGCCGTCGCCAACGCTGTGCTCTTCCTGATGGCCTGGACCGGATACCGCCTGGAGCGCCGCGGCGTGCATTCGCGGGTTTTAAGCGTCCCGTACTACTTCGTTTCCCTCAACCTGGCTTTGCTGTTGGGTTTCGTCTCCTACTTCTTCGGCCGCCAGACAGGGGTGTGGAATCCCACCAGCCGCGATTTGGCCGTTGCGGCCGGCGAAGCAGAGAAGTGCAGCCCGGACGCCGGCCCTCCCTCCCAACTCGCCGGCCCTCCCCCTCGGGACTGATCTAAAGTTTTCCGGCGGCAGGCCGATCTGTGTGTTTACCGTGATGCCGCCCAACAACCCGCCCACGCTTGATCGCGAAGCCCTGCTCGACCGCGTCGGAGGCGATGTCGAGTTCCTGCAGGAAATCGCCGGCCTGTTCCTGGAAGACTGCCCCAAGTTGTTGACAGCCATCCAGACCGCCGTCTCCGATGGGGATGCCCGCAAGCTGGAGTACGCTGCCCACACCTTGAAAGGGTCCATAGCCAACTTCGGCGCCGACGCCGCCCGCGAGGCGGCCTTCCGGCTGGAGGCCATGGGTCGCGCCGGCGACTTGAAACCCGCTTCCGACGCCTACCTCACCCTGGAGCAGGAGGTCCAGCGCTTCACGCTGGAACTCTGCGCGCTGAGCGACGAACTTGGCCGCGGCTAGCGCGGCTTCCCCATCCGCCCTTTGACGCCCCGGCTTGCCAGGTCCGGTCTGGTATAGTATTAGTTCTTCCCGTATGATGTCCTCGTCTCCAATCGAGATCGTCTGTGCCCACAGTCCCGACTCCGACGACGCGTACATGTTCTACGCCCTGGCCACCCGGAAGATTCGCTCCCGCCTGGTTTCCTTCCGCCACGTGCTCGAAGAAATCGAGAGCCTGAACCGCAAGGCACGCGAGGGCTGCTACGCCCTCACCGCAATTTCCTATCACGCCTATCCTTATGTCGCCGACCGCTACGTCCTGATGGCCAGCGGCTCCAGCGTGGGCGACGGCTATGGTCCGGTGCTGCTGGCCAATCATCCGATGGCCCTCGCCGAGATCAAGGGCAAGAGGATCGCCGTGCCCGGCGCCCTCACCACCGCCTGCCTGGCTCTCCGCATCGTCGAGCCGGATTTTGAACCCGTCGTGGTCCCCTTCGACAAGATCCTGGACGCGCTGGCCGAGCACTCCGTCGAGCTCGGTCTGGTGATTCACGAGGGGCAGATGACCTTCTCCCGAAGCGGCTTTCACAAGGTGCTGGATCTGGGTGCCTGGTGGAAGTCCGAGTTCGACCTGCCGCTGCCGCTGGGGGCCAACGTCTTGCTGCGCTCGCTGTCCCGCGAGGTCCGCGACGAATGCTGCCGGCTGGTGCGCGAGAGCATCCAGTACGCTTTGGACAACCACGAGGAAGCGCTCAATTACGCGCTCCAGTTCGCGCGTGACATGGATGCCCGTCTGGCCGAGAAGTTCATCGGCATGTACGTGAACCATTACACCGTGGATTGCGGCGAGATCGTTCCCCAGGCGGTGCAGCGGTTGTTCGATCTGGGCTTCGCCCGCGGCATCATCCCGCACCAGGTGACCGCCGAATTCGTCCGCTGAACGGCCCTGTCGTGGGGTCGGCCCTTTCGGGCNNGCCGGGCTTCGGCCCGGCGTCGCGGAACCGAGCGTAGCGCTACCATCGAACGGTCCGGCAGATTCATGCACATCTGCTGCCGCTCTACTTTCTTGTCGTGCACCCCGGCAAAACCGCTTGCTCCACATCCGCCGAAGCTTCCGCCATAATCGAGGTATGCGGCCTCTCCGATTACTCGTCTCGACGGTGTTGCTCTGCTCCTCGCTGCCGCTCGCGGCTCAGGCGCCCGAGAATCCCGATCCCAAACAGCGCATCCGGGCCGCCCGGGATCTCGCCAGGCAGGGCTCTGGCGCCATTGCCAAGCTCCAGCCCATGCTGAGCGACCCGGTGGCCGAGGTGCGCATCGAGGCCGTGAAAGCGATCGTCGAAATTGGAACCGGGGCCAGTCTCGACCCTCTCCTCCAGGCCACCCGCGATAGCGACGCCGAAGTAGACATCCGCGCGACCGATGGACTGGTGAATTTCTACCTCCCGGGCTATGTGCGCACGGGCCTCAGCGCCTCGCTGCGCCGCATTGGCAACGTCTTCACGGCGAAGTTCACCGATACCAACGACCAGGTGATCGATCCCTACGTCGAGGTCCGGCCGGAAGTTGTCGCCGCGCTGGGCAAACTCGCCTCCGGCGCCACGGCGATGGAGGCCCGGGCCAACGCTGCGCGCGCCTGCGGCATCCTGCGCGGCCGTAGCGCGCTCCCGGACCTCTACCAAGCCCTGCACTCCAGAGACGGCCAGCTCATCTACGAATGCCTGGTCGCTATCCGCAAGATCGGGGATACCGCCGCCGCGCCGCACATCGCGTTCCTGCTCCACGATCTGGACGAGAAGGTGCAGTTCGCCGTCATCGAGACCACCGGCCTCCTGCGGAACCGCGAGGCGCTCCCCGATCTGCGCCGCGTGCTTGCCGATCCCGCCAGCATCAAGATCCGCAGGGCCGCCCTCGGCGCCATCGCCATGATCCCCGACCAAGCCAGCCGGCCCGACTACCTCCGCTACTTCGCCGACAAGGACGATGGGATGCGCGCCGCCGCGGCCGAGGGCCTGGCCCGCCTCAAGAACCCCTCCGACCTGCCGCTCGTCCGGAAAGCCTTCGACGAGGAGCGAAAGATGTCGCCGCGCCTGTCCCAGGCCTTTGCCCTGGTGATGCTGGGCCAGAGCGAGGCCGGCGAGCTGAGCCCCCTCCGGTATCTCGTCAACAGCCTGAATAGCGTGGCCTGGCGCGGAGTCTCCCGCGCCTTCCTCATCGAGCTCGCGCGCGATCCCGCCATCCGCCGCACGCTGCAGAACGCCACCCCGAGCGCGGCCAAAGCGGAAAAGATCGAACTGGCGGACATCCTGGCCCGCAGCGGCGATAAGGACACGCTGGCTTGCCTGGAGGCCCTTAGCCGCGACCCGGATACCGAGGTCGCCCAGGCCGGCCTCAACGCTTCCCGCACTCTCAAAGCCCGGCTGCCCTGACCGAGGCTCCGGACGATCCGTTACCGCGCCACTGGAACGCCGGCAGTTTGGGAGTCAGCGTGCGCCGCAGCAAATCGGCCAGGGGCTCGATGATCATGGGTTCGATGGGCGAGTCGAACCCGCGCTCCAGCCTCACAAACTCCTCGTTGGAAAGCGGGACCTGAAGACTCCAGGCGCCGTTCTGGGCCCCGGGCGTAGAGTCGAAAAAGACGGTGTGGTCGAGGCGCATCGAGACGTGGTCGAAACCGAAGCCGTGGCAGGTGTCCCGGACGGCAGACCAGCAGGATTCCACCGTTTGGGCCCGAATCAGGGCGTCTTCCAGCGCCCGCAGCCGGAGTTGAGCGCCCAGGACGCGGCGGAAGGTCTGGGGATTAACCAGATGACCGGCCAGATTGAACTCGATGTACCCGAGGTGCTGTATGCCGATCCAGGCGCTCACGCAGAAGATGACGATGACCAGGCCCGAAAACCGGTGCTGAGCCACGCTGAGAGTGAGCGCGAAAACGGCGGCGACGGCGCAAACGCCGTAGAGCAGCAAAGCCACGCGGCGGGGCGTCAGGCCGCGGTCCAGCAGCAGGTGGTGTATGTGACGCCGGTCGGCGCCGCAGATCGGCTGGCCGCGCAGCAAGCGGCGGATCACCGCCAGCGCGGCATCCAGCAGCGGGATGGAGAACGCGATCAGCGGAGCCGTCATCCCCAGTATCGTGGTTGCCTTCTGGCTCCACACAATGCCGTAGCAGCCCAGCAGGAAGCCGATGGGGAGGCTGCCCGAATCGCCNNGTCGCCAGTTGGAGGCTGTAGTTCCCCATCAGGAGGCCGGCGATGAAGGTGGTGATGGCGGCGAAGAGGCCGACGCCGGTCGCCAGGCCATCCACGCCATCGATCAGGTTGACGGCATTGGTGCACCCGATCAGCCACGCGATGGTTAGCGGGTAGGCCAACCAGGGCGGGACCGGATAGCCGCTGATCGAGTGGATCACCACTCCCGCCCAGCAGGCCATTCCGGCAGCCAGACCTTCGCCCAGCAGCTTCTGCCAGGGTTTGAGCCCGCGCAGATCGTCGGCCAGCCCCGTGCAGAAAACCACCATTACGGCGGGCAGAGCGCCCAAGACCACCGGGAGGTTGCGGCTGAGGGTCCTGGCGCCTCCGAACTC
>PMEV01000131.1:13333-15792 GCA_003154855.1 Bryobacterales bacterium
GTGAGAACGAAAGACAGGACGAACGCGCAGAGGGCGACTAGCAGGAGAGAGAACACGCGAGAACCTCAGGGCTGAGGATCGAGCGGGGTCAAAAGCACAGCTTCACCACAGAGGCACACAGGGCACAGAGAAGGAGCCTCAGAGCTCCAGGATGTGGCGGAGGCCGTCTTCGATGGCGGCCATTTCTTCCGCGGAGGCGACGCCTACCAGAGCCCCCAGCCGCTCCTTGGCAACAGCCCGGAGTTGATCCACAACCGCGACGACCGGACGGCCGGCACATTGTACCGAAACAAGCAGGGGAGGGCTCGGGCCGGGTGAAGTCGACAGCGGCAGGACGATGACGGTGCGGCGTCGCTCGTTGACGATATCCGTGCTCATCACGAGGCAAGGACGAGTCTTACGAATCTCGGAGCCGAGCGAGGGATCCAGGCGGACCCACCAAATCTCACCGCGATGAGGCATCGCTCCACGGCTCTAAACCCTCGCTGGCTAGAACGTCAAGCTCGTCTTCGAGTTCGGAGAGGGCTGGGTCTTGATTGGCGACGGCACAGGCATGAATGAGCTGGCGATCCTGTTCCGCCAACCGGTCGGTAAGGGCCTGGGCCACGTAGCGGGAACGGCCACGGGCTGGGACGCGACGAAGGAAGCGCGTGGCCAAGGCTTCCGGGAGGCTAAAGGTCATCTTCCGTATAGCCATAAAGACATAATAACATAAGGGTGGGTTTGGGAGTAGCGCCTCACCATAGCAGCATACTGGGCACACCTGTGGGGCCAGGATTTCATCCNNCGAAACGCCGGGCCGAAGCCCGCCGGAGAGGGCGATCCGTGTCTCGAGCGTCACGTGGGGACATAGAGCTACGAAGAAACGTGCCCGGAAGCGATGGCATGAACAGCCATCTGGGCGCCCACCCGGGCAAGAAAGATCGGGCTGTCCAGGTTGCGGCGCCAGAGCCGGCGCGGTTCGTGGGCCAGGCGGTAAGCCCATTCAAGGCCGGCGCGCCGCACCCAGGCAGGCGCCCACGGCACCGTGCCGGCATGGAAATTGAACGCGGCGCCCACTCCCAGCAGTGCGGCAGCCTGGATACGGCCCACATGCGCAGCCATCCACTTCTCCTGTTTGGCTGTGCCGAGCCCGACCCAAACCAGATCCGGAGCGGCCGCGTTGATCGTTTGAACGAAGGACTCGTCTTCGTCGGGCGTCAGTGTCCGGAAGGGTGGGCAGATCGCCCCGGCGATGTGCAGCCCGGGGAATCGCTGCTGGAAGCGCCGGGCGAGCTCATCGGCGACGCCCTCGCCGCCGCCGTAGAAGAAGTGCCGCAGGCCCGCGGACCGGCCCCAGTTGCAGAGGTCCAGCATCAAAGAGGGCCCGGCGATCCGGCGGGCGCGGCCGTAACCCAGCAGCCTGGAAGCGAGCGTGATGCCGACGCCGTCCGGGAGCGCGAGATCGGACTCTCGCACGGCGGCCAGCATCTCCGGATCGCGGCTGCACGTCACGATGGTATGCGGGTTCACCAGGGTGACGTATCCGCGGCGGCCGGCCCGCCGCCAGGCGAGCAGCTCCAAAAACACGTCCCGCGGTTCCGTCAAGTCGATGCGCACTCCGAGCTGGTTTCTTCCGAGTTGGATGTGCATTTGGTTTTCCTGGAATCGTTACAAGGGTCAGCCGGCCGCGGCGGCAGTGCAGGCCGGGGAATCCGTCCGTGTGAGATCGCCGTAACCGGCCAGCCGCTCGTGGGCTCGAATCTCGGCGGCCGAGAAGCGCATCCTCACCAGCCGGGCGGGGACGCCGGCCACGATCGCGTAGCGCGGTACGTCCCGGGTCACGACGGACCCGGCTGCAACAATCGAGCCGCGGCCCACCGTGACGCCCGAGACGACGATGGCGCCGTACCCGATCCAGACGTCGTCTTCGACGATGGTCTGATAGCNNGTCTCCCAGCGTGATTCTGCGATGGGGCGAATAGAACCAGACACCCATCGGGCAGCGGATGTGGCTTCCGTGCGCCACCCAGCGATTGAAGACCCCAAACTTGATGGCCGTGCGCACCCGATTCGCGATCTTGCGGAGATGCGCCATCACTGGGCTTGCTCCCGGCCTAGCGCGCGCAGGATTCCGTCCGAAAAGCGCGCGGCCATGTTCTCGACGGTGTAAAGACGCCGGGCCCTCTCGCAGCCCTGCCGCAATCGCGATCGCAGCCCCGCGTCGTGAAGGTAACGCACCACCGCCCCGGCAAAGGCCTGGGTCGAATTCGGAGCGATCAGTCCATTGGCCCCGTTTTCCAGGTAGGCGATTTCGGGCCCGTGATACGGCAGATCGGCCGTGATGAGCGGAGTGAGCATGGCAAACGAATCCACGATCCCCAGGCCCACCGCCCCCGGCATCAACTGGCACGCCGCCATGGAAAAGTAGGGGATGCGTTCCAGCCCATACTTCGGTCCAACGAAGTGCAGCCACTGGG
>PMEV01000131.1:15837-17057 GCA_003154855.1 Bryobacterales bacterium
CGGTATGCCAAGTTGAAGCCGGGCCGACTCCGCGCCACCTGCCGGCTGGTCGTCGTACTGCCGTATGAGCTGGGCTGTATCGATCGCATTGTTAACCACAGTGATCCGGCTCGCCGGAACACCCATCCGCAGCACCACCTCGCGGGAAAGAGAAGTGTATCCGAACCAGTGATCGACGCCTCGGGAATACCAGCGTTTGAATCCTTCCCGGATCGGGCGGTGCTCCCCGGCCTGAAAGCAACGCCCATGTCCCCACAGCCCGACCCGCAAGCTTCCCAACCGCCGCAGCAGCAGAATCGGATAGTTCGCCAGGTTCGCGGAGTTTTGGTGGATGACCACCAGGTCGGCGTGGCGCAGGTATTTGAAGGCCGGTTGCCACAGCAGGAATCGCCGCCCGCAGTAGAAATACCGATTCCGAATCTCCGTGGCCCAGGGCAGGGAGGCCGTCCGGATGCCCTCGAACCGATTGGACTGTCCGTACACCAGTTGCAGTGTAATCTCCCTGCGCGCCAGATTCTCCCTCAGGCGGTCGTAAAAGGAAGCCCGGTAAGCTTCACAGCGCGGTTGCAGAAGCAACACTCTGGGCATGGCTAGTGTTGTGTGGGGCAGGCAATCTTGCCTGCAGCCGGCCTTCCGGCCGGCGGGTCCGCAGTCTGCAAAGCAAGCCCCACTTTAGAAGCAGCCTCCCAGGCGGCCGCTTGGCACATGGACCGAACCGGCGCGAGCACATCGGCCAACGGGACTCCACCGGGAAGGTCAACCAGGACGCCGTTTGCGCCGATCGCCGGGTGGACCATCACCTCAACGCGATCGTCCGGCCCGAGGTTGGCCGAAACGACAGCATCCGCGGCGCCGAAACGGTTCCACCCGGCGAGCCCTCGAAACTCGAGGTAGCCGTTCACGGCCGCAATGTAGATTCGCCTGGCGATAGTTCGCGCTCGGACCAGGTTCTGGAGAACCCTCAAGCGCCGGATGCCTTCCTCTCTCATTACCGGTAGAATCGCCCGGAGAACGCCCAGTTCCTCGTGTACGTGATGATGCGAGTCCAGATGCCGTGGCCGCAATCCCGCCGCCCGGCAGCGATCCAGTTGGGCGCGAAGTTCGGCGCGAACCGCCTGCGTCTCGGCCCCTGTAATGCGAATCCAGGCGCCCTTGCGTCGGGGAAGAAACGAGCCGTCCGCCGAGCAGAAGCGGCGCTCGCGGCGCATCGCTTCCGTGAG
>PMEV01000131.1:17125-17772 GCA_003154855.1 Bryobacterales bacterium
CATCAGCGCTCCTTGTACTCTTCCACCGCCGGAAACACGAAGAAGCCAATGCGCCCCGCGTAAAACGCCAGACCGCGCAGCAAAACCAGTGCGGCAACCCGAAAATCCGAGAGCCTGGCTATGGATCTGCCCATCGCCATGGCCCATCCGGGAAAAAGAGATAGGACTGCCCCCGCCAGCGTGATCGGCAGCGATGTTTCCTTGCGCCGTATATACGAATCGCCCCAGCCGCATCTGTATTCGCGCCGGATGTGCCAGCGCCACCTCCGCCGATCGCTCTCTTGCGTTTCGAACACTACCGCCTCTGCACAGGAGCAGAGGATCCATCCCGCGCGTTCCGCCTGGCGGAAGAGCAGGCTGTCGGAGTTCCCGATTCTGCCCAGCCGGGCCTCGAAGGGAAACTTGTCGAATACTGCCCGCCGAGCCAGCACATTCCCCGTGCGGCAGCCCGACGCGCGTAGTCTGGTGCCCGTGGGAGCGCATTTCCGGTGGAAGGCTCCGGAGCCCCGCAGCCACGCTGGAATGTCATCCGGGAAACTGGGGACCACGGCGCCGATGACCACGTCCGCGCCAAATTCCTCGAGCGCATCCCGGAGTCGCCCGAGCCACCTGGGCTCTGCCTGTTCATCGTCGTCGATGAAGGCGAT
>PMEV01000131.1:17807-31551 GCA_003154855.1 Bryobacterales bacterium
ACGCTGATCGGGCAGTTTGCACTCATGGGCGGGGCCTTCCGGCACGCCCGGCGGGCCAGAACACCGCACACATCGCAAATAGCGTACCGGTCGAGCGAAGGTCCTCAGTGACGTTCGCCAGGACGAAGCAATACACCACCAGTGGCAATAGAGACTCGCCGGACCAGGTGAGGAAGTTCGGCCGGGCCCGAAGCGCGGCCGCGAGCGGCGGCCCGGCAATCAAGATCGTCCCCAGTAGCCCCGTCTCGACCAGCAACTCCAGGAAAATGTTGTGTGGATAGCGTCCCGCGGAGTCGCCCCTCTCCGGGCGGACATAATCGATGTAGTATCCGCCCAGTCCGTGCCCCGACAGCGGATGTTCACCGATCCGATTTATGGCCGCGGACCAGTTCGCAGACCGATTCACGCGCTCGGCCAATGAGTACCGGTCGTTCAGGACCCGGCCGACTAGCGGGCTTTTGCTGGCCGCCGCATACGCGACGATCACGCCAACCAGTAACACCGAGCAGCAGGCGATGGCCACCGTCCAGCGGTTTCGCCCGGTCTTGGAGCAAGCCAGTGCCAGCGCAGCCCCCGCCACCGCGGCCAGAGCGGCACGATGGCCCGAAGAGTTCAGCGCCAGGATGGGCGCCGCAGCGATAGCCAGCCACAGGCAGCCCCGCGCGAGCCCCAGCCGCGCCTGCTTCCAGGCCGCCGCGCTTCCGGCCATCATCACCAGGCTCCATCCGGCGAGCAGCGCCACCGACCGTCCTCCAGCCGAGCTAACTCCGCCATGCGCCAGAGCCGTGCCGGCGAGCCGCAGACCTCCCGGCGTCAGGATGCTGGCAGGCCGCAGAGCGGGTGTCATATAGAAGACCACGCTCAGGTAATAAACGGAGGCCACGGCGGCGATGATCCCCAGATCCATCAGCCCCACCTTGCGGCCACGGATCAGTATCAACAAGCCAGCCGTCTTCAGGCCGGTTCCCAACGCGAACCCAACCAATTTGTCGGCCGCATAGTCGTTCCGCGGCCCCAGAAAGTAGGCCAGGACCAAAACCGAGACGGCTCCTACCAACCAGGCCGCGGCGGGGCGGTTGAGACGAAGCATAGCGCGCCGCCGCGTTTCCGGCCAGCTCAGCAGGATGGCGGCCGCGATGGCCACGGCGATGACTGTGCCCGGGATGGGAAACCCAACCGCTCCCACCGAGATTCCCAATACGTGCGGCGCCAGCAGAAACGCCGCGCAGGCTAGCGTCTCCGAAGAGCAACNNAGTACCCAGGATGGCGCGCCAGATCGGGTCGTGCCAGCCCCGATTCGCTCCCCGAGGACGGCGACGCGCGAAGCTGCCGGGCAGGTTGCCGAAGTCATGGTTGTATGGCCGCCACTTGTTCCAAGACGCCCTTCCACTTCGCGTTCCACCTGCCGGCATCAAAACATCCGGCGGCCGTGCGGTAGGCGTTTTCGCCCATCTCCCGCCGGAGCCGCGTATCGCCCGCCAAACGTAAAATAGCGGCGGCAAACTCGCCGGCGGCTGGCATCGCGAGAACGCCATTGAACCCGTCCAGAATCATGCTCGTGATGCCTCCCACCGCGCTGGCCACCACGGCGCAACCCGCGCCCATCGCCTCCGCCACCGACAACGAGGTGCCTTCCGAGGCTACCGAAGGAACTACCGCGATATCGTGCTCCAGATGGACCTCCACGCACTGCTCCGGCCGGTACTTTGTGAATCGGACATTCTCGCAGTGCTCGAATCGATCCAGCAGATATCCCTCATCCGGTCCTTCTCCCGCCAACGTGAAGAGCACGTCCGAACGCTGGCTCAGAACGTGGTCAATCGCCTCGGCCATGATGCGCGTTCCGCGGTACGTCGTGAACCGGCGGGCAAATAGCACCCGCGTCGCTGGCGTGTCGCCCCGGCCGATTCTCTCTCGCGGCGCCAGTTGGCAGCAGTTCGGGATCACCCACACGCTGCCGCCCGGGCTCTCTCCGCGAATCGCCCGGTACCAGTTTAGGAAGTTGTAATCCACACAAACGCGGTTCTGGCAGTTATCGAAGAAGCGCAGGCCCCGCAGGTTGAGTTGTACCTTCTTGACTTGCGCGCCGACTCCGCTCGAGCACCACTCCTTCCTGGTCGCAAAACTCGAGGGCAGGTCCCAGCTAACGCCGTGCTGAATCGAAACCGCGCGCCTCCAATCCGACCGCACGCTGCAATGGTCCGCGCCGAAGACGATCATGTCCGTCCGCTCGAGACGGCNNGCGCGGCCTGAAACATCACCGGCTCGAATCCCATCGCCGCACTCAGCGCCATCAGGCGATGCAAGTAAGTCTCCACGCCGCCGATCAGCAGCCGCTCGCCATCCGGGTCGTACAAGTTGTAATAAAGGAACGCGACCTTCATGGTGCGGTTCGCATCCGGGCTGAAACGCGAAACGGTTTCCCGTGAGCATCGTTCACGGAGATCGCCAGACGCAACACAGGAGTCGTCTGCTCCACGCTGACCCCTGCGTCCTGAAACACCACCGCGCCGACGGCTTCGGCGACTTCGATGTGTAGCCTTCCGGTGTTTGCCTGCGTAGGATCGGACGCCGCAATGTCCAGCATGCCGTTGGCCTGGTGTACCAGGACCGATGCGACGCCATCGGAGCCGATGCCCGCGGCGGACTTGGCGCCAGTCCAGAAGTTCACCGCCCGTATGCCCAGCCCGGCGTGGATCACCGACTGCACGTCCCCGTTGTTCTCGAGAATTCGCACCGCGGGCGACCCGGCGTAGCTGGCGGTCTCGGCTTCGCTCTTGCCGGGCAGGATGACGTACGCGTACGTCGCGCCATTGGGCATCCGCCCGTGATCGAACCACAGGGTCCGGTACCGGGCGCTGACCACTGTGGCGGGGCCGCGCTGGTTAATCTCGCTCCATGCGCCGCTGCGCGTCTCCTCCAGCGACTTCCANNGCGCCGGTTATCGACGATCGTCTCCACTGTTTGGGACGCCGCCGTGCTGCGTATGTCCGCTCCCAGGGCCACTAGTTCGTCGTCGAAAAGGAACCAGGATTTCTTGGCGCTCAGTTGGCCACCGTCCGGATCGAGTAACATCATCGCGGCGCTGTATCCATCGAGCGACGTCCCACCCACGGCATTGCTTCCCCCCAGCCTGCTCTCTCTGGCAGTGGAGCCCGCGATCACCGTCGTGCCGGGCAGGCGCTGTGGGTTCACGGTGGGCCAGAAAGCATCGGCGAATTGCCTCGGGTCGGCGTTGTAGACGTAAGTCATGCCATCGCCGGTGTGCCACCCCTTCAGGTTCTCCCCGTCCATGCTTTCGTAGTTGAAGATACGGCTGGAGTGCATGGCGATCCCCGCCGCCCAGGCGCGGCGAACGTGTGCCGCCCGATCCATCGAGGCATAAACGCGGCTGATCGGAGGCCCCGCCGCGGGCATGATCGAGGCGCCGTGAAGAATGTGCCACGCCGCCATGACGCTAGAGCCTGCCGAGCGATCGGAATAGTTCTGGCGCGAGATCGCGCGGCCGCGAACCATGTCCATCATGGCGCCCTCATAAAGCAGCGGCGTGAACGAATCGGTTACCCAACGCCAGACGGTCGCGCGCTGCCCATCGGTGAAATCCCAGCGGGAGCCGGCCAGAAGATACATTAGATCCGCCACGTCGTCGAGCAGGACAACCCCATAGCTGCCCGTATACGGATGGCGTTTGTGTTGAAGAAACGAGCCGTCCGCATAGAAACCGTCGCCCGAGGTGACGTACTCGAATACCGGGCTAAGCGCGGCGACTGCGCGCGCAATGGCAGCCGGGTCGTTCAGCAGGAGCCCGCGCAAGATGGCGATCTTGCACTTGTCGGCGAGATTTGCGCCCGTGGATGGAATCTTGAACATCAAAACCCGCGGGTCGGAATCGAAGCGCTCAACCGCCGCCATGTACCGCGACAACTGCTCCGCACTGAGCCGGTCGTAAAGTAGAATGCCGATATCGGCTACCTCGGCCGGCGTGCCGATCTCCCAGTCCCACCAGTTGTCATATTCCTCGGAGCGCGCATTATAGCGGTTGGCGTCCATCCACTCCATGCCGAAAATGGTGTCGGCGAACAGGCGTGTATCCTGGTACAGAGCCTGCCCGGGCGTAGCCCACGCGACCGCCATGTCGCGCAAACGGCCGTAAGCCCTGCTGATGCCGCCAGAAACGCCAGGCTTGGCAAGGTCGCTCCAGAGATTCGCGGAGCCGGGGGCTTTCTGCATGGGCACAGCGGCGGTGAGAGCCGCGCCTCCAGTCAGCTTCTGCCGCCAGCGCAGGCGCAGTTCCCCGCATTCGTCCGCCGCGCCCGCAACAGGAAACAGCCCACTAACCAGCGTGCCAGCCAGCAGAGCTTTGCCCAACATCACATGAGAACCCTAGTGTCTAAGCCATGTGGGGCAGGCAATCTTGCCTGCAGCCGGCCTTCCGGCCGGCGAGACCCCTTGAAATCCTCGACGCCGATGAGCTGCTCCGATTTCAATCCGCGTTCATCGGCGTTCATCGGCGGCTTGAACTGCCTTCGTCCACCCTTCTGAGCGCCTTCGTCCCGAAACCGCGGCCATAACCAGCCCGTAGCCGCCATTCGCCGCTTGTTCAAAATCGCCGCAGCGAAGCCAAACGTCCAGATGGAGTGCGCGGCATAGGCGACGAGATACGCGGCGGCGAGACCGTCCGCCCCCCAATTCGCGCGCAGAAAGTACCAGCTCGAGCCGAGAAGCACCAGGGCCCAGGCGGCGTTCATAGCAGCTCCGGCCCACATCCGCGAGGCCGCCACTACCAGAGTGGCCGCCGGGCTCTGGACAGCGATCAATGCCGCGGCGGATCCCGTCATCGGCAGAACCGCGCCGCGCGACGCGAACGAGGCCCCATACATCGACATGATCTGCCGGCGCACAAGAAACATCGGCAGCAAAATGGGGCCGGCCGCCAGCAGGCAGAGGGCCGTGGCCCCGAGCAGGAGTTTGCGGGTTTCCCGAAACCGGTTTTGGCCCCACAGGTCGGAGACCACCGGCAGCATCACCTGGCCAATCAGGCCCGGCAGAAACAGAACCGCGTTGCGCCACTGGTTGGCCGCCGAGAACACGCCCATCTCCGCGTAGCCATTGCGGCTCGCGACCAGAAACGTGCTCGAGCACCACATCGCCGGCCCGACCAGGGAACTGGCCAGCACCGCCGGAAGGGAAAAACGCCACAGGATCGGCAATTCCCTTCGCAGGCCCCGGTAGCTGATGCGGATCGAATGCGCCGCCGCTTTGCGCCGGATCGCCACCGCCGTTACCGCGCATCCCGCTGCGGCGGCGAGCGACAGGCCGGCGACGGCGCCGTTCAGGTCCGCCAGCCAAACGCCGCCCACCACCAGCGGAAAGGTGATCGCTCCCCGGATCAGGTTGAGTCCCGCGATTTCCCGAAATGCCTCAAACCCGGACAGTGCGCCAGTTTGCGCGCCGTTCACAGCGTTGAAGAAGAGCAGAGTCGCTCCGATTCTGAGGGCGTCCGCCAGATGGGGTGCGCTCAAGGCCGTGCGCGATAACCACGGCGCCAGAGAGACGATCAGTAGAGCGGTGATTAGGCTGGAAACCCAGGCCACCACCGAAGAGAGTCCCAGGATGCGGCCNNGTGCTATAGATCATTCCCAGTTCGCCGAATTGCACCTTGCCCAGGAGCCGGGCCGCAATGACCGATGCGCCCAGGGTCAGCGCCTGCGAGATCAAAGCGCCGGAAACAGCCCAGAAAATGCCTCGCGCGAAGCGAGCCCGCAGGCCGGGCCCTCGCCACATCGCGGTGAACGGACCAGCCCAAGCCGCCTGCGGTGCGCCGATCGTCATGACGGGGTTCGCTTGGGATAGCTTCGCGGATACGCGCTGCCGGGCGTTGCCGCCTTGGGATCCCAATCGTTGAGGACCACGCCCAGCATGTGGGCGCCATCTTCCGTGAAGCGCTGGCAGGCGTTCTTCAGAACATCGCGCGACGTGCGGCGGGAGCGGACCACCATGACCACCGCGTCCGATACCCGTCCCAGCACGCGCGCGTCGGCGATGTCGCGGGCCGGCGGCGTGTCGATCAGCACCATGTCGTAGGCCTCGCGGGCGCACTGGATAACCTCGGCAAGCCGCGGCGAGTAGAGCAGGTTGCTGTCCGCGGTGGCCGCGCCGGAAACCAGTACCGAGAGGTTCGGGACACCGGATTCGCGCGCCGTGCTGGCCAGCGCTTCGGGGGCCGGCTTGTTGCGATCGCCGAGCAGGTCGCTCAGCCCGGTTTGGTTGCTCAGGCTGAAAACCGCGTGCAGGCGCGGCTGGCGCATGTCGCCATCGATCAGGAGTACTTTCTGGCCGGCTTCGGCCAGCGCGATGCCCAGATTCGCGGTGATGGTGGACTTGCCTTCGGCCGGGGCGGCGCTGGTGAAAACCAGGACTCGCGGGCGGCTCCCATCGTGGCCGGAGAACAGGATCGAGGTGAGCGTGGCGCGGAAAGATTCGGCCAGCCTTGACGCCCGGTCCGCGAGCGTGGCCAGTTCTACCATACCGGGCGGCGCGGGCTGCAATCCCGCCGCCAGTTGCACGGCAGTCCCACTGCTGGAGGCCGCCGTGCCGCCTGAGAGTCTCTTGAGGCGGTAGGGGAGACTGCGGTGGGCGCAGGGGGCCGAAGGGATCACGCCCAGCTCGGGGAGGCCCAGAAAGAAGCTGGCGTCCTCGGGGTTCTGGATACTCCGGTCGAACCGGTCGCGAACGATGAGCAGCGCGGCCCCCAGGAACAGGCCGCCGAACAGTCCCAGGCCCGCGTAGCGCAGCAGGCTGGGCTTGTAAGGGATCTCCGCCGGCTGCGCGGCATCCACCACGCGCACATTCGAGCTCCGCATGGCGGATGCGATGCTGGCTTCTCTCACCCGGCCCAGCAGGTCCTCATACAGAGTCCGCCCGCTATCCACCTCGCGCTTCAGAATGTTGTATTGCACCGCTTTTTCGGCATCCTCGGTGACCCGGCTGGTCTGTGCGGCGAACTCGGCCAGAAGCAGCCGCTCCCGGCTGAGGGCCTGATCGTAGTCCGTCTCGATGCGGCCCAGGATGGACTGCCGCTGCCGGCCCTGCGCGGCCTCCACTTCGGCGATCTGCGCCTGCACGCGCTTCACCTTCGCGTGCTCGGGCGTGTACGTGGCGTTGAGATCGGCGGCCTGCTGGCGGAGCTCGGTGAGCTTGGCGGCGAAGGCCTGAAGTGGCGCGCTATCCACGAAGTCGGACAGCGTTTCCGGCGGGCTGCTCCGCGCCATTTCATAGCGCGATTGCCGCGCCGCGCGCTCGGCCTGCGCCTTGACTAGCTCCCCCTGCAAGTTGCCTAGCTGGTCCTCCGGGATTTTGGTGCTGTTTTCGGCCGCCACAATCAGCCCCGAGTCCCGCGCGTACGACTGCAATGCGGTCTCGGAGGTCTTCAGTTTGACCCGCATGTCCTCGAGCTGAGTAGAGAGCCACTCGCCCGTGCGCTGCGACATCTGCCAGCGCACCTCCAGGTTCTGTTGGATGTACTCTTCCGCCACCGCGTTCACGAAACCGGCGGCGACCTTGGGATCGGGCGAATCGCAGCTCACCTCGACGATGCGCGTGTCCGGAATGGCCTTCACCTTCAAGCTCCCCACTTCTCGGGCCAGCGCGGCTTCCTGAGGCGTCAGGATCTTGGACTTGGGAAGGTGGAGGATGGCGCGCCAGGTGGACCTCGACCTGGCCAAGGACGCCGGCACGGCCGAACCTTTGGGGATCGGGGAGATGCGGGCGGCGGCGCCGGCCAGCAGCGTGTCGCTTCGCAGAATCTCCACCTGCGTGGGGATGTCGCCCAGGTTCGCGTCGGTGGCCGCGGATTCGTGGACCGGGGACATCTGCCGCAAGTTGAGGAAGTCCTCGTTCAGCGGTTGGATTTCAATCGAGGTTCGGCCCAGGTAGAGAGCGGTTTGGGGAAGCGTAAGCAAGACGGTGGCAACCATCCCGGCGTAAGCCACCAGCGCCAGCTTCCATTTGCCCCGGCGCAAGATGCGCCAGTACAACAGCAGCGAGCTTTCGGCTTCCGGATCTTCGGAGTAGGGGCCGTAGCCGGCGGCGGCGTCGGGCGCGCGCGGCGGAGGAAGCTGTACGGAATCGTCGGGCACGGAGGCAATGTTCAGAACGAGATCAACCGGTAGGCGGCCGCGGATGCTGCAATCTCGGTGGCCCTCGATGCTGCGTTCTTCAGCCCGCTGGCCAACGGGATAAAGAGGATGTCGTTCGGGCCGAGCGCAACGTCGGGGGCCTTGCCGGCCAGCATGGCCTTGACGTTGATGGCCACTTCCACCTGCCCAGCGCCGTGCTGCACATTGCGCAGAATCCGGGCGCGCTTGGGCGCGGCCTCCTTATCCAGCCCTTCGGCTTTGGCCACCGCCTGCAGCACGGATAGAGTTTCGTTCTGGCCCAGGGCGAAGCTGCCCGGCTTGTGAACCGAGCCCACCACATACACCACCTCCGTGACCGGGACGGAGATCACGTCGTCGGGCCGTACCGTGATGTTGCCCGCCGGATTGCGAGCCCCCATGACCCAGGCCACCGAGACCTCCGCCACCGTGTATTCGCCCGAGGGATCGAGCTCGGCGCCCGGCAACGGGATGGGGCCTTCCCGCTTGCGGCGCGTGATTCTGATCACCGCGCCCGCGTCGGGGCGCACTCCGCCGGCCAGCGACAGGGCCTGGTAGAGAGTCTTGCCGGCTTCGATTTGGAAGACGCCGGGGGTGTTAACCGCTCCCAAAACGGAGACCGGCTGGCTGCGGAACTGTGTGACCGAGACCACCACCTCGGGCGCCCGCAGGAAGGTTTGCAAGCGCTTGGTGAGCTCCGCCTCGAGCTGGCGGGTCGTGATCCCGGCAGCCTGCATCCGGCCGGCCAGCGGGACAGTGATCTCCCCGTTCGAATCCAATCTGAAGGGCTTGTCGCCGACCTCCTCCAGGTCCAGCACGTGCAGCGTGACTTCGTCGCCCGGGCCGAGTCGGTAAGCCGGGGTAGCTTCCTGGCCGAGCAAGGGCGCACACCAGAGCAGAACCAGCAGGATCAGCCCGTTCGGCATTCTCATGTCGTTCCCGCCAGAGAACTCTTCTCTGTGTTTCTGTGGGGAAGCTTTTCGGCACTTGCCTTCCGGAAGGGTCGCAGAAGAAGCACGTCTGCACTGTCGATCTCCACGGCCAGCGAGCGCTGTAACAGAGTGATGGACACTACCACCCGGTGCTGCGTCTTGGATTCCAGGAAGATCCCTTCCAGCCCCGCCAGTGCGCCGTGTACCACCCGGACTCTCTGGCCCGCCGCCAGCCACGGCCACGGCTCCGCCGCGATCCCGGAGTCGATGACCTCATGGACGACCGCCATTTCCCGATCGTCCACCGGAACCGGCTCGGCGCCGAAGACCACGATGCGGATGACGCCCGGCGTGGTGACAATGGGCGCCCGGCGATCCGAGCTGTCGAACTGGCAGAAGACGTATCCCGGGAACAAAGGCAGCTCGATTTCGGCGATGCGTGCGGCCCAATGGCGCCGCAAGTGGTAGAGCGGAAGAAACTCCTCATAGCCCTTGTTCCGCAGGGCCGCCGAGACGGCCTTCTCGTGTCGTTGGCGGACCTGCAGCGCGTACCAGCAGGAGCCACTGACCAAACCTGTCTGGTGCATCAAGCCTTGCCGATTGTTCTTCCTGGATGGGCTGCCACAAGGCAGGCTGCCGCCACATCCGACTGTAGTTGTCCAGCGGGCAGAACGGAAACTCTCAAATCACACGGCGAGCCGGCCACTCGAGACGTTGCGCGAGGTTGCCGTCTTTCCGTCGCTCCGCTCGATTACCGACACTCTAGCCGTGCAATGTGTCCTTGTTCACCAAGCGTAGTGTAAGGTTAAGGATTCTTCTCTCAGCGCACTCGCGTGATTTACTTTCGAGACGAATCATTTTGACAGCCCAGTTGTCTTCTGCACCAGAAACTGGCGCCAGGGTTCATTCTGGAACAGGAAACGCCCCCGCCCGGCCACGACTCTGCTCAATGCCGGGCGTTGCTCGCTGCGCTCGCCGGCTCGGGGCCTTGGCTCTCGCGGACAACCTGCGTCTGGTCGGTATAGAAGGCGCGGGGCGAGAAGACATTGGACGCGAGCGGATTCGCGTTGATCGTGTAGACCGCCGGTCCGCCTTGCAGCGTGAACTGGTAGCCGCCCTTATCCCCGGAGGCGAGTTCCGCTGAAATGAGGCTGGAGTGCGCGCCCAACTCGTCCATACTCGCCGGATACCGGCCGAACTGAGCCTGGTAAGTAGTCGCGGCAGTCTGGATAGTCTGGATGTCGATCAGCGCCGCGGTTTCCTGCGCCTTCCGCAAGTGACCCGGGCCCACAATGGCGCCGATGGCCGTCATAACCACCCATAAGGCGACGAAGATCAAGCAGCCTATCAGGCAACCCTTATTCTTCTTGCCTCCCTTCCTCATGCCGGCCTCCCGGGCAGGTTCCTCACGCAGGCGTCGAGCCGCCGCAGCCGATCCAGCAGCGGGGCCAGCAGATCCAACCGCAGCGCGTTCGCGCCGTCCGAGAGGGCGCGTTCCGGAGCCTCGTGAATCTCGATGAACAGCGCATCCACCCCCACCGCAATCGCCGCCCGCGACAGAGGTTCGATGAACTGCGACTGGCCGCCCGACGCCGTGCCCGCACCGCCCGGCAGTTGCACGCTATGTGTGGCGTCGAACACCACTGGAAAGCCCAGCTCCCGCAGCATCACCAGGCCGCGCATGTCCACCACCAGGTTATGGTAGCCAAACGTCGTCCCGCGTTCGGTCAGCAGGATTCGCGTATTCCCCGTCGAGGCCACCTTCTCGGCCGCCAGGCGCATGTCCTCCGGCGCCAGAAACTGGCCCTTCTTGAGGTTCACGATCCGCCCGGTCCGCCCCGCTTCCACCAGCAAATCGGTCTGCCGGCACAGGAACGCGGGAATCTGCAGAATATCGGCGACCTCGGCGGCCCGCCCGGCCTGCCAGGGCTCGTGTATGTCGGTGAGAATAGGATAGCCCGCCGCCTTGATCCCCGCCAAAATGCGCAGGCCCTCTTCCAACCCCGGCCCGCGGTACGACGACAGGCTGGTGCGGTTCGCCTTATCGAATGACGCCTTGAACACGAACGGCCCCGCGATCCGGCCAATCTCCCTGGCCAGAAACCCGGCGTGCTCTTCGCTCTCGATAATGCACGGCCCGGCGATCAGGGCCAGCGGGTGGCCCGCCCCAAACACGATCCGCCCGCCGCCGGGCGTGCTCAGTTCCACCGCTGTCATGGCTGCAAAGCTTCGGCGGCTTCGGCCGCCGCGGACTTCGACTTCCGGTACTCGCACGCCGCCCCGATGAACGCGCGGAACAACGGGTGCGGCTCCAGCGGCTTGGACTTGAATTCCGGATGGAACTGGCAGCCCAGGCCCCACGGGTGGTCCGGATACTCGCAGATCTCGACGTACACCCCATCCGGTGTCTGCCCCGTGATGCGCAGGCCGGCGGAGGTCAGCACTTTCTCGTACTCGCGATTAAACTCGAAGCGGTGCCGGTGGCGCTCGCTGATTTCGAGCGTTCCGTACGCCCGGTGCGCCAGACTCCCTTCCGTCAATTTGCAGGGGTACGCGCCCAGCCGCATGGTGCCGCCCAGTTCATCCACTCCCTTCAACTCGCGCAGTTTGTAGATCACGCGGTGCGGCGCGGCCGGGTTGAATTCGGTGGAGTCCGCCTTCTCGAGCCCGCACAGGTGGCGCGCATATTCCACCACCATCAGTTGCATCCCCAGGCAGATGCCGAAATACGGGACCTTTCTCTCGCGCGCGAAGCGTATGGCCTCGATCATTCCCTCCACGCCGCGATGCCCGAACCCGCCCGGCACCAGGATGCCGTCGAAGCCTTCCAGCTCTTCGCAGGCGCCCGGCAGTAGCAGCTTGTCCGAGCTCATCCACTCGATGTTCACCTTCGCGCCGTGCGCCAGGCCGCCGTGCAGCAGGGCCTCCTTCAGGCTCTTGTAGGAGTCCTCGTATTGCGTGTACTTGCCCACCAGCGCGATGCTCACCTCCGAGCTGGGATTCTTCAGCCGCTCCAGCATCGCGCTCCAGCGGCTCATATCGCGCGGCCCCGCCTCGATCCGCAGCGACTCCAGGATGCTCTCGTCCACTCCCTGCTCGGCGAACGACAGCGGGACTTCGTACACCGATTCGACGTCCCGCGCGCTGATCACCTTCTCCACGTCCACGTCGCAGAACAGCGCGATCTTCTCCTTCATCTCCCGCGACAGGAAATGCTCCGTCCGGCACAGCAGCAGGTTGGGCTGTATGCCGATCGAGCGCAGCTCCTTCACGCTGTGCTGTGTGGGCTTGGTCTTCAGCTCCTGCGCCGCCGCGATCCAGGGCACCAGCGTCAGGTGTATGAAGAGCGCGTTCTCCCTGCCCACTTCGTGCCGCAATTGCCGGATCGCCTCCAGAAACGGCAGCGACTCGATGTCGCCCACCGTGCCGCCGATNNTGATCTCGTTGGTGACGTGCGGGATCACCTGCACGGTCTTGCCGAGGTAATCGCCCCGCCGCTCTTTGCTGATGATCTGCTCGTAGATGCGCCCCGAGGTCACGTTGTTGCTCTGCGTCAGCGGAGCGTGCGTGAAGCGCTCGTAGTGCCCCAGGTCGAGATCGGTCTCGGCCCCGTCGTCGGTGACGAACACCTCGCCGTGCTGAAACGGGCTGAGCGTGCCCGGGTCCACGTTCAGGTAGGGGTCGAATTTCTGCAGGGTCACCCGCAGCCCGCGGCTCTCCAGCAAGCAGCCGATCGAGGCCGCGGCGATTCCTTTCCCTAAGGAGGAAACCACGCCGCCGGTTACGAATATGTACTTAGCCATCGTCCTTTTCGATTGCGTTCTCCGCCCACGTGCTAAACAGGCGGGTCACCCGCTCCAGATCTTCGGGCGTGTCCACGTGGAGCGAATCGTAATACGTTTCCGCCACGCGGATCTTGTATCCGTTCTCCAGCGCCCGCAATTGCTCCAGCCCTTCCGCCTGCTCCAGCGGTCCCACCGCCAGCCCCGGGTAGGCCAGCAAAAAATCCCGCCGGTAGACGTACAGGCCGATGTGCTTGTATTGCGCCGTGCGCCCGCCGTCCCTCGCGTACGGGATGATCGAGCGCGAAAAGTAGATCGCATTGTTGGCCCGGTCCGTCACCACTTTCACCACGCCCGGGCTGGCCAGTTCTTCCGGGGTCTCGATGAGTTTCTTGAGCGTGCCCATCGGAATCTCCGGATCGTCGAGCAACCCCAGCACCGCCGCGTCGATCGCCTCCGGCTCAATCAGCGGCTCGTCGCCCTGTATGTTGACCACCAGTTCGGCGCTGTCCGTCGACGCCACCTCGGCCACCCGGTCGGTCCCGGAAATATGATCGGTCCGCGTCATGCGCACCGTTGCCCCGAACCGCCGCGCCTCTCTGGCGATCCGCTCGTCGTCGGTGGCCACCACCACCTGCGTCAGGTAGCGCGCCCGGCTGGCCCGCTCGAACACGTGTTCCAGCATACTTTTACCGGCGATCGGGGCGAGAGGTTTCCCAGGAAATCGCGAGGAAGCAAACCGGGCCGGAACGACCCCCAAAATCCTACGGGGCACAGTCGATTTTAGCACAGCGTCGGCCCTGCATCTGGACTGAATCCCATCCAAGTGTTGTGGGAGATTTTGTGGGGTCGGGCCTTCCGGCCTGCCGCCGGG
>PMEV01000069.1 GCA_003154855.1 Bryobacterales bacterium
CGATGGCGATCACGGCGGCTTCGGCTGCTACGATAGTCTTGCCGCTGCCGACGTCGCCTTGCAGCAGGCGATTCATGGGATGCGGCTGGCGCATGTCGGCGGCGATCTCCTGAATCACGCGCTTCTGCGCGCCGGTGGGCTTGAACGGCAGCATCCGCTTGACGCGCTGGCGCACGCTTTCGTCGATTTCGAATGCGATGCCGGTGACCGTGCGCGCTTTGGAGCGCTTCAGCGCCACGCCGCACTCGAGCCAGAAGAACTCCTCGAAGATCAGGCGGAATTGCGCCGGCGAGCGAAAGGCATTGAGCAGGCGCAGGTCGGAATCGGGCGGCGGGAAGTGCACGTCCCGGATAGCGGCGGAGCGGCCGGGCAGCTTGAAGCGGGCGCGCAGATGCTCGGGTAGCGGGTCGTCGAGCGGCCCCAGCGTCTCGAGAATGCGATGCATAAAGACCCGCAACAGCCGCGTGGTGATTTTCGAAACCGCTTCGTAGATGGGCACCACGCGGCCCACGTGGAGCGTGGCGTCTCCCTCGTCGTCACCGGATAGAATTTCAAATTCCGGGTGCAGCATGGTGAGATCGCCGGAGTAAGTGTCGAACTCGACCTTGCCGAACAGCGCCACCTTAATGCCTTCGCCCAGAACCTTTGCCAGGTAACCGCCGTGGAACCATTTGCCCACCAGGACCGCGCGGGAGGCGTCGCTGAAGCGGGCTTCGAACATCCCCAGGTTGCGGCGGCGAAAGCCGGAGAGTTTGGCGGAACTCACGGTGGCGATCACGGTGGCCATTTCACCCGGCGCCAATTGGGCGATGGTCTTCATGTTGCTGCGGTCTTCGTAACGGAACGGCGCGTAGGCCAGCAGGTCCTCGACGGTGCGCAGGCCCTTGGCTTCGAGCATGGCGGCGCGAGCCGGCCCGACGCCCTTCACGTACATCACCGGAGTGGAAAGCGAGAGTTCCGCCAAGAAGGTATCTTAGCGCGATGGGATGGGACGATCCGGGTCAGGCTTTCTGCGCTTCGACGAAACCGCTCTTCTTGAGACGGCGGAGCATCTGGCCTTCGGCGGTGGCGGGCTTGCCGCCGCGCATCCAATCCTTATAGAACCAATCCAGGTAGTGCTTATGGCCTTGCTTCTCCCAGTCGTCGATCAGGCCGAGGTGGCGGGTCTGGTCGTCGTACTGGCGAACCAGGTCGTCCAGCTCGTCCTTCCCGAGGCGGTGATAGCGCTCGGAGTGGATGACGCCGGCGCCGTGCAGTCTTCCCTTCAGATACGGCGGCTCGCTGGCCGGGTAGCCCAGGAGAAGCGCGATCAGGGGGAAGCAGGCGGTCTGCGGCAAATCCAGAATGGTCCAGATCCGCTCCATGTCGCCGCGGTGAATGCCGTTGGTGAGCAGCGAATCGATGCCCAGCGACTTGGCGGCAATCACGGCGGTCTGCGCGGCGAGAATGGTGTTCGTGCTGCTGGTGATGAAAGCCTCGATATTGTCGGCGTACATNNTTGGAGGCATTGGCGGCGCGGACGCTGGCCTCCAGGATGGTTTGGACATCGGCTTCCCTGACCGGCTGGTCGGAGAAGTTGCCGTGGATGGTCCTCAGATTGCGGATGGTTCGCAAGGTGTCGTTCGGGGCGGCCTCGCCCGCCGGGGCCGCGCCCGCGGCCGGCAGCGCCAGCAAACCTCCCCCGAGCGCCATACCGCCGTGCACGAAGCCCCGGCGCGAGACAGTTCTCTTGGTCATGATCGCGGAATCTCCTTTCGCATGATCTAAGGGATTGGGGCAATTGGGGGGCCAGGGCGATGGGCCAGGATGCAAGCGCTTGGAGCGCCAGGGGCCGCGTGAAACGTTCGATTGTGGGAAACCGCTGTCCGAAAACGGGCGTGGGCAGCGGAGATTCAGTTTAGCTGGTATGATGCCTCAATGTTCCGGCTTGCCTGGATCGTCCTGCTNNGCGGTGGAGCGGTCGGAAATGATCAACCTCGGAGTGCGTGGCGTGCTGATGGTGCATTTCGAGGTCCACTCGCTGGCCCGGCCGCGGGATTTCGGACCGTTCTTCAAGGCGTACCGCAAGGCGTTCACGCTGATCGACGGCAACGGGAGGGAGTTCGAAGGTGTGGCGCTTCCGGAGCCCACAGGGAGGGCAGACTGGCGCAGTCTCGCGGACGCGCTACTGAAACCGTCGAAGAGCTTCGATGAGATGGTGGAGCGGATGGGCATGAACCCGGAGCGCTGGGAGGCGGTGTTCCGGGTCGCGGGCGACACGAACCACTGCAAGTTGAGAGTGGAGAACGAAATGCGGCTACCGGGGCAGGCGGGGGCGGTGGTGGTGGATCTGAGGTGGTAAGCATGTTCCGGCCTGTTGGGATGGTCGCGCTCGCGCTGCTGATTGCGGGCTGCTCCTCGGGGCCGCCCAAGCCTTACGGGATTGGCCATCCGATCCCGCTCGGCCCTTACGTGGCGACGGTGGAAGGATCGGACTTCATGGCCTGGGAAAACGAGGGCCTGCTGATCGTGCACTTCCGGCTCCAGTGCACCACCAAGCCCCGCGATTTCGAGCGGTTCGCCAATGAATACAGGAAGGCCTTCACGCTGCGGGACGGCGATGGCAAGGAGTACGAGGGTTTCATGTCTCCGGCGCCGACTCGGGGGATGAGCCCGTCCGGTCTGCTCGAGGACATGAAGAATCCGCCGAAGAACTTCGAGGAGGAGATGGAGAGAATGGGCGTGGACCTGGAGCGCTGGCAGGCGTTCTTCATGGCGCCGGCTTACTCCAAGGGCTACAAGCTGCACATCGAGAACGAAATGCGGCAATCGGGGCAGGCGGGGCGCGTGGTGGTGGATCTGTACCGCTGAGGGACCTGCTAAACTAATCATTTCATGCCCAATTTGTTGCAGGGCAAGTGCGCCCTGATTCTGGGGGTCGCGAACAAGTGGAGTCTGGCGTACGCGATCGGG
Source organism: Bryobacterales bacterium (assembly GCA_003154855.1). Classification (GTDB taxonomy): domain Bacteria; phylum Acidobacteriota; class Terriglobia; order Bryobacterales; family Bryobacteraceae; genus Fen-330. The sequence goes on from PMEV01000069.1 coordinate 2,953, forward strand.
GAGGCGTTCCGGCGCGAAGGCGCGTCGCTCGTCCTGACGTATCAGGGCGAGCGGCAGCGCGACGCCGTGGAGACCTGCGCGGCGGAGCTGGGGGCCAGCCGGCTGCTGGCGTGCGACGTCTCGAAGGACCACGAACTGGAGCAATTGAGCGAGGCGCTGAAGGCCGCGCCGGGGCGGCTGGACGCGGTGGTCCACAGCATCGCGTTCGCGAACCGCGAAGAACTCGGCAACTCGTTTTTGGAGACGTCGCGGGCCGGGTACCTGATGGCCCAGGAGATCAGCGCCTACTCGCTGGTGGCGGTGGCGCGGGCGGTGGCGCCGCTGATGGGCGGAGGCGGCTCGATCACCACGCTGACCTACATCGGGTCGGTGCGTGTGATCCAGAACTACAACGTGATGGGGGTGGCCAAGGCGGCGCTGGAATCCGCCGTGCGCTATCTGGCGAACGACCTGGGCCCGCGGGGCATCCGGGTGAACGCGATCTCGGCCGGTCCTATCAAGACGGCCTCGGCGCGGGCCATCAAGGACTTCTCGAGCATTCTGGACATTGTGGCGACGCGCGCGCCGTTGCGCCACAACACGGAGCCCGGCGAGGTGGGGGACGCGGCGCTGTTTCTGGCCAGCGACCTGGGGCGCGGGGTCACCGGCAACGTCCTGTACGTGGATTCGGGCTTCCACATCATGGGCTTTTGAGCGGGCTCTCGATTTGACCGGTAGTCAGCGAACTCTGGATGGCCTTTGACGGTGCGACACGGGGGGAATCACGTCTCCCTCTGGGAGTTTTTCCGGTGTGTTTTCTGTCAGTTAGAGAGATCCTTAGGGATATGCCACCATGATTCTGGGCTCAGATGGGGCAAGATGGTAGTGGACCTGGGGCTACTTTGGGTAACCTCTGGGCTAGGATCTGCTCTACTATATTAAGGGATACCTCTATGGCGACAATGCAGCGGTCACCTTTGCTCGAGGCGGAGCAATGCCGCAGGGTCCGGGAGTTGTGCGACCAGAGGGACCCAGCCGTTCGTCAATACATGGAGCTGTTCAGGCAGCTTGGCCGCCGCCGCGCTAGTCCATGGGACAGTTTTCTGCGTGGGGCGAGCACCATGACGCTCTACCCAATCCACGCTCCTTCATTTGCAGTCGGCTTTTCCAGCGATGAAGAGGCGAGCGGTAAAGATTGGGAAGCGGTGGGAATCGACCTATGGAAATCGATCCTCGGATTAACGCCGGAGCAGCCCCGTGAACGATCCGCCTGCGAATACCCTCGCTAGCCAGTCAATAGAACGAACCGGTGAGCGCGTACTCATGGAGGCCGCCAGCTTCACAGGGCCTTTGCCACCTCCCGGTGTGTTGAAGGGATACGAGGACGCTCTTCCTGGATCGGCCGAGCGAATCATATCCATGGCGGAGAAGTATGGCGACCATCGTAGAGCCCTGGAAGTTCGGGCGACAGAATTAGCGGCCGAGCAGATGCGCCGCGACTATGGTGAAGCCAGGATGGGGCAACTATGCGCGCTTGCCATAGCGCTCGCATTTGTTGGAGCCGGGACATGGGTCGCGCTGGCCGGCCACCCTTGGCCAGGCGCAACGCTAGGCGGGGGAGGGGTCGTTCTGCAAACGCTCGTTGCAACCTTTGTGCGGGGTAGACGCAAAGGGGACGACTCAGAGCAGCCACAAACCAGGAGCAGTTCCCCTCGCCAGTAGAAGCCTACCGACCGCCGATCCTGAACAATCCCCTGTCGCCGCCTCGTCGTGGCCCCCGCTCAGGCACGCAGATCTAGCGCGCGGCGATTTGACAGGCCCGGCGCGCCGTCCTTATCATTAATGTGAACCTGCCATTTGCCATCAGGCGAGCGAGCAGCACGATTCCGGCGATTTGTATTCCTGTCCACTCCGATGATCAAAGTTGAAGGTCTCACCAAGCGATACGGCCGCACGACTGCCGTGGACAACATATCCTTTACCGTGGAGAAGGGGCAGATCGTGGGATTCCTGGGGCCGAACGGCGCCGGGAAAACCACGACCATGCGGGTCCTGACCTGCTTTTTGCCCCCCACGTCCGGCCACGTTTCGGTGGCTGGTTTCGACGTCTCCGAGGAGCCGCTGGAAGTGAAGAAGCGGATCGGCTACCTGCCCGAGACGCCACCGGTGTATCCCGAGATGCGGGTTGCCGATTACCTGACGTTCGTAGCGCGGCTGAAGGGCGTTCCGAGCGGCGACGTCGCGCGCCGGCTGGACGAAGCGTGCGAGAAGTGCGCCATCGCGAACGTGAAGTACAGGATCATCGGGCAGCTTTCGAAAGGCTACCGGCAGCGGGTCGGCCTGGCGCAGGCGGTGATCCACAACCCGGAGGTGCTGGTGCTGGACGAGCCGACCACGGGGCTGGATCCGAAGCAGATCATCGAGACGCGGCAGTTGATCCGGAACCTGGCGGGCGAGCACACGGTGATCATGAGCACGCACATTCTGCCGGCGGTGGAGCAGACCTGCCAGCGGGTGATCATCATCGACAAGGGCAAGGTGGTGGCCAACGATACGGTGGCCAATCTGGCGCGCCGGGCGCAGGGGGGAGAAGCGATAGCCGTCGAGGTGACGAGCAGGGACGGGCCGCTCGACCGCGCGGAGGTCCAGCGGCGTCTGGAACAGGCGCCCGGGGTGAGCCGCGTGCAACCGCTGGAGGACGTCGAAGGCGTGTGCCGGTTGGAGGTGGAAGGACTTCCGGACCGGCCGATCCGCGACGAAGTGGTGCGCGCGATTCTGGACGCGGGCTGGCAATTGCAGGAGCTACGCAGCGCCAGTCTGAGTCTGGAACAGATCTTTCTGGATGCGACCGCCGCCACCCAGGAAGCCGCAACGGAGGCCGCCGCGAAATGAAGAACATCTGGCTGATTTGCTGCAAGGACCTGAAGAGTTACTTTACGACCTGGATCGCCTACTCGCTGTTCACCAGAATTGCGATCGTGCTGGGCTTCTTCTTCTATGTCGCCGCGGCCATCTTCGCGACGCGCAGCGCGCAGGCGTCGATGATGGGCGGGGGCATGCCGATGGACGTGAACGAGTGGGTGGTGCGGCCGCTGCTGATGAACGTGGCGGTGATCAGCCTGTTCCTGATCCCCATGATCGGCATGCGGCTGTTCGCGGAAGAGAAGAACACGGGCACCATCGAACTGCTGCTCACCTCGCCGGTGCGCGATTTCGAGATCGTGCTGGGCAAATGGCTGGGCGGCCTGCTGTTCTATTGCTGCTTCCTGGCCATCGCCGCCCTGAACCTGAGCTTCCTTTTCCTATACGGGAAGCCGGACTGGAAGCCGGTGGCGCTGGGTTTCCTGGGGCTGGTGCTGCAAGGCGGCGCGCTGCTGGCTGTGTGCACGTTCCTGTCGAGCCTCACGCGGAACCAGATCATCGCGGCCGACGCGGGCTTCACGGTGTGCCTGCTGCTGTGGGTGCTGGATTGGGTGAGCGCGTATAACACGACGGTGTGGGCGAAGGTGCTGTCGTATATCTCGCTATCGACGCACCTGGAGCAGTTCTCGAAGGGCGTTCTGGATTCCAAGGATCTGGTGTACTACGCCAGCATGATCTTTTTGTGGCTGTTTCTGACATCCCGCTCGGTGGAATCGTTGCGTTGGAGGAGTTAGATGCGATTTGCGTGGCTGAAATCGAGACGGACGAACTACGCGCTGTACCTCACCGCGTACGTGCTGATCATCCTGGCGGTGCTGGTGGCGGCGAACGTGCTGGCAAACCGGTACAACAAGTCTTACGACGCGACGTCGAACAAGCGCTATACGCTGTCGGACCAGACCATCAAGGTGGTGCGGAACCTGAAGCAGGATGCGACGATCAGCTACTACGACCGGATGTCGGAGTTCGCGCGGGCCAAGGACCTTCTGGACCGCTACGACGCGCTGTCACCTAAGTTGACCGTGGCCTATGTGGACCCGGATCGCAAGCCGCAGCTCGCCAAAGCGGCGGGCGTGAAGAACTACGGCACGATCTTCGTGGAAGCGGGAGGCCGGAGAGAAGAGGCGAAGAGCCTTACCGAAGAGGAACTGACGAGCGCGCTGATCCGCTCCCTTAAGGGCGCGGCGCACATGGTCTGCGCGGTTACGGGCAGTGGGGAGCACGATCCGGACGACCAGCGCAGCGGCGGGGCGGCGGCCTTCAAGCAACTGCTCGAGAAGAACAACTATAAGGCCCGCTCGATCTCGTTGCTGGAGAAGGCCGAGGTGCCGGGCGATTGCACGGTGCTGGTGATCGACGGCCCGCGGCTGGATTATACGGAACCGGTGGTGAAAGCCATCGGCAGTTATGTCGAGAAAGGCGGGCGGGCGCTGTTCATGCTGGACCCTCCGCTGAAGATGGGCCGCATGGACATCGCGGCGAATGCCGGCCTCGGCAAGCTGCTCGAAAGCTGGGGCGTTACGGCGAACAACGACATGGTGCTGGACATGAGTGGGGTGGGGCAGTTGTTCGGGCTGGGCCCGGAGATGCCGCTCGTTACGAGCTATGAGCAGCAACCCATCGTAAAGGATCTGAAAGGCTCGGCCACGGTGTTCCCCGTGACACGGTCGCTGGATGTGAAGTCCACCGACAAGACCAAGGTTGAGAAGCTGTTCGAAACCAACGAAAACAGCTACGCCGACACCGATCTTTCCTCCACCGACATCCGCATCGATCCGCGGAAGGACAAGAAAGGCCCGCTGACGCTGGCCGCGGCCGGCTCTTACGAGGGCGGGAAGGGCGGCGGCAAGGGCCGGTTCGTGGTGGTGGGCGGCTCGGCGTGGGCGGACAACGGCGTGCTCACGTCGCGCAGCTTCGATAACCGGGATCTGGCGATGAACATGGTGAACTGGCTGTCGTCGGACGAGGACCTGATCTCGATCCGTCCGAAGGAGCCGGCGGACCGGCCGCTGTCCATGAACCAGCGGCAGATGGGCTGGGTGTTCTACGTGTGCCTGGTTCTGATGCCCCTGATCGCAGTGGCCGGCGGCATCAGCGTGTGGTGGAAGAGGAGATAGCGGATGCGGATGCGCGGTTTGTGGACGGCCGTGGCCTTGCTGGCCCTGCTGGCCGGAGGGCTGTGGTGGTCGAATCGGAAGGAGGCGGAGAAGGCGAAGAAGGGTGGGCCGCAGCCCGCCGCCAAGATCACCGACGTTCCCATGGAGCAGATGCAGAAGGTGGAGGTCCGCAGGCCGGGTGGAGAGACCACTGTGGTGGAGTTGAAATCGGGCAAGTGGCGGATCACCGCTCCACAGCCGCTGGCCGCCGACGAGGAGTCCTCGAGTTCGCTGGTTTCCTCGGCCGCCACGCTGAGCGCCGATCGAGTGGTGGAAGAGAAGGCCTCCGACCTCTCGCTGTACGGCTTGGCGAAACCCGGGGTGGAGGTGACGATCACCAAGAAGGACGGCAAGACGCTGCACCTGCTGCTGGGAGACGATACGCCTAGCGGGAACGACAGCTTCGCCGGCCTGCAGGGGGACCCGCGAGTCTTCACCATTTACAGCTACCTCAAGACCGCGCTCAACAAGAATTCGAACGATCTGCGCGACAAGCGGCTGCTCACCTTCGATTCCGACAAGCTCAGCCGCATCGAGCTGACCGCCAAGGGGCAGACCGTGGAGTTCGGCAAGAACAACCAGAGCGAATGGCAGATCCTGAAGCCTCGCCCACTGCGCGCCGACGGGGGGAATGTCGAGTTGCTGCTGGCAGCGCTGAAGGGAGTCAAGATGGACCCCTCGGTTTCGGCCGAGGACGCCAAGAAGGCCGCCGCCGCATTCGCCTCGGGCACGCCAACGGCCGAGGTGAAGGTCACCGACGCGGCCGGCACGCAGCAGTTGCAGATTCGGAAGGACAAGGACAAGAATTACTACGCCAAGAGCAGCACCGTGGAGGGCGTCTACAAGATCCAGCCCGAGGACGGCGGGAGATTCGACAAGGGGCTGGAAGACTTCCGCAACAAGAAAGTGTTCGATTTCGGGTGGAACGAAGTGTCCAGGATCGAGGTTCGCGAGGGAGCGAAACAGACCGTCTACCAGAAAGCCGGGCAGAAGTGGATGGCGGCGGGCAAAGAGATGGACTCGGGCGGCATGCAGACCATGATCGAGAAGCTGCGCGGGCTGGAAGCCGTCAAGTTTCCCGAGACGGGATTCACAACGCCGGCGCTCGAGATGGTGGTGGTGTCCAGCAGTGGCAAGCAAGTGGAGCGGGTGGCGCTGGCGAAATCCGGCAACGACTGGCTGGCGCGGCGCGAGAACGAGCCCAGCCTGTATCAGNNGGTCTGCTGACCGACCTCTACGAGCTCACCATGAGCGCCGGCTATTTCGAGGCCGGCATCTCCCACCAGACCGCGACGTTCGAACTGTTTATCCGCCGGCTGCCCGAGCGCCGCAGCTTCGCGATCGCCGCGGGGCTGCCGCAAGTGGTCGAGTACCTGCTTGGGTTCCGGTTCACATCCGAGGAAATCGATTACCTGCGGTCGCTCACTCAGTTCGCCCGCGTGAGCGCCTCCTTCTTCCAGCGGTTGCACGACCTGCGATTCACGGGCGATCTGTTTGCCGTGCCGGAAGGCACCCTGTTGTTCGCCGGCGAGCCGGTGCTCACGGTGAGGGCGCCGATCATGGAAGCCCAAATCCCGGAGACTTATCTGCTGGCGGCGATCGGCTTCCAGACACTCATCGCNNCACACACCGGAGGCCGGGGCGCTGGCCGGGCGGGCGGCCTATATCGGCGGCTGCATCGGCACGAGCAACACGCTCACCGGGTTTCGAACCGGCATTCCGGTTTACGGCACCGCCGCGCATTCCTGGGTGCTGGCCTTCCCCAGCGAACGGGAGGCCCAGCGGAGGCTGCAAGAGCTCCTGGGTCCCGACACCGTCTATCTCATCGATACGTACGATACGCTGGAGGGCGCGCGCATCGCCGCCTCGCTGGGCCGTCCGCTGTGGGGCGTCCGGCTGGATAGCGGCGACCTCATCGAGCTTTCGCGTGCGGTCCGGCGCATTCTGGACGAGGCGGGCCTGGTGGAGGCCAAGATCATGGCCAGCGGCGACCTCAACGAATACAAGATTGCGGAAATCGTCGCGGCGGGGGCTCCCATCGACGCCTTCGGCGTGGGCACGGAGCTGGCCACTTCGAGCGACGCGCCGGCGCTGGGCGGCATCTACAAGCTGGTGGAGATAGAAGGGCGCTACACCGCCAAGCTCAGCCCGGGGAAGGTCACTTTTCCGGGGGCCAAACAGATCTATCGCTTTCCGGATCACGACCTGGTGGCGCTGGCCAACGAGAGGGTTGGGGCGACGGGCGCCGAGCCGCTGCTGCGCCCGGTGATTTTCCATGGCCGCCTGCTGGAGCCGCTGCCCGATGCCGGCGCCGCCCGCTCCCGCGCCGCGGAATCGCTCGGGCGGCTTCCCGAGGCTTGGCGCCGCCTGGTGGAAACGGCCGCGCCTTACCCGGTCGAGCACAGCCCCGAGCTGAAAGCCCTGGTGGAAAGCCTGAGGCAATCCGCATGAAGACGGTCTTCTTCGACATCGATACGCAGATCGACTTTCTGTTCCCGGCAGGATCGCTCTACGTTCCCGGAGCGGAACGATTGCTTCCCGCGCTCGCGCAACTCACGCGGTACGCCGCCGAGCACTCGATTCCGGTGGTAGCGAGCATGGATGCGCATGCCGAGGACGACGCCGAGTTCCAGCTTTGGCCGCCGCACTGCGTGGCGGGGACCCAGGGACAGCGGAAGCCCGCGGATCTGCTGCTGGAGCGCCGCGTGACGATCCCCACGACGGCCGGCGATTACGCGATCGCGGGCGCCCAACAGATCATCGTCGAGAAACAAACGCTGGACGTATTCGCCAATTCCAACCTTCCGCGCCTGCTCGAGCAGTTGGAGGCGGAGCGCTGCGTGGTCTACGGCGTGGCCACCGAGTACTGTGTCCGCAGCGCGATTACCGGGTTGTTGAAGACCGGCAAACGCGTCGAGCTGGTGGGCGACGGCATCCGGGAGATCGATGCAGCCGCCGCACAGGTAACCCTTTCCGAGTTCGCCGCCGCGGGCGGCTGCCTCACCACGCTGGCGGAAGTCACGGCGCGGTGAAGGGGCGGAGCGAACGCCGGGCCGAAGCCCGGCGGCAGCCCGAAAGGGCTGACCCCACAACCCCACCGGTGATAGACTCGCAGAATCCATAGAAAGGTGTAAACCTCATGCACGAGATCACACAGATTGAAGTTTTGCCGGCTGCCAAGATTGGCGGGCTAATGGGCCTGCTCGGCAGCGCGGTGAGCGAAGTCCTAAGGATCTTCCCTCTCGTTGCCTATAGGGGCCGGCTTGATGCGCAGTTCGGCCGGTACATGCTTCTTATGCCTATTCTCAGCGGACTGATTGGCTTCGTCAGTGCGAGCGTGTGCTGCTGGGTTTATAACCGGGTAACCCCGATCATGGGCGGGATCGAGATCGAACTGGAGATGGAAGAACAGGCGGCCGGAGCGCCTCCGGCTGTCATTCCCGCTAGCTGAGTGGGCGGAGCGCCGGAGGAGGCATCAAACTCATGTACGAGATCAGGAAGTCCGGGGTACTCAGGAACTCCAAGATTGCAGCGGCGATGTGCCTGGTGATCGGCGCGGCGGTTGTGATCCCAATGACTTTGTTCGGTACGATCTTCGCAGGCAACCACGCCATTCCGATCATCCTCTTGATGCTGCTCATGCCGATTGGCTGGGCCGTCCTGGGTTTTGTATCCACGGCCATCACTAGCGTGATCTACAACCTGGTCGCCTCGAGGGTCGGCGGCATCAAAGTCGAGCTGAAGGCGAAGCAGGAAACGGGATACCTCGCGCTGTAACTCCGGATGGCTAACCAAGCGGACGCCGGGCCGAAGCCCGGCGGCAGCCCGAAAGGGCTGACCCCACCGTGCCATCGGCGATACACTCGCAGAATCCATAGAAAGGCGTCAAGCTCATGCATGAGATCAAGCGTATCGGAGTCCTTCAGGCCGCCAAGTTCATGGCGGTCGTGTACCTGGCGCTCAGCCTCCTGTTCACCATCTTCCTGGTAGCTGTCGGAGTAGGCAGCATTTCGTTTGGCCGGATATTGCTTCAGATCCTTCTAGCCCCCATTTTCGGCTTCATCTTCGCGGCCATCGGATGCTTGCTATACAACCTGATAGCCTCGAAGCTGGGCGGGATCGAGATCGAGCTGGAGGTAAAGAAGGAGGCGGACCCGTTCTCGCTACATCTCTCGGAAACTCAATAGGCGCACGCGGGCCTGCTCGATGGCTTCGCGCACCTGGGGCGCGGTGAGGGCTTCGAGTTCGACTTGACGGCTCTGTGTGAGGCGCGAGCGGGTGGCGAGAAGCTCGGCGGTGCAGTGGCCGGGGTGGCACATCAGCTCGGTCGAGCCGCCGGGCAATTCGCGGATCAGGGCGGCCAACTCGCGCGCGCGCAGGCGGCCGGTGAGCCGGAAGCCCGTGAAACGATCGGTGGTGCGGCAGCCGTGGCGCTCGAGGACCGCGCGGAACCGCCTTCGCAACAGGGGAATCTGAAACGGACGGCGGACCCAGGGGATACGGAACTCTTCGGCGATGCGCGCCACGGCTTCGAGTACGTGCGGCAGCAGATGGGTGTGCTTGTGGGTGTCCAGATGGGACGGCTGGAGCCCGGCATCGAGAATGCGCCGCACCTGCGCGCTCAACTCCTGGTAGACGGCGATGCGGCGCGAGGCGAGCGCCCAAAGCAGCTCGGCGACGCTCGCGGGAAGCGCGGCGCCGGGCCTGGCCAGGGAGGGGCCGCCGACCAGCACCAGGTGACAGCCGACATCGAGAGCCGGAGTCGCCCGCGCCAGCCGGACCGCGTCGTCGAAGGCCGCGCCGTTGGCCATAAGGGTGGTAGAGCGCAGAATCCCGCGCTCGCAGGCTTCGACAATGCCCGCGTTCACGTCGTGGGTGAAGCCGAAATCGTCGCCGTTGACGACCAGTTGCCTCAGAACAACCCCAGTTTGATGTGCAGGAACTTCTTGGGGTTCTTGTGGATGTCCTTGACGAGGGAATCCAGTTGCGCGGAGAGATCCTTCATCGAGTCGTAGAGCTGGGGGTTCACGAGCAACTGCCCGGCCGTGCCCTTTCCCGAATTCACGCTATCGAGGGTGGTGTCGAGTTTGGACAGAACACTGTCGAGCCGCTTCGCGACGGTATCGTCCTTGAGCAGTTTGCCGGCGGTGCCCTGGCCGGCATTGAGACCCTCGAGGATCTTGCGGAATTCGGCGATGCTGGCGCGGGTATCGTCGTACAGCGCGGGATCGTTCAGCAACTTGCCGGCCGTCCCGTGGCCCTGCTGCAGCTCCTGGATCACCGCGTCCAGGTGCTGCACGGAGGCTTGGGCATCGTTGTACAGGCCCTCGTCGTAGAGCAGCTTGCCGAGGGTGCCCTTGCCGGCGGCAAGCGTCGAGGCGACCTTCTGTAACTCAGCCACCGTCGTCACCAGCCGGTTGTAGAACTCCTCGTCGACCAGGAACTTCCCAATGCTGCCCCGGCCCGACTCGATGAGCGTAACGATTTTGTCCAAGCGGGTCAGGATGGACTGCGCCGAATCGAAAATGCCGAAGCCCTTCTTGACCAGGTCCTCGATCTCGGTGGAAGGCTCGCTGGGCAACTCGCCCTCGGCCTGGAGGCTCTTCGGACTTCGCCCCTGGGCGATGTTGATGTACTTGCTGCCGAGCATGTTCTCGGCCGAGATGCCGGCGGTCGAATCCGTGGGGATATCGGACAGCCTGCCGGTTTGCACGCTCATGACGATGCGCACGACGCGGTTGGGGTTGCTGGAGCGCGACAGTTCGACCCGCTTGACGCTGCCGATCAGAATGCCGTTCAGGCGAACCGGAGCGCCCTGAGCCAGCGCGGCCGAATCGCGCATATAGGTGTAGACCGTCGAGTTCCGTTCCCAGAGGGGCTTCTGGCTGGTGAAGAGCCAGATCAGCATCCCCAGAATGATCATCGCCACAAACGCCGTGACGCCTACTCGCAACTGCGCCCATCGGACCTTTTTCGCAGCAGGCATAGAATCAATCTTCGCGCTTTACGAACTTGGATACATAGGGGTCCTCCGAGGCGTTCAATTCGGCCAGGGAGCCCGAAAAAACCAGCCGGCCCTCCTGCAGGACCATAAAGGTGGTTCGGGAGCCGCCCTCCCGCTTCCCATTCCGCTCGATCTCGCCGGTGGCGGGGTTAAACCGGGAATTGGCCAGGAAATGGCCGTCCTGGTAGCGGTGCGTCGCCATCACGGTGGTGGTGTTTCTGAGATCGCGCTGTTTGAGGATGAGGGCGACGATGGTGTAGGCGGTGATGGGGTCGAGCCCCGCGGTGGGCGAATCGTAGAGCACCAACCGCGGCTCGGTCACCACCGCGCGGGCGATTCCCACGCGGCGCCGCATGCCGCCCGAGAGTTCGCTTGGGAACTTCTCCAGGGTGTGCTCGAGCTCGACGAAGCGCAGGGCTTCTTCGGCGCGCGCGTGCATCTCTTCCGGAGTGCAATGAAACCCCGCCAAGTTGGCCAGCGGATAACTCACGTTCTCCTCGATGGTGAGGGAATCGAACAGGCCGCCTTCCTGAAACAGCACGCCCATCTCGCG
>PMEV01000260.1:0-390 GCA_003154855.1 Bryobacterales bacterium
ACGCTGACCACCGGGCCGTGGCGCCGCTTGGAGAGCTTGGAACCGTCCGGGGCGATGAGCAGAGGCAGGTGGGCAAATTCGGGGATGGCCGCGCCGGCAGCTTCGAAGATCAAGACGTGCTTGAAAGTGTTGGTGAGATGGTCCTGGCCGCGAATGACATGGCTGATCTGGAGGCCGATGTCGTCGGCGCAGGAGGCCATGTGGTAGGTGGGCAGGCCGCTGGAGCGCAGCAGGGCGAAATCCTCGATATCGGCGGTGGACTTGGACTGCTCGCCGTAGACCGCGTCGCGGAAGCGGACGTCGCGGGGCGTCTCGCGGGGCACTCGGAAGCGCAGCACGAAGGGCTCGCCGGAGGCGGCGCGGCGGTCGCTTTCCTGGGAACTCATCTCG
>PMEV01000260.1:422-2647 GCA_003154855.1 Bryobacterales bacterium
CTCGTCCCAGTCCAACTCGAGCCACTGCAGGCCCTGGAATATGGAGGTTTCCGATTCCCGAGTGTTCCGGTCCGCGTCGGTGTCGTCAATGCGCAGAATCATGGTGCCCCCGTGGTGGCGGGCGTACAACCAGTTGAAGATGAAAGTGCGCGCGCTGCCGATGTGCAGGAAGCCAGTCGGAGATGGAGCGAAACGGACCCTCGGCATGGAGAATACCAGTATAAGCTATCGAGTATTCCCGGTTTCCCGATACACTGATGCTTGGTGTCGGAGAGCCGCGCCGGGCGGGGGACGGGGGCCGAGGTTGTGGAGTGAGTTGCTTGGTGACGGAGAAGATCCTCATTTCGGCGGGCGAAGCTAGCGGCGACCTGTACGCCGCCAGCCTGGTGGAGACGCTGCGGCGGCGTTTTCCGGAGGCCGAGTTCTTCGGATGCGCCGGGCCGCGGATGCGCCGGGCGGGGGTGCGGGCGGTGGTCGAAGCGGAGAGCCTGTCCGTGGTGGGGCTCTTCGAGGTGGTGCGGCACATTCCGCGGATCTGGGACGAGTACCGTAAGCTGATCCAGGCCGCGCGGAGGGAACGGCCGCGCCTGGCGATCCTCACGGATAGCCCGGATTTCAACCTGCGCGTGGCGCGCCGCCTGAAGCGGCTGGGAGTGCCGGTGGTGTACCTGGTGGCCCCGCAGGTCTGGGCCTGGCGCCGGGGCCGCATCCCGCTGATGCGCCGGGTGATCGACCACCTGCTGTGCATCTTCCCGTTCGAGGAGGAGTTTTTCCGGCGCCACGGCATCTCGGCGACCTACATCGGCCATCCGCTCTCGCGCCTGATCCGGCCGTCGCTCACGAAGGCGGATTTCTTTAGGAAGCACAACCTGGCGGCGGACCGGCCGCTGGTGGCGCTGCTGGGGGGCAGCCGCCGCGGCGAAGCGGGGCGCCACCTGCCAATCCTGGTCGAAGCCGCCGGCGCCATCGAGCGGCAGCAGCCGGCCCAGTTCGTGCTGGCCACGCCGGCCTCCGGTTTCGCACATTTTCGGGAACGGATTTCGGGCGCATCCATCCAAGTAATTGAAGGGGAAACGTGGGACGTGCTGGCGCATGCCGATGTGGCGCTCGCGGCCAGCGGCACGGTGACCATCGAGGCGGCCCTCCTCGGCACTCCCATGGTGACCTTTTACAAGGTGTCGGCGCTGAGCTGGCGATTGGGGCGGCGCTTGGTCCGTGTTCCTTACTACACAATGGTCAACCTGGTGGCGGGGCGGGCGGTCGTCCCCGAATTGATGCAGAATGAAATAAGCGGGGAGCGGCTGGCCGCGGAAGCGCTGCGGCTGTTGAACAACCCCGGGGATCGCGACGAAATGCGCAGAGGCCTGGCCGGCGTGGCGGCCGCGCTTTCGAGCGGCGAAGATCCGATGGAACGGGCGGCCGGAATCATCCAGGAGTTTTTGAAGTGATGGGGGGGAGACAGCGAATGGCTCGCAATAGCTGGATTGGGCTGGCATTGATGATGACCGCCGCGACTGCCATGGCCCAGCAGCGTCAGGCGCGCATCGAAGTGAAACACTACCGGATCGAGGCGGAGGTGGATCCGCGCATGCGAACCCTTTCCGCCAAGGTGCTGGTCGAGTTCGTTCCGCAGGACGAGTACACCACATCGGCCGACTTCGAGCTGAACAACGCGCTGAATCTCACTAAGGTGTCGGATGAAACCGGGCGCCAGGTCTCCGCTACGCGCTCGTCGCAGAACTTCTCGGTGAACGTGAGCTTCGCCCAGCCGCTGGAAAAGGGCAAACCGGCCAGCCTGGTTTTCGAATACAACGGGCGGCTCACCGGGGAGGAAGACTCTCCGGTGTTCGGCATCAAGTTTGCCGCGATCCAGCCGGGTTACGCCTACCTGCTGTATCCGGCGCGGTGGTTTCCGGTGGCCGGCTACAGCACCAACCGGCACACGATGGACATGCGCATCACAGTGCCTTCGCTCTACAAGGTGATCGCTCCTGGAATCGAGCGCCGGGAGACGCTGGCCGGCGACAAGGTGGCGTACAGCTTCCAATTCACCCAGCCCGCCTTCCCCGGCAGCCTGGCGATTGTGCAGGGCGACCCGGTGCAAGCCTCCTCCGAGGGCGTGACGACCTGGATGTATTTCCACGACGCGGAGAAGGCCATGACCGCCCCTTACGGCGAGGAGACCGGCAAGGCGATGCGCTTCGGCAAGCTGACCGTCCTGACCG
>PMEV01000260.1:2680-4921 GCA_003154855.1 Bryobacterales bacterium
CCATCTGTGGCTCACCAACGGCATGGCGAAATACACCGAGGCGCTGTACCTGGAGCACCTGAACGGACCGGGGGCGCTGGACGCCGAGACGCATGAGGACTACATCGACGCGCTCACCATGAACGACATCCCGGTGATCCAGACGCCCCGCCTGGAGGACTATTCGCCCGAGTTCTGGGCGCTCACCGCCAGCAAGGGCGCGGCGGTGATGCACATGCTCCGCTACGTGATCGGCGATAAGAANNCGACTTCCGCAAGGTGGCGGAGAACGCTTCCGGCCAGGACCTGGGCTACTTCTTCATCCAGTGGATCGAATCCAGCGGCGCGCCGGAGTTCAAGCTGGAGTACACGATTTACCGCACGCAGAAGGGGTTCCGCGCGATGGGCAAGGTGTCGCAGGACCTGGATATCTTCCGCATGCCGGTGGAGCTGAAGATCGAGACCGAGGGCAACCCGGAGCAGAAGACGGTGGATGTGGTGGGCACGTCCTCCGAGTTCACTGTGGATACGTTCGGCAAGCCCAAGACGCTGGCGCTGGACCCGAGCAACCGCGTGCTGCGCTTCAGCGATCCGATTCGCGTGGCGGTGGCCATCCGGAAAGGCGAGCAGTTCGAAGAGGTCAGCGACTTCACCGAAGCGCTGAAGGAATATCAGAAGGCGCTGGAAGTCAACCACAGCAGCTCGCTCTCGCACTACCGCATCGCCGAGGTGTTCTTCCTCCAGAACAACTACCAGGCGGCGGCGAACGAATTCCGCGAGGCGCTGAACGGCGACCTGGAGCCGAAGTGGACCGAAGTATGGGCCCACGTCAACCTGGGCAAGATTTTCGACATGACCGGCCAGCGGGAGCGCGCGGTGAACGAGTACACGCTGGCCATGCGCACCAAAGACAACACCCAGCACGCCCAGGAAGAAGCGGCGAAGTACCTCAAGACGCCCTACGAGCGGAAGCGGACGGGGGATTAGGGGCGGGGCGCTCCGGCATCGGATACGCCGGCGACAGCCGCGCGCTTGGCATGGCGAACGAACGACCGGTCGAAGGAGACAAAGACCGCGCCGGGAGGCCGGCTGCTCAGGTGCATGGCGTCGGCGAACTCGATTCCGTGCTGGGTAAGCGCCAGAGCGGCCGCCACGCAGGATTCATCCTCGGCCTGCACGTTCTTGAGGCCTAGCAACTTGGTGAACGCCTCGCGAATAGCGCTCTCCTCGAATCCGTAGACGCTGCGAAGGACCCAACTTGTCTCGAGCAACACCATCTTCGCAATCCACACCGGTCCTGCATGTAGCAGGCGCCGTGCAGCGGCGGTCTGATGGGGGTCGTCGCCGGTCAGCAGCCGGACCAGGACGTTAGTATCGACCGCGACCATGCCGCCGGGTCACCTCGTCTGTGATCGCGGCATCCATCTGCGCGATCGTTTTCGCTCTTCCACCGTACCGGAGGCAGCCCGCAACATCGTCGAGATCGGAGGCGGGAAAACGCCTGGCGGGACGCAGCAGAATCCCGTCATCCGTCGGCTCGACGATGAACTCGGTGCCAGGGCCCCAGGAGCGGGAGACACGGACGGCCATCGGCAAGACGATCTGGCCTTTGGTGGACAGCCGGGTGGTTTCCATAGGTAAGACTCCAGTAAGATTGTAGCACGGCTATTGCCCCTGCGCCTCCAGGAACCGCTCGGCTTCGATGGCGGCGCGGCAACCGGCGGCGGAGGCGGTGATGGCCTGGCGGTAGGTGCGGTCTTCGACGTCGCCGGCGTGGAAGACGCCTTCGACGCTGGTGCATGCGCCGCCCTTGGAGACGATATAGCCGTCGGCGTCCAACTCGATCTGGCCCCGGAATGCCGCTGTGTTCGGGATGTGGCCGAGGGCCAGGAACAGGCCGTCGACCGGCCGCTGCCAGGTCTTGCCGGTCTTCACGTCGCGCAACTCGACGCCCGTGACCAGGCCCTGTTCCACGTCAAACACCCGATCGACGACCGCGCTGGCGATCCACTGGATCTTGGGATTCTCCCGCGCGCGGTCGAGCATGATTTTCGAGGCGCGGAACTGATCGCGCCGGTGGACGATGGCCACCTCTTCGCCGAAACGGGTGAGGAAGATGGCTTCCTCCATCGCCGAATCGCCGCCGCCGATCACCATGATCTTTTTGCCGCGGAAGAAGAAGCCGTCGCAAGTGGCGCAGGAGCTGACACCGTGGCCGATGAGTTTCCGCTCGGATGGCAGGCCCAGCCAGCGCGCCGAGGC
>PMEV01000260.1:4982-7049 GCA_003154855.1 Bryobacterales bacterium
TGGTGATGGAGAGCTGGCCGCCTGGCTCGTGGCCCTCGACGACGAGCGGCTTCAGATTGGCTCGGGCGGTGTAGATGGCGGCGGTGTTGCCGGCGCAGCCGGATCCGACGATGACGACGTGGCGCATAGGGGTCCTTCGCACCTCCATGCTATCGCGTTAGGCGGCCGGGGCGGGCTCGGCGGCGACCGGCGGGCTATACCGAATGGGCTACCAGGGCGCTGACGATCCGGTTGGCGAGGAACGCCCCACCCCAGGCCAGCGTGGTCATGTAGGCAAACTGGATCAGCGGCCACCTCCAGCCCCCGGTTTCGCGCCGCACCACGGCAATGGTGGACATGCACTGCATGGCGAAGGCGAAGAAGACGAGCAAGGCCACGGCGCCTCCCAGGGTCAGGTCGCGGCGCAGGGCGGCCTGAAGTCCGAGCGACTTGGCGTCCGGCTGCATGCCGTAGATGGTGCCCAGCGTGCCGACAATCACTTCGCGCGCGGCCAGCGACGTGATCAGCCCGACGCCAATCTTCCAGTTGAAACCCAGCGGGCGAATCACCGGCTCGANNAGGATCGCCATGGCCAGGATCACGGTGCCAGCCCGGCGCAGGAAGATCTTGGCGCGGTCCACGAGGCGCAAGCCGAGCGAAGAGAGGGTCGGCCGGCGGTAGGGGGGCATCTCGAGCACGAAAGGCGCCCGCTCGCTCCTCAGAATCGAGGATTTGAGCACGCGGGCGGTGGCGAAGGCNNGCGTGTAGACGGGCAGGCGGGCGGCGCAGGTCATCAGCGGAGCGATCAGGATGGTGGCGGTGCGGTCGCGCTTGTTCTCGATGGTGCGCGCGGCCATCACGGCCGGAACGGCGCAGGCATAGGCGGAGAGCAGGGGGATGAACGATTTGCCCTGCAACCCGACCCGGGCCATGGTGCGGTCGGCGATCAGGGCGGCGCGCGCCAGGTAGCCGGAATCCTCGAGAATTCCGATGAACAGGAACAGCAGCAGAATCTGCGGCAGGAACACCAGCACCGAGCCGACGCCGGTCCAGACGCCGTCCACCAACAGGGAGCGCACCCACGGGTTCGGGACCAGGCTGCCGACCCAGGCGCCGCTGCCGGTAATCAGCCATTGCACGGCGTTCATCAGCGGCCGGGCCCAGGAGAAGATCGATTGGAACACCACCACAACCACCAGGCAAAAGATCAGCGGCCCCCAAATGGCGTGCAGAAGCACGGAGTCGAGCCGCCTGGTCCAGACCGGAGGCGCCGGCGCGAGATAGGAAGCGTGCCGCCCGATATGCGCGGCCCAGGCGCGGCACTTGGGAACGTCGTGCAGTGCGGGCAGTTCGGAGGGCAACGGCGCCACGTCGCACTTGGCGAGGAACTCCCAGACCGGCTCGAGCCCTTCGTCGCGCATGGCGCTGGCCAGCACCACGGGCGCGCCAAGTTGCCTGGAGAGCGCCGCGGCATCCACCTCGCCCCCGCGCCGGTGGAGGTCGTCGGCCATATTCAGGACGATCATGGTGGGCAACCCGAGCGCCAGGATGGGCGCGGCCAGCATGAGGTGGCGGCCGAGGTTGGTCGAATCCAGGATCAGGATCACGGCGTCGGGGCGGGGGAAATCCTTCATCGTCCCGGCGAGCACGTCGCGGGAGACCGCCTCGTCTTCCGAGCGCGGCGAAAGGCTGTAGATGCCGGGCAAATCGACCAGCGTGACTTCGCGGCCGTCTTCCAAGCGGGCGTTGCCCAGCCGCTTCTCGACGGTGACTCCGGGATAATTGGCGACCTTTTGCCGCAGCCCGGTCAGGCGATTAAAGAGGGTTGATTTCCCGGAGTTCGGCGGGCCGATAATGGCGATTAACCGGGGCTGGTTTGCGTCCCTGGTGGATGTCGCCGAGGCCAGAACGCCGGCCAAACCGCAACCATCGCACTCGCTCATGCTAGTCCGCGCCGGGGGAAGCCTCGTGGCGGAGCTTGAGGAGCGCGGCAGTGTCGCGCCGCAGGGCGATCTCCGAACCATCCACCCGGAACACGCGCGGGTCGCCTCCCGGAGCGCTCAAGGCGGCGACGATCCGGCTGCCCGG
>PMEV01000409.1 GCA_003154855.1 Bryobacterales bacterium
GGTCCGCGATCCGATGCTCGACAAACCTCACCAACCATCCTTGCGAAGCGTATCCAAAAAGGATCGAATGTCCAAATCGAGAATCCAGTTCACACTCTTGCGCACGATTCCCACCCACAGCGCGTCCAGTGCATCTTGTTGGCCNNACCGCGTGCTGGACGACCTTGTCCTCCAGCGCCGCGATCCCCAACGGTCGTTGCCTTCCGTCCGGTTTCGGTATCCAGACTCTTCGCGACGGCTGCGCTCGATAGGCCCCACGATGGATGCGGCCGTGAAGGTTCGTCAACCGCCCCTCCAAGCCTTCTCCATATTCTTGCCACGTCACCCCGTCCACTCCCGGCGCCGCCTTTTTCTTCAGGCTGTAGTAACTCTCCCGGAGCAGGTCGATGCTCACGTGGTGCAGCAGGGCGGTGAACTTCAACTTCCCATCCTGCCTGGCTGCTTCGCGCACACGCTCCATCCCGCTTGGCCCGCTTTCCCGGCTCGGTGTCCGGTACGGGTTAGGCTTTGGCGTGTTCTCCTTGGTCGGCGGCCTTCCCTCCGCAGCCTCCGCCGGCGATGTCTCGCTTTTGTTCGGCTGCTTCGTCGGTACTACGCCGCTGTACGACTCCCCGCCGCCGTGCATGGAGGACTTCCAGCTCATCGCCTTCTCCTCCCGGGCCGCCCACTGCCCGCGGGCGACGACGGGGCCTCCCGGTTCTCGCGGGCCCAGAGGGCGCCCCGTTTCTCTGCATGCTTGGGGTCTTCGACTCCGCAGGGCCGCGCCACGCTCGCGCTTTCGCGTCGGCGCGTTGTTGCCTTCCTGACTGTCTGACGCCGTCGGCTCCCCGAACCGCAAGATTTCGGAACTCTATACCCAGCCTGCAGATACCCCTGTCCAACGCTTCAAGTGCAGCCTTACGGCTGCCCTCGCATGGCTCGGGGCCAGGGTGGTTCGCTACGCCTTCCCTGTACGACTCTTTGATTCGCTACTCCATGCCGGTTTATCCCGGCGCTATCCAGGCAGGATTGCCTGCCCCACCTGACAGCCGAACTGTTGCGGCGCAGGCGGGGGTGGGAGCTTCCGGCTGCTCAGGCAAGGTCCAGCGTAGTACTTTTTCGATTTCTGCCCTGGTACAGTACCGAGCCACATATCGCAAATAAGTACTTTCATTTGCGATGTTTAGGTAATAGGATTCGATTCGAGCATCTTTTTTTGAGAGGAGGAAAAAGTACTATCATGATCGGACGGATGATTCTAGTAGGCTTATTGGCGGTTGGGCTGGCTGGGGCGACCCAGCTCTGGGGCGACGTGGACTGGAGCCGCGGCGGCGGCCTCTGGATGCAGGAGAACGGCAAGAACGTGGACCAATGGTTTGTGGGTGTGGTGACGCTGACTCTGGACGAGAACGGCGTCTATTACTACCGGGACACGCTGTGCGTGGACTTGTTCACCGATATCGACGTTGATGAGTGGTACCAGACGGAGCTGCTGACCCCCGCCGACGTTGGGACTGATTTGGAGCGGGTTGCCTGGCTGATCGACAACGAGTTTCCCTCGGTGTCGGACCCACAAGCGGTCGTTGAGGGGGAAGCGATCCAGCTCGCGGTTTGGGACATTATAGTAGATGGTGGGAACGGGTTTTCTAGCGGAAATGTGCAGTTCTCGAGCGACCTGAGCAACCCGACCCCTCTATCGGTCCAGGCGCTGGCGATAGAATACGAGGCCCTGAGTTTCGGCAAGTCCTCCAACGACGCGTACGTATACCAGAACTCCTCAATACCTAGCGGGGCGCCCGCCCAAATGCTGGAAGGGCCGAAATTCGAGGACAATGGTCCGACACCGGCTCCCGAGCCTTCCACGTTTGTGCTGGGAGGCGTAGGGCTGGCCGGGGCAGCGTGGCTCGGCCGGCGGAAGAGGACGAACTAGGCCGGACCTGGAGGCGTAGGGCGGACGAGGGCGTCCGCCCTACGCGACGACAAGCGCACCCAATGCTCAGACCGGCTGGTGTTGCTGCCGGTACCGATCCATGATTTCCTGCATCTGGTCTTTCAATCGGAGTTTCAACTTCTTGATTCGAGTCTCCTCGATCTGCTCTTCCGGGCTGAGGTAGGGCCGGGCGGAGATCGACTCCAATTGCTGCTTGAATTCACAGTGCTGCTTGGCCAGAAGTCGAAATCCGTCATCGGTTTGCATCAGATGCGCTTTCAACTCTTCCGGGGTCAATTGCATAGGCGNNGTTCGGGACCGGGACCCTGCGATACCCGGCTGCCAATTGTGACATTAGCATGAAAACCTGCGCATGACAACCGCGGTCTCGCCGGTGTCCTGGTAGTAATTGGGCCGGCGCGAGATCTCCTGGAAACCCAGGTTTCGATAGAGGATGAGGGCCGGCGAATTAGACTGGCGAACTTCCAGGAACCAGGACTCACGAGAGCGGCCAAGCACTTGGAGCATCAGGCGCTTGCCAATGCCGCGGCGGCGGAAGGGGGGATCAACGACCAGGCTGAGCACCTCGCCTTCCTTATCGTCCAGGATGCGGCAAACCACGAAGCCGACGACGCGGCCGTCCAGCTCGGCCACCAGGCAATCGTAGGCCAAGTAGCCTTGCGGCTCCCAAAGGACGGCTTCCGGGGAGGATCTCTGGATGCGGTCCAGCTCGGGGATGTCGGGCTCGCCCGCCGGGCGGATGACGAGCGGCGAACCGGCCAACTCGGCGAGGATGCTGCGCTGGAGCTCGCCGAGCCGTTCCCAATCGAAGCGTTCGAGGGCCAGACGGCGGGCCTGGCGGGCCAGGCGGAGGCGGAGGGCGGGATCGCCGATCAAGGTGGCGATTCCTTCGGCTAAGGCGGGCGCGGTGTCGGCTACCCAGACGCTCAGGCCATGCTGGAGCCCCAGGCCCGCGCAGCCGGAGGTGGTGGAGACCACGGCGCGCTCCATGGCCATGGCTTCCAGCACCTTCAGATTGGTTCCGGCAGAGACCAGAGTGGGGACGATGACCAGGTTGGCCTGGGCGTACAACGGCTGGACGTCGGCGACGAAGCCGAGCAGGCGGATGCGGGGGTCGGCGGGCGGAGCCGGCGAATCGGCAGCGGCCTGCCAATAGAGGAGCGGATNNGTGAAGAAACGGTAGGCCACGACGTTGGGGAAGTGGCGAAACGAGCCGACGAAGAGGAGAGACTGGCCGGGGGGTTCGCCAATCGGCCGGAAACGGCGCAGATCGACGCCGTTGGGGACCACACGGACGTGCGGGGCTGCGAGCAGGGCGGCGTCCTTTTCGGACATGGCGACGACGCGGCGGAACTGGGAGAGCGCGCGGGTTTCGAAGCGGCGCCAGCGCCACCAGTTCCAGCGGGCGGCCAGCGACGGCCGCTGGT
>PMEV01000038.1:0-2305 GCA_003154855.1 Bryobacterales bacterium
GGCGGAGGCGCCTACGACATCCTCGGGCCCACCGGAACGTCGCTGGGCTATTCGACGGTTGCGGCGAAAGCCGGCGACATCGTCGAACTGTTCGGCACTGGTTTTGGTCCAACCAACCCGACGGTAGAGGCCGGTGAAGTGTTTTCCGGAGCCGCGGCAACCACCAACGCGGTGAGATTTCTCATCAACAACGTGAGTGTCACTCCGATGTGGGTGGGCTTGTCCGGCGCCGGCCTTGACCAGATCAATCTGACGGTTCCGGCAGGCCTCGGCACGGGCGATGTCTCACTCGTGGCGACCGTGGGAGGAGCGCAGACACCTCCCTACGTGGTGATTTCGCTTCAGTAGGCTGAACCTGAATTTCTAAGACTCGCCGGCGAAGAGGTCGAGCTGATTCTGGTCGGGAGGCGCGGCGGCGTCGGCCGGGGCGGGCGGGAGCGTGCCGTTGAGCAGGTCGCGCAGGTCGTCGAGGGCGGCGGGATGGCGGACCGCGGTGGTTTCCTCTCCGGGGATAAGCAGCAGCACTTCGGAGAGGTCGATGCGCTCATCGGCGACCAGATCGGCGGAGTGGGTGCTGAGGAAAAGCTGGCGGCCGGAGCGGCGCTGGATTCCGGCGAGCATGGAGAGGACTTCGCGGACCACCTCGGGATGGAGGGACAACTCGGGCTCTTCGACGAGGAGGGGGCCATGGCCGTCGAGGGCGGTCCAGAGCAGGGCCAGCAGGCGGAGGGTGCCGTCGGACAACTGATCTTCGGTCTGCCAGGCGCCTTGAGGGCGCCAATGATCGTAGCGGGCGCGGAGGTGGGGCGCGCCGCGGTGGTCCTTCCATAATTCGAGGTCGCGCAGGCGGGGGACGGCGGTGCGCAGGGCTTCGAGAATGCGGCGCAGCCGGGAGTGGCGGGTGGTCTCGGAGGCGGCGGCGATCTGCTCGATCAGGTCTCCGCCAAAAGGATCGTCGGGCCGGGTGTTGGAGCGCTCCCGCACCAACTGGGGAATGACGTGGAAATAGCGGAGCGAGGCGAAGAAGGCGACCAGCTCGCGGAACTCCCGGTTGGCGCTGGCCTGCTCTAGGGAGCTCTGGGTGAGGCGCTCGGGATCGGTGAGATCGGCGAGGTCGGGGCGACGCAGCAGATCGGCTCCCTGGCGGGAAACGCGCTCGCGAAGGATGGAGGGCCGTTGCAGGTCGGGCTGCGAGAACTCGAGGGCGTATTCCCAATCGGGCAGGGCGGGATCGCCGCCGACGCGCACCTCGATGGCGATCTGGGAGTGCTGGCGCGCGGCCAGACAACGCAGGCGCGACACGCCTCCGCGGCGGCGGATGGCCTCTTGAAATCCGCCGCCTACCGGACAGGCCAGGTCGTGGAGGAAGCGGAGGGCGTCGAGCAGGTTGGATTTGCCGGAGGCGTTGGGGCCAACCAGGAGCACGCGGCGGTCCAGGCTGGCCTCGACGCGAGTGAAGTTACGCCAGTTCTCCAGGTAGAGGTGGGTGAGCCGCGGGGCGGGCTGTTTCATGCCTGGAAGTTCCTGTCAGCAGAAAGAGTAACACTACTCGCCAAGCAGGTGCAGCACGACGGAGCGGGTATGAGAGCGGGCGCGGTGCTCGAAGAGGTAGATGCCTTGCCAGGCGCCGAGCGCCATGCGGCCCCGTTCCACCGGCACGGAAAGCTGCGCCAGCGTGAGCGCCGCGCGGATGTGGGCCGGCATGTCATCCGGCCCCTCCACAGTGTGACGATACAGCCGGTTGTCCTCCTCGACCAGCCGGTTGAAGAACTCATTCAGATCGTGGACCACGTCCGGGTCGGCGTTTTCCTGGATGATGAGCGAGGCCGAGGTGTGCTGCACGAATACGGTCAGCAGGCCGGTGCTTGCGCCGAGTCCCTCCAGCCAGTCCTCGATCGCGCCGGTGATCTCATACAGCCCCTTGCCGCGCGTCGGCACCTCGATCTGGTGCAGGAACTGCGCCAGCGGCACGCTATTCGACCGTCACGCTCTTGGCCAGGTTGCGCGGTTGATCCACGTCGCAACCGCGCCGCACGGCGATGTGATACGCCAGCAATTGCAGCGGCACGATTTCGAGAATCGGGCTCAACAGGGCGAGCGACGGCGGAATCTCGATGATGTGGTCCGCCATCTTGGGCACCTGTTCGTCGCCCTGCGTTATCAGGGCCACCACGATTCCTTCGCGCGCTTTGACTTCCTGAATATTGGAGACCGTCTTCTCATAGAGCAGGCGGCTCTCCTCGCTCGAGGCATCGCGGGTGGCCAGCACCACCACCGGCAGGGTTTCGTCGATCAGCGCGTTGGG
>PMEV01000038.1:2325-2527 GCA_003154855.1 Bryobacterales bacterium
TCGTGCGCCAGCACGGTCTCCAGCTTGCCGGGAATTCGCAGCGCCTCCTGCATCAGGCAGCGCGAGGTGCTCTCGTCCAGACGCCCGTTGGACTGCCCCAGGTACATCGCCAGGATGAACAGCGCGCTCAACTGGCAGGTGAAGGCCTTGGTGGATGCTACGCCAATTTCCGGCCCCGCATGCGTGTAGATGGTGCCGGCGG
>PMEV01000428.1 GCA_003154855.1 Bryobacterales bacterium
CGTATCCAGACTGGGGAGCCAACTCCAGTGGAGGAATCTCATTCCGCAAATATCTCTTGCAGCGTCCTCAATGCGGAGGTGAGCGTCTTTGCCGGAACCACTCCCAGTTTCTTCGCCAGCCGTGTCTTGTCCACGGCTCGAACCTGATCGAGCAGAATTAGACCCTTCCGGCCACCATGAGTGACGCCGATCCGAAACGGCGCCTCGCGACCCGCCGTAGTCATGGGTGCGACGAGCACTGTGCGCAGATGATCGTGCATTTCGGCCGGGGACACCACCACACACGGGCGCGTCTTCCTGATTTCACTCCCGACAGTAGGATCGAGATTCACGAGCCAAATCTCTCCACGCGTCACCAGACCAACTCCGAATCCTCCGCATTACCAAATTCGCCCATCACGAGTTCGTCGTCGCCAGCTTCCGCGATACTCCTGGCAGCCTCGGCCCAACCTGTGCGGGCCGGGCTCGCGGGCCCGCGCAGCACCAGTGCGCCATCCTCAATCGTCATTTCCACTCCCGCCTTTGCGTCCAGACCCAGTTGCGCAAGTACCGGTTTGGGGATGACGACTCCCTGAGAGTTTCCGATCTGTCGAATGCTTACGTGCAGAGCCCGCATAGTAATAACAATGTTATTCCGTAGCGCCTGGTCTGTCAAGCCGTAGAAATCCGAATCTCTCCCAGAAGCGTTCAAAGAGCCGCAAGCGCCCGAATCGGCTGGAAAGCTGCCCTTACTGCCGGTGGTAGGCGCATCGTAAAAGTTCGAAACGTGTCCAGACTGGAGAGCCAATTCTAAGCGCGTCTACCCACCACCGATGTCTACCAACAAACGCTATTCGGCACCGAAGCCCCAACCGGCGGGCTTGGGTTCCGATCATAGCCGAGGCTCGTCGCGATCAGGCGACTCGCAGTCTCGCGGCCGAACCCGACGCTGGCTTCTCTTTCACCGCGATCTCAATGTCCCGCCCAAGGAGCAGAAGGAAGCGCAGCAGGCGCTCGATGGAGAACCCGGACAGCCTCCCCTGCTTGAGGGCGGAGATCTTTGGCTGATCGATTCCGAGAAGCGCCGCAGCCTGGCTCTGCGTCAGCCGTCTCCGCTCTGTTTCGTCGAGGATCCTCGCTACCAGCTCGGCCTTCACCAGGAGTTCGTCGGCCTTCGGCAGACTCAAATCGGCGAAAACGTTGCCACTGCTCTCCACTTGAAGTCGCTGCTTCATCCCTCGCCTCCGCTCTGGCTATCCAGTTCAATCGCCAGTTTCAGTCGCTGCCGGATCAAGTCGATCTCCCGCTGCGGCGTTGTTATCCCGGACTTCGCCTTCTTCTGAAAGGCGTGAAGCACATAGACGGCGTCGCGCAAATGTACAACATACACTGCGCGAAAGCTTCCGCTGCGATCCTCCGCTCGAACCTCCCACACAGGCGCCCCAAAACCGTGCAGCGGCTTGGCGCTCTCATGCTTCTTCCCGATCTGGGCCAGGTACAAGCCAAACCCGAGTTTAGTCCGCACGCCTGACGGAAACTGCCTGAGCGCCTTGATCGCATTTCGGAGCCACACCAACCGCCTTGGCCGAACCGGCACGACGACCAGTATATGCCAAAACTGGCATGGCTGTCGAACGAGACGTGAATCGCCGCACCTCTCTTCTTGGGCCGCTAGACGGCGCTCCCGGGCTACCCGAAGATCCCGGTGAAGCGTCTACCAGATCACCCACACCGGATAGGGATCGAAGGCGCTGTCCGACGTGACGATCGCAAGTCCATNNATTCATGCGCGCCTGCGCGATCAGCAGGCGGTCGAAGGGATCTGAGTGACCTGGCCAGCCAGATTGGCGCTCAGGACGAAGCGTGACAAAGCCAATTTCGCCGCTCCCCAGGCGCGCCCGCCTACTCGTCGTCCCCCACGCGCAGCACCGCCAGGAACGCCTCCTGCGGAATCTCGACCCTTCCGACCCGCTTCATCCGCTTCTTGCCTTCCTTCTGCTTCTCGAGCAGCTTCCGCTTGCGCGAGATGTCGCCCCCGTAGCACTTCGCCAGCACGTTCTTCCGCATGGCCGAAATGGTCTCCCGCGAGATCACCTTGTTGCCGATCGCCGCCTGCAGCGCCACCTCGAACATCTGCCGCGGTATCAGCTTGCGCAGCCGCCCGATCAGCGCCTTGCCCCGGTCGTAGGCGAACTCCTCGTGCACGATGATCGACAGCGCGTCCACCGGCTCCCCCGCCACCAGCACGTCCAGCTTCACCATGGGCGAAGCGGCGTACCCGGCCAAGTGGTAATCCAACGAGGCGTACCCTCGCGAGACGGTCTTCAGCCGGTCGTAGAAATCCATCACGATCTCGTTCAGCGGCAGGTCGTAGGCCAGCAGCACCCGCCCCGTCCCCAGATGCTCGAACTTCTTCTGCGTGCCCCGCTTTTCCTCCAGCAGTTTCAGGATCTCGCCCAGGTACTCCTCGCGCGTGATCACGGTGGCCTCGATGATGGGCTCCTCGATCCGCTCGATCTCCGCCGCGGCGGGGAACTTGGTCGGGTTGTCCACCTCGAGCAGTTCGCCGGCGCGCGTAACCAC
Source organism: Bryobacterales bacterium (assembly GCA_003154855.1). Lineage (GTDB taxonomy): Bacteria > Acidobacteriota > Terriglobia > Bryobacterales > Bryobacteraceae > Fen-330. The sequence continues at coordinate 2,563 of PMEV01000428.1, forward strand.
TCTGTAGCGCACGCTGGGCGCGGTGGTGATCAGGTCGATATTGAACTCGCGCTCCAGCCGCTCCTGCACAATGTCCATGTGCAGCAGGCCCAGGAATCCGCAGCGGAACCCGAATCCCAGCGCCGCCGAGTGCTCGGGCTCGAAACTCAGCGCGCTGTCGTTCAGCCGCAGTTTCTCGAGCGCGTCGCGCAGCACCCCATGCTCGTGCGATTCCACCGGGTACAGCCCCGCGAACACCATGGGCTTCACTTCCTCGAAGCCGGGCAGGGGCTCGGGGGCCGGGTTCGCGTCCTCCATCACCGTGTCGCCGATGCGCGCGTCCGACACCGTCTTGATGTTGGCGAACATGTAGCCCACCTCGCCCGCCGACAGCGCCTCGCAGGCCACCGGCTTGGGCGACTGGTAGCCCAGCCCTTCCACCTCGAACACCTTGCCGTTCACCCACAGCCGGATCTTCTGTCCCACGCGCAGCGTGCCGTCCACCACCCGCAGCAGGGTGATCACGCCGCGGTAGCTATCGAACCAGGAGTCGAAGATCAGCGCGCGCAGCGGCGCATCGGGGCGCCCCGCCGGAGGCGGAACCAGGTGGACGATCGCCTCCAGCACTTCGTGGACGCCGGTGCCCTGTTTCGCGCTGACCAGGATCGCGTCGCTGGCATCGAGGCCGATCACATTCTCGATCTGCTCCCGTACCCGTTCCGGCTCGGCCACCGGCAGGTCGATCTTGTTGATCACGGGAATCAATTCCAGGTTGTGGTGCAGCGCCAGGTAGGTGTTGGCCAGCGTCTGCGCCTCCACTCCCTGCGAGGCGTCCACCACCAGCAGCGCCCCTTCGCAGGCTTGCAGGCTGCGCGATACCTCGTAGCTGAAATCCACGTGCCCAGGCGTGTCGATCAGGTTCAACTGGTACATTTCGCCGTCTTCGGCGGGATAGTTCAGCCGGACCGCGTGCGCCTTGATGGTGATGCCCCGCTCCCGNNCGATGTGGGCGATGATAGAGAAGTTGCGGATGTGCCGGGGGTCCATGCGGTATGATGTGTCTTGACCTGCGAGGCGGCCTGCCGCGCGGGGAGAGCCAAAAGCAATTATCCCATATGGATTCGATCACCATACGCGGGGCGGTGTCCCAGGGAGAGCGATATGTCCAATCCGATCATTGAAGGCCATCTCAATGCGGCGGGCTTGAAGTTCGCCATCGTGCTCAGCCGTTTCAACAGCCTCATCACCGAGCGCCTGCTCTCCGGAGCGCTGGACGCCCTGACCCGCACCGGCGGGCCCGAGGACGTCGAGATCGTCCGGGTGCCCGGCTCCTGGGAACTGCCGCTGGTGGCCCGCGAGCTGGCCCGCCAGAAGCGCCACGACGCCATCATCTGCCTCAGCGCGGTGATTCGCGGCGATACTCCGCACAACGAGTACCTGGCGGCCGAGGCGACCAAGGGCCTGGCCCAGGCCGCGCTCGAGACCGGCGTGCCGATCACCTTCGGCGTGCTCACCTGCGACACTCTCGAGCAGGCTATCGACCGCGCCGGCGCCAAGAACGGCAATAAGGGCTTCGACGCCGCCATGTCCGCCGTCGAGATGGGCAACCTTATGCGCCAATTGCGCCAGCCGCGCTGACCGCCCATGCCCTCCCGCCACAGGTCCAGGGAACGGGCGCTGCAAGTGCTCTTCCAGATGGATCTCCGCAAGCAGCCCGTTGACGAGGCCCTGAGTTCCTACTGCGACTCCCTGAACCCGGAGGCGGGCGATCCGCCCGACCCCTTCATGGCGATGCTGGTCGAGGGCGCCGCCGCCCAGACCGAGGCCATCGACCGCCGCATCTCCGAGCTCTCCGAACATTGGCGCATCGAGCGCATGCCGGTGGTGGACCGCAACATCCTGCGCCTGGCCATCTTCGAGCTGACCGGCGGCCTGGCCCCTGCCCCCGTGGTGATCGACGAAGCCCTCGAGCTGGCCCGGCGCTTCTCCGGAGACGAATCGGTCGCCTTTATCAACGGAATCCTGGACGCCGTCCTCCGCGGCATGCCCGGCCAACCGGAACCGCCGCCGGAACCGGTGCAGGAACCGCAGCCGGAGAGCGATCCCAGGAATTGACCATGGTCTAATAGAAAAGAGAGGCGCGACGCCCATGGAGCAGATCGCCGTTTCCAAGTTCAAGGCCACCTGCCTGGCGGTCCTGGAGCAAGTCCGCAAGACCCGCCAACCGGTGCTCGTCACCCGTTTCGGGAGACCCCTGGCCCAGGTCGCCCCGCCGCCCGTCGCCGAACGGCCGGCCGTCTGGTTGGGCGCGCTCGCCGGGACGGGGAGAATCCGGGGCGACATCGTCTCTCCCGCCTCCGACGAGAGGGACTGGGACGCGTTGCGCTTATGAAGTTGCTGCTCGAACCCAAGCGGCTGTCGCGCCGCGTGGCCAAGGCCCTCGGCGACCCGCGAAACGAGCTCTGGCTCTCGCCGGTCAGCGCTTGGGCCATGGCGCTGGCGCCGCTTCACGAGGCGCCTCTTACGCACGAGGTCGCGTTGGCAACTCAGGCGGTTCAGCTTCCCCATCGCGACCCGGCCGACCGCTTCCTCGCGGCCACGGCCAAGGTCTACGGCCTCTCCCTGGTAACGGCGGACGAGAACTTCGCCCGGTCAAAGGACTTCTCCGTCGTGATGAACCGCTAGCCCGGACCACCGACCATGATACAAGTCGCCAATCTCACCAAGACGTTCAAGGACCCCAAGCGCGGCGCCGTTCACGCCGTGGATCACATCTCCTTCCAGGTCCGCAACGGGGAGATCTTCGGACTGCTGGGCCCCAATGGGGCCGGCAAGACCACCGCGCTGCGCCTGCTGGCCACGGTGATGCGGCCCAGCGAAGGCACCGCGGTCCTGGGAGGGTACGACATCCTTCGGGAGCCCGAGGCGGTGCGCCGCCAGATCGGGTTCCTCTCCGGCGACATGGGGCTGTACCTTCGCCTGACAGCGCGCGAGACGCTGACGTTTTTCGGCCGGCTCCACGGCCTGAACGGAGCGCCGCTCAAGGCCAGGATCGGCGAGTTGCTCGCGCGGCTGGACATGGAGAAGTTCGCGGATACCCAGGTCGACAAGCTCTCCACCGGCATGCGCCAGCGGGTGGCCATCGCGCGCACGCTGGTCGCGGACCCGCCCATCCTGATCCTGGACGAGCCGGCCTCGGGCCTGGACGTGCCCGCCGCACGGGTCATCGAGGAGTTCATCATCGAAGCCCAGAAGACCGGCAAGGCGATCATCCTCTCGACCCACGTCATGGAGGAGGCCGAGTACCTTTGCGATCGCATCGCGGTCATCCATCAGGGCCAGATCAAGATCGTGGGCACGATGGCGGAATTGCGCGCCGCCACCGGCAAAGAGCGGTTGCGCGCGATTTTCCTCAGCCTGCTGGGACTGGAAGCCCTGGAAAGGAAGGCCCCCCATGCGTCTTAGCTCGATCTGGCTCCTCTATCGGAAGGAAATGCTGGATACCGTCCGCGACCGCCGCACCATCGTCAGCATGGTGCTGGTCCCCATCGTGGCGATGCCGCTGCTGTTTCTGGCCATGCAGACGATCATCTCCTTTGTCGAGAAAAGGGCCGGCCAGGAGGCGCTCACCATCTCGGTCCGGGGTGGCGACCGCCTGCCGGGTCTGCTCAACGCGCTGGCCGGCGCGGGATTCAAGTTCGCCTCCCAGCCGGATTTGAAGGCCGCGGTGGAGAGCAAGGCGATCGCCGCGGGAGTCGAGGCGGCGACGCTCCCCAGCGGCGCCAAAGAGGTCCGCATCTACGCCGACGATACGCTGCAAGCCTCGCAGGTGGCCTCCGGCAAGATCCGCATGGCGCTCGACCAGTTCAAGGTGAATAGCTCCCGGCTGCGTCTGCAAGCGCTCGGCGTGCCCGAGGACGTGCTCTCGCCGTTCACCGTGAAGCGGGTCGATCTGGCCCCCCCGAAGAAGATGGCCGGAATGGTCTGGGGCGGTATGCTGGGCTACGTCGTGGTGCTGCTGATGTTCTCTGGGGGAATGTACCCGGCCATCGACCTCACGGCGGGCGAGAAGGAGCGGCGGACGCTCGAGATGCTGCTTTCGTCCCCGGCCGGGCGCTATGAGATCATTCTCGCCAAGATTCTCGCCGCCACCACCGCCATCGCCATCACCGCCGTGCTGAGCCTTTCGAGCCTGGCGGTGTCGCTGCACTACGTCGACTTCGGCAAAGGCGCCAAGATGCTGCAGGGCATGACGCTGGATGTGCGGATACTGGCGCTGGTAGCGCTGGCGCTGCTTCCCACGGCCATCATGGCCGCCTCCCTCATGATAGGCATCGCGCTGTTCGCCAAGAGCTTCAAGGAAGCCCAGAGCTACCTCACGCCGCTGGTGATGGCGGTGGTGTTCCCTCTGGTCGCGGGAATGCTGCCCGGCATTCAGCTCAGCCCGGCTCTGGCGATGGTCCCGCTGTTCAACGTCTGCCAGTTGATCAAGGAGATCTTCCAAGGCGACTTTAACCGTCTGAGTTTCGCCATTACCATGGCCTCGAACCTGGTCTACGCCGGGATCGCGTTCCTGGCCGCCGTGCAGGTGTTCAAAAGCGAGAAGGTGCTGTTCCGGACCTAGGTCCAATACTGTTCATTTAGCGCAGCGCCTGCCACTGGCACAGATCTGTAGGGCGGTCCTCCTGGACCGCGCCGGACCTCCAGGTCCGGCCTCTGGGCCGACGAGGACGTCGTCCCGCGGACCAGGAGGTCCGCCCTACGAAGACAAAGTGAACAGTATTGGACGTAGGTCACTTCCCGATGCAGAAGGTCGAGAAGATGCGGTTCAGGATGTCGTCGGCGGTGGTCGCGCCGGTGATCGCATCGAGTGCCTGGAGCGCGGCGTAGAGGTCGAGCAGCAGCATCTCGTGGGGCAGGCGCGCGACGGCGGCGGCACGACCTTTCTCGAGGGCGGCCAGGGCTTCCTTGAGCAACCCGGCGTGGCGCAGGCTGGTGATGAAGCCGGTTTCGGGCGGGATGCCGGCGGGCGCGATGGCTTCCGCGATGCGGCGGCGCAGGGCCGGAATGCCAGCGCCGGTGAGCGCCGAGACGGCCACGAAATCCTCGCTGGTTTCGGCGCGCCGCTCGAGATCGCACTTGTTGCCCACCAGCAGCGTGCGGCCCTGGCTACGGGCGCGGGCGGCCAGCTCAAGATCCTCCGGCGCGAGCGGCGCCGACAGGTCGAAGACCACCAGCCGCAGATCGGCGTCCGCCATCGCCTGGAAGCTGCGCTCGACGCCCAGCGTCTCCGCCCGGTCCTGCCCGGTTCGTATGCCCGCCGTATCGACGAACTTCACCGGGATGCCCTCGATGGCTGCGGCCTCGCTGACCAAATCGCGTGTGGTGCCGGGCGCTTCGGTGACGATGGCGCGGTCCTGCTCGAGCAGGCGGTTGAAGAGGCTGCTCTTGCCGACGTTGGGCCGCCCGACAATGGCCAGGTTCAGCCCGGAGTGGACCAGCTTGCCGTAGTCGAAACTGGAGGCCAGTTCCGCGAGGCCGCTCGCGACAGGCGCCAGGCGGGCCAGGATATCCGCGTCGCTGGCCACTTCGATATCGTCCTCGGCGAAGTCAATGCCCGCCTCGAGCAGAGCAGTCAATTCTACCAGCTGCTCCTTGAGCGGCGCGATGCGACGGGAAACCCAGCCCTCGGCCTGCTGCGCGGCGATGCGCGCCTGGTACAGCGTGGTGGCCTCGATCAGGTCGCGGACGGCCTCGGCGCGCGGCAGATCGATGCGGCCGTTCAGGAAGGCGCGCAGGGTGAACTCGCCGGGTTCGGCCAGACGGGCACCAGCCTCGAGTGCGCGCTCGACGGCGAAACGCAGGACCACCGGAGAGCCGTGGCAGGAGATCTCGACCAGGTCCTCGGCGGTATAGGAGCGCGGCTGGGCGAAGAAGGTCGCCACAACCTGGTCGACCGTGTGCCCCGCGGCATCGGGCAACTCGGCGAGCGCGGCGGTCCAGGGGGTCCACTCCGGCGGCTTAGGGAAGCGCAGGATGCCCGCCGCGATAGCCCGCGCCTGGGTGCCCGAAAGACGAACCACGCCCAGCCCTCCCGTTCCCGGCGGCGTCGAGATGGCGACGATGGTGTCGGTAAGGATCAAGCCGGGTTCAGCGGCGCCGCCCGCGGCCCATCGGCGCACGGGCGGGTTCGGAGGCGGGAAATGCCGACGAAGGCATGTTGGCCGGATAGATCGCGACCTGGCGCTGCGGTCCCAGTCCCGCGCTCTCGCTGCGCACCGCGGTTTCGCCCCGCAGCGCGAGGTGCAGGATGCGGCGTTCCCGGCTGTTCATGGGGTTGAAGCGGAACGGGATGCCGCTGCGCTTCACCCGCTCGGCCGCCGCCAGCGCGCTCAGCCGCAGCTCTTCGATGCGCAGCATGCGGTAATCGTCGGCGTCGAAGCACAGCCGGGAGTGATCCTCCGGAGCCATCTTCAGCATCTCCATCGTCAGCAGCTCGAGCGCCAGCAGAAGCTCGGCTTTGTTCGAGAGGAGCAGCTCGACATCCGGCCCCGAGAACTTCACCACCACATCCGGATTCTCGAAATCGGGATGGCGGGTCTCGCCTTCGCAGATCTTGAATTTGAGCTCGAAGCCGGCTTTGGCCATCACCTGGCGCAGGAACTCGTCCGTGCGCGACTCGACAGCGGATAACGTGTACTTACTCTGGCTCACCCTCAATGCCCACCCTTCTTGCGTTTCGAAGCGGCCGGCGGCCCCGCTTCCGGAGGTGGCGCCGGCATGCTCTGGTTTATGAACCATTGTTGCGCAATCCCAACCAAGTTACTGGTGAGCCAGTATAACACCAGACCGCTGGGCATGCTCCAGAACATGTAGCCGAAGACCAGCGGCATCACCAGCATCATCTTGGCTTGCGTGGGGTCCTGCCCGGGGGTGGGAGTCATCTTCTGCATCACGAATTGCGCCGCGACCATCAGAACCGGCAGGGCGCGAATGGTAAAATGCTCGGGCTGGGAGAGGTCGGTCACCCACAGCCAGTGCGCGCCGCGCATCTCGATGGCTATCGACAGCACGTTATAGAAGGCGATGAAGAAGGGGAGCTGGACGAGCATGGGCAGGCAGCCACCCATGGGATTCACCCCGTGCTTCTTGTAGAAATCCATCACCTCCTGGTTCTGCTCGGCCTTCTTCGGATCGCGCATTCCAATGCCCTTGTACCTGGCGTTGATGGCGTCGATCTGCGGCTTGAGCGTCTGCATCTTTTTCATCGATTTCATGCTCGAGAACTTCAGGGGCAGCAGCAGGAAATTGATGACGATGGTGACCAGGACAATGGACCAGCCGTAGTTGTGCACCAGGTTGTGATTGATCCAGTTCACGATCAGGAACAGGGGCTTGGCCGCCCAGCCGAACCAGGTGCCGAAATCGACGACTTGCTCCAGCTTGGGGCTAACCTTCTTGAGGATGTCCAGGTCCTTGGGTCCGACGAACAGGGAGAAACGGTTGGCGCCCGCGCCACCCACGGCGACGCCGGCGGTCGTCGCGCCCTCGACGCTGTCGCTCACGGTGACGAGTTCGACCGGCCCTTCCGCGTGCGGGAGGAAGACGGCGGCGAAGTACTTGTCCTGAATGCCGCAGAAGGAGTAGGCTCCCCATTCGACGACGGGGCCGTTCTTGGCGTCCTTGATGGAGCGTACGACGAGTTTGCCGGAGACCAGATCGTAATGTACCGAGGTCTGCACCACGGCGGTGCTCTGCGTGGTGGTATCGCCGAAGGCCCCGCGCCACTCGATCGCGTGGGCCAGGGGCGCGCCGCCCTGCGTCACTTCCGAGGAGAACTCGGAGAGATAGCTCCGCTGCTGGAAGCGGAAGGTCTTATGCACGACCAGAAGCCCGTCGGAATAATCGAAGTCGGCGCCCAGGCCATCCGGCGCGGGTTTGACGGCGTAGAGCGCCTGGTTGAGGTCCACGGCCGGCGGCGGGTCCTTGAAGCGGAGCGAGAAAGGGTACCCGGTTTTCAGGGCGGCGGGCGCATCGACCAGATCGATCGGCTGGTGCTCGTTATCCATGTACTTCTTCAGAACCCAACTGCGCACCACCGCGCCGCGGTTCGAAAGCACGATCTTGTAGAGATCGGTTTCGACCAGCAGGCTCTGTTCCTTTTCCGACCAAACGCGGGGCGCCGCGGTCTTGGCGCCGGCAACCGGGGCGGGTCGCGGAATCTCCGCCGGCTTGGCGGGCGCGGGCGCGGGCTGTTCGGTGGGCTGCGTTGCCGCCGCCGGCACCGGCTTGGGGGGCGGTGGCTGCGGCCCGAAGTTCTTGTAGAAATAGGGCATCAGGAAGAGCACGGCGCCCATCAGAAGGAACGCCAGCAACAGCCTCTTCTCGATGGACGGTTCCTCGGGCCCGGTCGGCTTGGCTTGCGTGGGGGTGTCGGCCATGGGTTTATGTGGACTTCCTTAGTTCAGCGCACGGGATCGAAGCCGCCCTGGTGGAACGGGTGGCAGCGCAGCAGGCGTTTGAAGCCCAGCCAGAGGCCGCGCGGCGCGCCGTATTTCTGGACGGCCTGGGCCATGTAGTCCGAGCAGGTCGGCTGGTAGCGGCAGGCGGAGGGCAACAGCGGCGAGAGCAGCCGCTTGTAGCCGCGCAGAAGGAACAGGATCAGAGCTTGCATCGAGAAAACAGACGGCCAACCTCGCGGAGAAGTTCCGGAAAGGGCGCCTTCAACACGGCCCGGCGCGGGTTGATCACAATCTCCCACTGTGCCTCGAGTTGACAGAGTTGGCGGCGAACCGCTTCCCGCATCCGCCGCCGGATTCGATTCCGTGCTACCGCGTTGCCCAACGCCCGCGGCGTGGTGAGGCCGATCCGCGGTCCCTGGGTCTCGGCCCGGCCCAGACAGAAGGCCGCGAAGTAGGGGCCGGCGATCCGAATCCCCTCGGCGTAGACCCGGCGAAAGTCCGAGGGACGCAGAATGCGCGCGCATTTGGGGAACGACTGATCGATGGGTTTAATCGGCGTTGGCGTAACGAACGTTGCGCTCGTCGCTGACGGTCAGCTTCCAGCGGCCCTTGGCCCGGCGACGCGCGATCACGGCCCGGCCGTCCTTGGTTTTCATGCGTGCTCGAAAGCCGTGTGTCTTGGCCCGGCGACGATTATTCGGCTGAAAAGTTCGTTTTGGCATTTTGATTTCCGGCGCGGAATCGAGGAGCCGCTCGCAAGCACAGTCCCAGCTTCGAGAAATACTCCAGAAGCTTCAGTATAGGGGGCGGGGAGAGGGAGTGTCAAACGAGGACGTCGTGGCGGGCGCCCTCGCGCGGCCCGAGGCGCTGGACCACGGGTAGTCCTCGGCCTGGGGCGCCAGCCCCGCCTGGACCGGCTGGCTCTCGATGCCGGCGGCGATGCGCTGGCGCTCCGGCTCGTCCCGCACCCAGCGGTGGCCGGATTCGGGCTGCCAGAACGGCCGACCGGTGCGGCCCAGAAGCCGGTTGGCCTGGCGAGCGGTGTGGCCCCGTAGCGCTTTCAGCAATCGGCTGGGGGAAATGAAGGGCAGCAGAAGCAAGTCAACGCGATCTGGCATGACGACATAGGCGCCGAGCTGGTAGTCGCCCCGCCCGGCCCCGCGCCGCAGAATCTCGAGGATGGCCTCCGCGGCGGAGGGCTGGCGCGGGGGATACAGAACGCGGGGGAGGCTGCCGTGGAAGGGCCAGGTCAGGAATAGCCAGTGGCCTTGGGGATCGATGCGGCTAGGGCGGCGGCGCGTACCCATGTCTATGGGAGTGGGCGCGGCGGGGCGAGAATCTCACAAAAAGTGGCTGGCCCCCGGGCGGAGCGGAGCGGGCGGGTGCGATGATGTAGACGAATGGCACAACGACTGCCCCGCCTGCGGCTCGACCTGGAGTTCATGCCTTCGCCGGCGCCGGATCGGCCCGGGCTGCTGATCCGGGATCCCTATCGCTATTCGGATGCCAGCCTGATCGTCCCGCCGGCGCTGATGGGGTGCCTGCAATTATTCGACGGCGGGCACACGGAGCTGGATCTGCGCTCGGAGCTGGTCCGTCTGACGGGCGACTTGAAAGTGGGCGAACTCCAGCAGCATCTGGTGGACACGCTGAGCCAGGCGGGCTTCCTGGAGGACGAAACCAGCCGGCGCATGAAGGCCGCGCAGATAGGAGCCTTTGCCGAGGCGGCGCGTCGCGAACCATCGCACGCCGGAGCGGCGTATCCGGAGGAGGCGGAGGAGTTGCGGGCCACGCTGGCCGGCTGGATGGACCCAGGAGCGCCCGCGGCGGCAGGCAATTCGCCGATCGGGATCGCCGCGCCGCACGTGAGCCCGGATGGCGGACGGGAATCCTACCGGGCGGCCTACGCGGCTCTGGGGCCTCAGTACCAGGAGCGCGTGTTCGTGATCCTGGGGACGTCGCACTACGGCGAGCCGGAGCGATTCGGGCTCACGCGAAAGCCGTTTGCGACGCCGCTCGGAGTGGCCCAGACCGAGGTGGCGCTGGCCGAGCGGTTGGCCCAGGAGGCGGGACCGGCGGCGAAGATGGAGGACTACTGCCACGCGGTGGAGCACTCGATCGAGTTCCAGGTGGTCTTCCTGCAGCATCTTTATGGGGCCGGCATACGCATCCTGCCGATCCTGTGCGGGGCGTTCGCGCGGGGCATCCTGGAAGGCGGCCGGCCGGAGCAGGACGATAACCTGCGCCGGTTTTTCGACGCGCTGGGCGCACTGGCGGCACGCGAGGGCCAGCGCTTGTTCTGGGTGCTGGGCGTGGACATGGCTCACATGGGCCGCCGCTATGGCGATTCGTTCGAGGCGCGGGCCGGCGAAGGGCAGATGTCCATGGTGGCGGAACTCGACCGCCAGCGGATCGAGCGCCTCGCCGCGGGGGACGCGGAAGGCTTCTGGAGCGCGGTCCAGAAGAACCGGGACCCGCTAAAATGGTGCGGCGCGGCGCCCTTCTACACCTTTTTGAAGGCCGTGCCGCAAGCCAGAGGGGAACTACTCCACTACCAGCAGTGGAACATCGACGAAGAAAGCGTGGTCACTTTCGGTGCGATGGCCTTCCGTCAAAACTTGGAAGCCACCCAGTAGCCCGGGCGCGTGCGCACTTTCACCTTCGCCTGGTCGGGCACCGAGACCGAGATTTCGTGGTAGCCGCCTTCCTCCTTGTTGTTGGGCGTATAGGTGATCAAGTACTCGGAGTGCAGTTCATTGCCGATGCTCAGGATGGAACGCTCCAGCTCCCTCTCGGTGAGGAAGGAGTGTTCCTTGCCGCCGGTCCACTTGGTGAAGACCTCGACCGGGTTGTCGACGAAGATGGCCCTCACATCCTTGAAGATCTCGACGATCAGCGGAACGACGTTGCCGGAATTGGTGGCGTTTCCGCTCACCTGGGCCGCGGCCTCGGGAGTGGGCGGAATACCGGCCGGCAGCGGCCGCGCGGTGTAGGGAATGGAGTCGGGACGGGGCGGCTGCGGCTTGCCGAGCAACGTGCCGATCACGCGGTTGATGTTCACCGAGTACACGTTGACGTTCTCGAACTGGAGGCCGGTGAGCGCCTCGCGGACCTTACCCGAACTGCCTATGTCGCGCGTCTCGCTGATGAGCAGCAGAATGCGGCGGCGTTCGGGAGGCTTGTGGCGCAGCATGTTGGTGGCTTCCACGACCGCGTCCACCATGCGACTGCTGCTGCTGCCCGCCTTGAGCTTCTTGAAGGCCGCATCCAGCTTGCCGGTATCGCCGGTGAAATCCTGAAGCATCTGGATGCGGTGATCGAAACAGATCAAGGCCACCTCGCCCTGGTCGCCGAGCACCAGATCCTTGAACAGCGGCGCGATCTTCTGGATCTTGGCGAGGACCGGCTCGGCGGTGGAGTTGGCTTGAACGGCCACCACCAGCGAGATGGGAACCCAGGTGATGTCGACCTTGATGTTCTGCGGCTTGCCGTTGTCGGAGAGGCGGAACTGCTGCGGCTGAAGCCCGTTCACAAAATTGCCGTCGTGGTCGGTGACGACCGTGGGGGCAACCACCACGTTGACAGTGGAGCGGAAGGGTTGTTGGACAACCTCTTGGGGAGCGGCCATCCCCAACGCGATCAGGCCGGCGGCGAGCGTTCGGATCATAAGCATTGCCATGGAGACGCCCGCGGCGCAAAGCCCGTTTCACGCCGGGGTCATTCCTATTGTACAATCGACGCTAACGCGAGGTGGCTCCATGCCAGGCGCCGGAATCTACTCCAAACGTCCCGGAGATGTGCTGTGGTGGATCATCGCCGGCACGCTGTGCTGGACGGTGGTTCGTGTTCCCGATCTGATGTACCCGGGCCAGTTGGGCGATTACCAACTGGTGTTCTACGGGATCCTGCTGGTGGCGGGCGTGGTGCTGGGCACCTGCCGTCCGGAGCAGCCGTGGCGCTGGGCGTTCGCGGGTTTCCTGGCCCTGGCCCTGGGCGACCTCGGCGCACTGGGCGCATTCCACCTTTCGCAACTGAACACCATCAACGTCTGGATGCACGTCCGGGCCGGCGTGGGCGGCTGGGCGTTGCACGCGCTTCCGATTCTGGTGGGGGCGTACGTGGGGTCGAGCATGGTGGCGCCGAGTCTTTAGGCCGCCGACGCACGATATGCCCATGTCTACTTCGTTGCGCTCGGCTGGCTCCCTCAACGTACCGTGAGGTACGCCTCGGTTCGCCGGGCGCTGCCGCGCGGCATGCCGCCTCCGGCGGACTGGAGTGCCCCGGCTGAGCGGCTTGCCCCGTCGCGCCTCGTATCCACGGGCATCTCCTGCGTCGGACGACGGCGCCTGGAAAAAGCGGGCTAGTGAGGCCCAGCGTTGGCCGGCGGGTGGCCGGTCTCGCCGCGCAAGAGATCCAGGATGTGTGGAAGCACCTCGAGGATCGCGTCCAGGGATTCGACCGCGCCGCGGGGCGAGCCGGGCAGGTTGACCAGCAGCACACGGCCGCGGGTGCCAGCCACAGCTCGGGAAAGAACGGCCAGCGGCGTGGATGCCAGGCCGCGCGCGCGCATCAGCTCGCCGAAGCCCGGTATTTCGCGGTCCAGAACCGCGCGCGCGGCTTCCGGCGTGACATCGCGCGCGGCGACGCCGGTGCCGCCGGTGGTGAAGATGACGGCCAGCGCGCCCGCGTCGGCCAAAGTCGCCAGGCGGGCGCCGATGGCGGCCGCGTCGT
>PMEV01000469.1 GCA_003154855.1 Bryobacterales bacterium
GGATCTTCGGAACGCTGGGAGCCGGCGGCGCTTTGGATCAGTCGCTGGACTTCTACTACGACGTGCCCTCCCAGTCGCTCAACGCCATGGGGTGGATCTCCACTCCGCCCATGGGCCCGCGGGCGATAAGCGCGGATCAAACGGGAACCATCTTCATGACGGGCTGGACTTTGAACCGCGCCAGCGACTTCGTGGAACTGGCGCAGTTTCCGAACGCGGTAGGGACGTTCTCGCTGGGCAGCAATGCCATCGACACGGCCCACGGGACCATTTACGCGCAAGTCGGGATGAGCTCGGCCTTCCAGATGTGGCCCCCCCTGCCGACGCCCTATAGCGGGCCGGTTCTGATGGTGACCGCTTCGGATAACCTGGCGGTGCGCGAACAACTGAAGCTGCCCGAGAACCTCTGGGGAAAATCCGTCCTGAGTTCGGACCACAACACCATGTATTCGGTCTCCTCCAGCGGGTTGATGGTCATGCCGGTGGGGCAGCTCTATGTGACGCAGGGAGCGAAGATCCATCAGGTCGCTTCGGATCACGCCTCGCTGCTCATCACCTCGAACTGGTGCAATTCGACGCCGCAAACAACGGTGTTCGCGGTGATCGATCCGGGCGGCGCCGCGACCGACTTCTCGCTGTCGACGAACATGCCCGGCGTGACGTTGACGCCCTCCTCGGGCACCACGCCGACGGTGATCACGGTCTCCGTCGATCCGACCGCTTACCGCAGCCAGAACGGAACCACGTCGGGGCTGATTCTGATCCAGTCGGGGTTGGCGGTGAACGTCCCGGTCCCGGTGCAATTGCTGATCAACAATCCGCAGCCCGAGCAGCGGGGAGCGGTGTTCAACGTGCCCGGCCAATTGGTGAGCGTGCTGGCCGACCCCACGCGGAACCGGTTCTACGTGCTGAGGCAGGCNNGCCTCGCTGCGGACCCCCAACACGCCCTGGTCCATGGACATTACCTTCGACAGGCGCTATCTGATCGTCGGCGCGGACAACTCCCAGGTGGCTAGCCTCTACGACCTGAACACGCTGCAGTTTGTGCGCTACCTGCCCCTGCCGTACGGCCATTACCCGCGCTGGGTCGCCGCCTCCGGAAACGCGATCCTGGCAGCCTGCCGGGTGGCCGGGCCGGTCCACACGATCGACCGCATCCAGATGTACGGCATGGGGACCTCGTATCCCACCCTGGGGGTCTGGCAGAACGACATCAACATCGACACGGCGATCGTGTCGTCGCCTTCGGGCAATTTCATCTTGGGCGCGATGGCGGACGGGCGAACGCTGCTCTACGACGCCAACCAGGATTTGTTCGTCTCGGCGCGGAAAGGCGACTTCACGGCGCTGAGCGGGGCTATCGTGGCGCCGGCCGACGACACCTTCATCGTGGGGAGCAACGCGCTGGATGGCTCGCTCGTGCCACTCGGCATGGTGAGCGAAACGGGCACGACTTCCGGCTTCGCGATGGCTGGCGGCCTGGGCCTGGCGACCTCGGCTCAGAGTGCCTCGAGCCCTGGTGTGGTCGAGCGGGTGGACCTGAGCCTGCTGCCCTATCTCGTGCGGCCAACCTTCATGACGGAGGCTCCGCTCCTGGCGGACGCGTTTACCAGCGTCTTCATGCGCACGCTGGCGGCGCTGGCCAATGGCAACATTATTTCGCTGTCGACCTCCGGGTTCGTCGCGCTGTCGTCGAACTACGACGTCGCGATGGCAACTCCGGACATCACCTCGGTGGTGAGCGCGGCGGACCTGACCAGCCCCGTGGCTCCAGGCGGTCTGATGACCGTGCTGGGCACCAATCTGAGCCTGACCAACGCGGCCAGCAGCACGCTCCCGCTGCCCACGGCGCTGGCCAACAGTTGCCTGACGGTCAACGGCGTGCTGGTTCCTATGATCATGATTTCGCCGACCCAGATTAACGGCCAGTTGCCATTCGAGGTGAGCGGCACCGGGACCATGATCCTGCGGACGCCCGCCGGGGTGAGCAATACGTTCACTTTCCCGATCGACCCCACCGCGCCCGCGGCCTTCCTGGTCAACGTGCCGAACTGGAATACGCGGATGCCGACGGTGACCCACGCGGCCGATGGAGAGCTCGTGACGCCTTCCTACCCGATCCACCTCGACGAGTGGCTCGTCATCTACGTCACCGGGATGGGCGTGACGTCGCCGACGGTCGCCTCGGGAGCGGGCAGCCCGCTGGATCCGCTGGCCCAGCCTGTAGCGGCTCCGATAGTGTTCCTGGACGGCGCCCAACTGCCGGTAGAGTTCGCCGGACTGGTGCCCGGCGAGGTAGGTGTCTACCAGATCAATGTCCAGGTGCCGTTCAAAGGTGTCAGGACCGGTATGCAGATCCCACTGACGATCACGCAGGGCGGCTATACGCTGACTCTGTCGGTGCGGGTGGTGACCAACAACTAGGAACGGGGACCAGAGGAACATGCGAAAATTCACGGGGTGTCTATTTGCGCTTGCGCTGGGAGGAAGTTGTCTGGCGCAACAGTGGGACGTGGGGGTCGCGGGCGGCCTCGAGGTTTATAAGAACCTGACGGTCACCAACGGATCTGACCAGGCCAGCGCGGGCTTCAAGCCTGGCTTGGTCGTCAGCGCGTTCGCCGCCCAGGACCTGTATCAGCACCTGGGCGGAGAGATCCGTTACGACTTCGGGTTTGCCAATATGAAGGAATCCTCCGGGGGCACTAGCGTGGACTTCGGCGCGCAGACCCACGCCATTCACTACGATTTCATGTTCTACGGGGCTCGCCGCGACGCCAAACTGCGGCCCTTCCTGCTGGCCGGCGGTGGAATCAAGATCTATCGGGGAACCGGCCAGGAGCAGGAATTCCAGCCGCTGGCCAACTTCGCCATCCTCAGCAAGACGAAACAGATCGAGGGCCTGATCACCGCGGGCGGCGGCGTGAAATTCCAGGTGGGGCACCGCAAGTTCATCTATCTGGAGGTGATTGACTTCATCACGCGGACGCCCCAGAACGTGATCGCTCCGTATCCTCCCTCCTCGATCAGCGGTTGGGTCCATGGATTTGCGCCGATGGTGGCGCTGAGTTTTGGATTCTAGATTAAGCTGAACAAGGAAGGCCGATGAAACGTTTCGTCCTCTTCGCCGCCGTGCAGGTTTTAATGGGCTCCCTCTGGGCCCAGCAGATCGCGAGCACGCGCGTCATGGCGCAGCCATGTGGGCAGTTCTACGTGGACGGAACGCCGTTCACCAACGTAGCCGTGTTCCTATGGCCGGTGGGCAGCATTCACACTCTGAGTATCGGCGAGTCCTATCCGATCTCCGATGGCGTCGCGTGCGAAGTAACGGGGAAGAGCTGGGTGGACTCGAACGGTAATACCGTGCCGCCCGGAGGGCCGACGGTGACGGTCGTCGCCGACCCGTCGATCACCTACTATCAGACTACGGCAGAATTGGATTATCGGGTCAACGTGGTGCTGGACAACGAGGGGCTGTCTGTCCCGCTCTCCTGCGACCTGTCGGCGAATCCAGGCGCCGGCCAATTGCTCGTAAACCAGAGCTGCTACTACTATGATTCGCAGCTTTGGCTGCCAGCGGGTACGCTGATGATCATCCAGGCGATCCCGCCCCAGGGCTGGGTATTTGCCGGGTGGATACCGGGTCAGTGGAGTGGGATCACGACCGCCAGCGGGAGCTTTACCCTGGTGCGCCCGGTAACCATCGGTCCGGTGTTCCTTCCGGGGGATCCGGTGACCTTGCTGACCTCTCCGCCGCAGATGAAGCTCATCGCGGACGGCACCTTGCTGATTAGCCCGGCTACTCTCACTTGGGCCATGAATTCATCCCACTCGCTCACGGGGGTAGACCCGCAAGTGGACACCATCGGGAGACCGTGGGTGTGGCAATCCTGGAGCCAGGGCGGGCCCGAGACGCAGGTCTACACCACGGGTGGCTATCTGGGGCCGATCACCCTGACGGCCAACTATGCGCTGGCGGGGCGTGTCGCTTTCGGCACCAGTCCGCCCGGATTGCAGTTGACGATCGACGGGCGGAGCAACTGGCCGACCTACAGCTTCATCTGGGCGGTAGGGTCGACGCACACCATCTCGGCGCCGCTGCAGCAGGCCAGCCAGGGGCGGCAGTACACCTTCGACAACTGGTCGACGGGGATCGCCGGAGCGAACCAGCAGTACACGGTGGCCACCACGGACCAAGTGGGCGTGACGGCGACCTACGACGTGATGGGACAGTTGAGGATTCTAAGTTCGCCGGGTAGCGTCGGCGTTCTGGTGGACGGAGTGGCGTGCCAGACGCCCTGCGTGATCGACCGGAAGCCGGGCACCCAGGCGGTGGTGGTCGCGCCGGCCTCGGTTCAGTTGACCGATATGTCGCGGCTGGATTTCACCTCCTGGTCCGATGGCGCAGCCAGGCAGCGGACCTGGACGGCGGACACCAACGTGACGACGCTGATGGTGAATTATCAGACCAGCAATCTCGTGAAGACAGTCTCCAATCCAGCGAGCGGAGCCACGTTCCAGCTTAGTCCGGCCTCCCCGGACGGGTACTACGTGACTAACACCAACGTGACGGTCACGGTCGTGCCGCAGCCCGGCTACAAGTTCACCGGGTGGGCGGGCGACGTCACCGGAACCTCCACTTCCTTGCAGGTGAATACGAGTCTGCCGGTGTACATGATTGCGGAAATGAAGCCCGTGCCCTTCGTCCAACCCACCGGGGTGAGGAACGCCGCGGGTGACGGGACGCCTCCAGTAGCGGTCGCGCCGGGCTCGCTGATTACCATCTACGGCGGGGCGCTGGCGCCGGACACCGTGGCGGGACCGACCAGCACGCTGGCGCAGACGCTGGATGGCGTGACCGCGCAGGCGGGGCCCGAGCTATTTCCACTGCTGTTCGTCTCTCCGACCCAGATTAACGCGCAGCTTCCTTCGGAGCTAACCCCGGGCCAGTATAGCCTGCTGGTGCGCGGTGAGAATCAGCCGGATGCCACGGCGACCTTCACTGTGCGGCGCAACGCACCGGGTTTGTTTACCAATCCGGTGGGCTCCAAGCCCTACGCGCTGGCCAAGCACGCAGACGGCTCGCTGGTAACGCCGGCTTCTCCGGCGGTGCAGGGCGAGACGGTGGCCCTGCTGGGCACCGGGCTTGGCCCTTACACGGGAATCGCCCCCGATGGGCTCGCGATTCCGGCCGGGATGGTCCTGCCCCTGGCGGACACGGCCACCATCCAGTCGGGCGGCAACACCATCACGCCGGTCGATACGGTGGCGGCGGTGGGCTATGTGGGAATCACAGCCATCCACCTGAAGATCGACAGCAGCCTGCCTTCGTCGACGGACGCCGCGCTGACCGTGACGGTCAACGGCTTCCAGAGCAACCAGGTGCTGCTGCCCATTAAGTGAGGCTCGCGGGGCGCCCCGGATAACCCGGCGGAGTGCTATCGTTGTAGGTTCCGAGGATACGAGTGCCAACCTGCGATCTGGGAGAGCCGGCGCCGGGCGCAGCCGGGGCGGCGGGCGGGGAAGAGCCAAGCTTCGAGTTGGCGGCCTTTCGCTTTCAATTCGCGGCGCGTGACTCGATCTACTTTCCGCCTGGCAAGTCGGGCAACGTGGTGAGGGGCGCCTTCGGCACGATTTTCCGGCAAATCGTGTGCCTTTCCGATTGCCACGACGCGCGGGCCTGTGAGCAGCGGCCCACCTGCCCGTATGCGCGCATCTTCGAGCCTGTGGCGCCTCCCGCCGAAGGGCCCAGTGGGCTGCATGACTGGCCGCGGCCTTTCGTGTTCCGAGCGGCGCACCTGGACGGCCAGACCATCGAGCCTGGCCGGGGATTCCACTTCGACGTCCACCTGTTCGACCTGAAAGACCCGGCGATCGTGTATTTCGTGCTGGCGTTTTCGCAACTGGCCACCGAAGGCATCGGGCCGCGGCGCGGCCGGGCGACGTTGCGCCAGGTAGATCAGTTGGATGCCCAGGGACGGCCCGCCGCTTGTGTGCACAACGGGATAACGTTCCTGATGACCGAGTTGCTGCCACCTATCAAGCTGGAGCTGGGGAACCTGTCGGAGGCGGCGTCGAAGGTGCAGGTTCGTTTCACGACCCCCACCGAGCTGAAGCACGGGCAACTGCTGGCCACGCGGCCGGAGTTCGAGGCGCTGTTCGGAAGGATACGGGACCGGCTGAGCACGCTGCGGGCGCTCTACGGGGCCGGGCCGCTGCCCATCGACTTCAAGGCGCTGGGCGAACGGGCCGCCCTGGTGAAGCTCTCGCGGATTCAACTGGAGTTCAGCGAGGCGGAGCGGCGGTCGGCGAGGACCGGAGAGCGTCATCCGCTGGGGGGCTTTGTCGGCGAGGTCGAGTACGAGGGGGAACTGGGCGAGTTCCTGCCTTACTTGCGGGCGGCGCGCTGGATCGGGGTAGGCCGGCAGACGGTGTGGGGCAAAGGCGTGGTCGAGTTCAAAGTGCTAGGGTAGCCGCGATCCCCCGATCGCGGCCCCATTGAGGACGCCAGGCCCCCTACTGCTTGGGCGGGGCGGAAGCGTCGGGCTGGCTGCCGTCTTTGGCGAGGATCAGGCCGATTCCGGCGGCTGCGGCGCCCGCANNGGCGTCGGATCTTTCAGAATAGAGGGGTTTTTGTAGACGTTCAACCCCAGCATGATCAGGGCCAGGATGCCCATGAGCGTGGTCTTCAGGTTCTTGGTAGCGATCTGCATGTGGTTTCCTTTCTGGCGGTATCCTCCGCCGGTCTTGGTTAGGGCGCCGGGGTGATCGGCACGATCTTGAAACTGGCCTGGATCTGCGCCATCGCATTGTAGGCCGCCACCTGAGAATTGATGGCCGTCTGCAGGGAGGTGTCGTCGTAGGTGAGCGTCTTGCCCTCCAGCGCGAGCACCTGCTGTACCAGCTCGAGGCTGGCCTGGAAATCCGTGGTGACCGCCTGGGCCTTGAGTTGCCCTTGGCCATCCACGGGATTGCTGGCCTCCACCGTGGCGACGGTAGTTTGGAGGCGCTTAAAGATGCCGTCCGCCTCCGCGATCAGTGGCGCGAACTGCGGAAGCGCGGCCTCGGCCGCCGGAACGGCGATCTGTTCGATCCCCGTGGCCACGGCGCCGATCCTCTTGAGTATCGATACGAAGCTCATTACTGCCTCCCTGGTGTGTTGAACTGAACGGTAAGTGCCTTCAGGTTTGCGTCGATACGATTCAGGATCGCTTCGTCGGCGGCCGACAAGCCGGAGCCGCCGGTCGAGGCCGCCGCAGCCACGGTGTACGGCGCGGCGTTCGCCGAATTGACGATCATCCAATCCCCGCCGAACTGCTTGTTGGAGAACGATTCGGTGGGCAGCAGCGCCCTGGATGGGATCGGAGTGTTGCCGAGGGTCGAGGCGCTGGCTGGCGGCGCCGGAGTGAACTGGCCTGTGGTTGGCGAGAGCGTGCCGGGATAGCCGACGCCTTGCGAATAGAGCTGCGCCAGCAGATTGCCGCAGTTCCAGACGCTGCCATTGACCGAGATGGCGTACAGACCCCGCGTCTCCCCGTTCCATGTGTAGATGATGCCGTCCATGGCATCCGGTACGACTGTCCCGCCGAGTAGCCCGGCGAGCATCTGGGCCTGGGCTGGCGTGGCTAGTTGCCCGGCATTCACTGGTGCGGCCGGCGATCCGCTGGCCTGCATCGTCGCGGAAGTGGGCCGGACAACCCAAGCCGGGTAATTCGGCAGACCCGGCAGGTTGAGGCTAGCGGCCTGGGTCGCCGTCATGGTCAACGGGACCAGCGCGCCCTTGCTGCTGTCGAAGAGCTGGTAGGTGACGCTGGTTCCCGGCGCCACGCTGGTGTCGAACCACGTCTTGTAGGGTTGCGTGGGGTCGCATACCGGAGTCTCGGCCCCGAACGCAGCCCGATAGGTGTCGCGGGTGTACGTCTGGAACAGCCACAGCGCGGATGGGGTGTAGCTGGCTGTGCTGGGCGGAGCCGCGGTGACCGGCACACTGCTTATAGCGGGTTGCGCCAGGGCGATCCCCACCAGCGCCAGAAACCACAGAGCACTGCGAAATACGTTCTTCATTGGGATTTCCTCTTTGGGGACAGCGGAGGGTGTCGGTAACTACGTGTGCTGTCCCGACCTGAAGATAACCAGGAGGCGCAGCGGTTCGGAGCCGAGCGGAGCGGCAAACGATTGAAGGCGGAGGAGAAAGAACTGGGTGTCGCGCGGTGACCGGGAAATTCCTCGGCGGTTCTTGCCAGCGGAGTGATAATGGGGGCAGGAGGCGCGATGGAGGGGTTGCCACTGGAAATCAATGCACTGGAGGTGAAGCGGCGCCTACGGGCGGGGGAGGCGCTGCGGCTGATCGACGTGCGCGAGCCGCGGGAGTTCGCCTTGTGCCGGATCGAGGGGGCGGAGTCGATCCCGATGCGGTCCATTCCCAAGGAGTTGGCCGCCCTGCGGGGGAAGGCCGGGGAGGGCGCGCTGGTGTTTTACTGCCATCACGGATCGCGCAGCCTGCAAATCGTAACCTGGCTGCGGCAGCAGGGCCTGACGGCGTGCCAGAGCATGCAGGGGGGAATCGACCGCTGGGCGGCTTCGGTGGACCCGGGGCTGCGGCGCTACTGAGCGCCTGCCCGGCGGGAGGTTCTCCAAAGCAGCAAGTAGACGATCACAAGTGCGCTGTAGTTGATCAGCATGTACCAGCGGTTGCCCCAGGGGATTCCGTCGACGCTGTAGTTGGAGAGCGGCCANNCCAGGAGCCACACAAAGCCAAATACGGCCGCGAAAACGACCAAACTGTGGCTAAAGTGGTAGAGCTGCCAGGCCAGTTCGCGGAACGGCATGTGGCGACCGGGGGGAAGCGCTTCGAGGCGACCGGTGAGCCGCAGCCAGAGCGTCATGGCGATGGGCGGCGCGAAGGCGAACAGGTCGGGAAACACGCCGAAGAAGACGGCCCAGCCGACGCGGAGGGGGCGGGCGATCTTGCGGTTCACCCCGGTGGCGATGGCGGCGGTCCAGAGGCCATGCGCGAAGATGTCCATACGCGTCCTTACGCCGCTTCGCGCGGTGTCGCGTTCCGGCTTTCGATGGTGACGGTGGCTGGCTGCAGGCCCGGAGACTGGGCGCTGAGGCGGATCTCGCCGGGCTCTTTCAGCGCCTGCACGATCGCCATGCACAAGCCGTTGAAGGCGCTGCGCCGGGAGGCCCGGTCGGGCTCATGGCTGCTGGGGTCGCCGTTGCCCACTCCCAGGATGCGGCCGGGGCCGGTGGCCTCGAAGACGATCTGGTTCGACGCGGTGGGCGCCAGGCGGCCCTGAGCGTCCACCACCGAGACCTCGACCATGGCCAGGTCCTCGCCGTCTGCGGAAAGCTCGGGCCGGTCGGGACGAAGCACGATGGCGGCGGGTGCGCCGGCAGTCTCACGCCTGGCGACCAGGGTGCGCTGGCCGTCCTTGTAACCCACGGCTTCGAGCACTCCGGGCGCGTACTTCACCTTCCATTCCAGGTGCGTGTTGCGCGGAACGTCCTGGGCGCCGAGGCTCCCGCCGTTGAGAAACAGCTCGACGCGGTCCAGGTTGCTGTGGCACCAGACGGCGACTTCCTGGCCCTCGCTCCAGTTCCAATGGGGGAACAGGTGCAGCACCGGCTGGCCGCTCCACCAGGCCTGGTAGTAGTAGAAGTTGTCCTTGGGGAAACCGCACATGTCGATCAGCCCGAAGTGGGAGCTGATGCATGGCCAGCCGGAAGGGGTCGGCTCTCCGCGGTAGTCGAAGCCGGTCCACACGAAGCCGCCGGCCAGGAACGGCCGCTCGGCGTAGAACTTCCACCACTTCTCCGCGGTCGAAGCCCAGCGGGGGAAGTTCAGGTCATAGGCGCTGAGGTAACCCTTCGCCTTGTCGTTGGCGTACACGCCGCGCGTCGAGACCGTACTGGCGGTCTCGCTTCCGATGAGCGGCTGCTGGGGATGCTTCTGGCGATAGCCGTCGATCGCCGGCAAGTTGTAGTTGATACCCATGACATCCACAACCGTTGAGATCCCGACGCCCGCATATCCACCGTTCTGCGCCACCGTGACCGGGCGCGAGGGATCCAGCCGCCGCACCAGCCGTTTCATGCTGGCGACGATGCGGGCGCCCCGCTCGGTTTCCTGCTCGCGCTCTTCGTTACCCAGCGACCAGAGGAAGACCGAGGGGCGGTTGCGGTCGCGCCGAACCATAGCTTCCAGCTCTTCGAGAGCCTGCGGGCTCGAGCTCATGACGCGGGTTTCGTCCATGACCAGCATGCCCAGCCGGTCGCAGGCGTCGAGCAACTCGGCGGTGGGGCAATTGTGCGAGGTTCGGTAGGCGTTGCAGCCCATTTCCTTGAGCTTCTCGATGCGGTAGGACTGTATGCGGTCCGGCAGGGCCGACCCGACGCCGGCGTGGTCCTGGTGATTGCAGGTGCCGTAAACCCCGACCGGCTGGCCGTTGAGGAAGAAGCCTCGGTCGGCGTCGAAGCGCAAACTGCGGATGCCGAAAGGTGTTTCCTGCTGGTCGAGGGGAGCGCCCCCGGTCTCCAGCCTGGTGACCAGGCGATAGAGGTGGGGCGCCTCGAGGCTCCACAGCGCCGGCTGGGGGACCGCGAGCTGCTGCTTGAACTCGTAAGCGCTCCAGGGCCCCACCGCGGCTGGCGCCCCGGCCGAGGAGACCACGACGTTACCCGCGCCATCCAGGACGGTGGAAACGACACGGCAGGCCTGATTCCTGCCGCTCTGGTTCTCGACTTCGGTCGAGACGGTGAGCGTGGCCGCCCCGGGCCGCACTTCGGAGCTGACGAAAACGCCGCCGTGAGCAACGTGAACCGGATGGGTCTTCAACAGCCAGACATGGCGGTAGATGCCGGCGCCTTCGTAGAACCAGCCATCGGCGTGGGTCGCGTCTGCACGCACCACAATCACGTTCCTGGCGCCGTAGTTCGCGAAATCGGTGACATCGTAACGGAAGGGCGCGTAGCCGCTCATGTGGCGGCCCAGGAGGTGGCCGTTGAAAACCACCATCGCGTCGCGGTACACCCCGTCGAATTCGAGCCACAGGCGGCGCCCGAGGTCGGTGGCGGGCAGATCGAACAGCTTGCGGTACCAGCCGATGCTGGTCGCCGGGAAGCGCCGGCCCAGCGGTTTAGAGCCGCGCGTGATCAGGGAGTCGTCGCTGGACTGCTCGAAGGGCAACTCGACCGCCCAATCGTGCGGCAGGTCGATGGCCTGCCACTGGCTGTCGTCGAAGTCCGGGCGCGAGGGGGTCAGCATCCTGCCGGACTTCGAAAACTCGCTGCCACGGCCGAATCCGAAGTCGCGCTCCGGATCGCAGGCGTGGCCGAGATGAAAGCGCCAGCCGAAATCGAGCAGCAGGCGCTGGCGCGAAGGTGTGGCCTCTCCAGACGCCGCGGGGGCATCCGGGGCGGTCTGGGCGGCCAGGGGCGCGCCCCCGCTTACGGAGGCGGCAACGGTGGTCTTCAACAGCTCACGTCGGGTCCAGTCGGGCATAACCGTATGATAGCGTTTCCCGCCGCTCGCGCCCCACCAGCGAATCGGTACCATGGAAGGACATGCCTCCCTGGTTTCTCTGGCTCGTGCTGTGCATGCAGCGGCACGAGGTCGTGCTGGTGACCGGCACCTACGAACCCGTGCCGCTGGGGGAAGCCGACCGCGCCGTCCGTGTTTTGCCGGTGGGCCCGGACGAACAGCTTCTGGCGGCGTCGATGGTGGACTTCCTGCGGCTGGACCCTTCGCTCGACCTGCAGGCGCGTGCGCCCGACGGCGTTTCTTCCGATCTCTCCATCCGCGGTGGAACCTTTGGCCAGACGCTGGTGCTCGTGGATGGCCTGCGCATGAACGACGCGCAGACCGGCCATCACGATCTCGACATCCCGCTCCCCATGTACGCCCTGGATCGAATCGAGGTGCTGAAGGGCGCCGGCTCGGCCTACTATGGCTCGGACGCGGTGGGCGGCGTGGTGAACCTGATCACGGAAACGCCGGAAGCCACCGAGTTCCGGCTGCGGACTTCGGTGGGGAACTTCGGCGTCAACGAGCAGAGCGGCGAGGCGGCCGCGGCGTGGCGCGGCATCGGCGAGCAGCTCTCGTTTTCGCGCGACTTTTCCTCCGGCTTCGCGCCGGACCGCGATTACCGCAGCCTGGCGCTGGCTTCCCTCACGCACGCGCGCTCCCGCTGGGGCGCTACCAGCCTCATCCTGGCCTACAGCGACCGGCCCTTCGGCGCCGACCAGTTCTACGGCCCCTACGACTCCTGGGAGCGCACCAAGGCCTGGTTCGCGGCGGCGCGGCAGGAACTGGGCGAGCGCACCGAGGTCTCGTTCGCCTACCGGCGCCACACCGACCTGTTCGTGCTCCTCAGGGACCAGCCGCAGACCTACAGCAACCGGCACGCGGTGGAGAGCCAGGAGGCCAGCCTGAGGCGGCACGATCCGCTGCAGCGCAAAGCCACCGTAAGCTATGGAGTCGAGACCACCCACGACGCCATCGCGAGCAACAATCTCGGGGATCACGCGCGCACCCAGGAAGCCGTGTACCTGGCGCTGGATGCGCGCTCGCTCGGCCGGTTCTCCTTCTCCGTAGGCGGCCGCGAGGAGTTCTTCAGCGGCGCGGGACGCCAGTTCAGCCCCACGGCCAACGCCGGTTACTGGGCTAGCTCCCACCTGCGGCTGCGCGCCAGCGCCAGCCACGCCTTCCGCCTGCCCAGCTACACGGACCTCTACTACTCCGATCCCACCACGCTAGGTTCGCCCTACTTGCAGCCGGAGAAGGCCTGGAGCTACGAGACGGGCCTGGATTGGAACTCCGGCGGCCGCCTCCGGGGCGAGGTCACGATCTTCGATCGCCGCATACGCGACGGCATCGACTACCTCTGGCTGCCGG
Source organism: Bryobacterales bacterium (assembly GCA_003154855.1). Classification (GTDB taxonomy): domain Bacteria; phylum Acidobacteriota; class Terriglobia; order Bryobacterales; family Bryobacteraceae; genus Fen-330. The sequence goes on from PMEV01000469.1 coordinate 12,896, forward strand.
CGGAGCAGATCTGGCAAGCCACGAATCTCGACCGGCTGAATTTCACCGGACTGGAAGCGGCGTTGACGCTGCGCCTCGCGCACGGGCAAACTCTGGCCCTGCGCTATTCGGCGCTGCGAGCAACCGACGAACTGGGCGCCGGCGTGATCTCGAGGTACGTGTTCAACTATCCCTCCAACAGCGGCCTGGTGGCTTGGGAAGGCGCGCTCGGCCGGAACCTGGTGGCCCGCGCGAGGGTGGGCGTGATGGACCGGCGCGACCGATCGCCCTACGCCGTCTGGGACGCCGGTTTAGCCTACACCCAGGGGCGCGTGCGCCCCTTCCTGCGGTTCACCAACCTCACCAACGCGGACTACCAGGAGATCTTGGGCGTGGCCATGCCCGGCCGCGGCATCGTCGGCGGTCTGGAACTGGTGCTTCTGCGAGGGAAGTAGGATGGGGGGCGCGCCGGCTGGCGGTGGGACCGATGGCGCTTCCTAAGCGCTGGGCGACTCGTCGGTCCGAGTCCAGGCACGTGGTCGGGGAGGTCATGAGGGGACCGCCCTCCCACAATGCCAAGCACCGTTGTGAGGGTCGAATTCGAACCACGGCACATTGCCCGGCATTGCCCGACGGATCAGTGCCGCAGACTCGAAGGATCAGGGTGACGTGGATCGAGGCTTCTCAGACGACTCGCGAAGTCCCGAGCGTCAGCAAGGACGTCGGGGACCTCATCTCGTATTCGCGGGTAGATTGGCCCGTAGTCGGCTTTTACCCGCCTCTCCTTGAGGCGCCGCGCCATCTCCCCGAGCCTCCTGCACGCGGGCTCCCGATTATCGCAATAGCAGCGCCAGAGCTGTGCGTGTGTTCCTTCGCCGGATCGCGGCCGAAAGCCGTTCGCCTCGGCCCGTTCGAGGGCCTGGTGGTATACGTAGTAATACGCGCGGCTGATGGCACTCCGAAGCGCCCCTTCCTCGGCCCGCTCGCCCAACTCATCGGCCAGTTGGAGGTATTCAAACCAGTCAAATGGCATTGCACCGGTCACGTCAGCTCGTAAGTGAATGTGAGATAACCCGACGCCTGCCCGGAATGCGCAATCCACCACGAGTCGTCAAACCGGGCGAGAGCCTGTCGCACATCGCGCGACTTGCCCGGCCACATCACGACCGCGTACAGCGTTCGCGATCCGTCGTCGTCGGTCGGTGCCCGCAGGCTGAAGATCGTAGAGGCCCCGAAAGTCGCCTTCAGTTGCGGCAATGCCTCCAGGAGGAGGTAGGGGAGGGCCCTGTGTTCGGTCAGAAAATCACGCACCGATGAATCTGCCGGAAGTGCGTAGTGCTTGCGAACCTCAGCCAGGGCGCCTTCGTGCCGGGCGGCGGATTCCGCCATCTGCGCCTCACGGCTCTCGAATAGCGTTGCGCCCTCTCGCGTCTGCGGGCGAGTGGGCCTCTCCTGGCAGGCTTGGTACTTGGGTGGTTGCGCGGATGCCGCCCAGAGAATTCCGGAGCTCTGAACCTGCTGATACGCGTTCACAGTCGATCCTCTTCCACTCCTAAGATTCCAAACAGATCCTCCTCATCCTTTCTGAGCTGCCCAGCCATCGTTTCATAGGTCGCGTCGCTCGGAAACTCCCTCTCAAGACGAAGAAAGATCGCATTGGCGAGGATTCCCGAGCCGTCAATCGTCACCTTGCGATCTCGCCACTTGACGACCGTTGCCATAGTCGTCGCGGGTTCCGATTCCATGGCCGCGAGCTGTTGCGGGATGAAGGGTGTGAGCAGACTGATGAAGGGTCTCGATTTCAACTGAAGGTGCATGGAGATGGCGGTCTGCTTCGGCCCGAGGGTGACGCCGCTGGACTGGATGAGCGCCGAGAGAGCTGCATCGAGAATGGCAATGGTCTCAACGGCCGATTGCCAATCCACATTCTCCCGAGTGAACCTGCACGCGGCTGGTCCGAAGAAGAAGGACACGCGCTTCAGAGGAAGCTTGATCGTAAAGCCCTGCTCTGACGCTTTGCCGGAAGTGACAGCGTCCACGTCGTCTATGCGTGGCTCCCACGGCTTAAGCGCGTCGAAGACGTTCTGCACAACCGGCGTGCGGTCCATCCAGAGCCTGAACTCCGGGCGCTCGTAATCAACCGCGAGCTCAAAGAACGAAACTGGTATTGTGACGAGCTCCGGCATTCGCTCCCTCCATGAAGCTCACCTCTTCATTATCGGCTGAAGGCGCCCATCGGCGCTTGTGCCTCACCGTGGGGCATGGCGCGGTGTTCGGGTGAGTCAACAGCGACCTCAGCTTGCCTGTCCATTTTCGGAAGCACGCGCGCAACTTCTTGATTCTACATGGCAGGGGTGGGCGACTCAAACGTCGGCGGGTTCGTACCTGGAAACTCCGCCGCGCCTGCCCCGCTTGCGCACCCTCCCGCCCCGCCACCGTGCCGGCCGCTACGCCAGGTACAGCGAACGGCAGAGNNCAGGTGGTCGAGGCGCTGCTCGTGGGCTTCGGCGACCTGGGCCAGACGATTGATAAAGCCGAGCGTTTCGGCAAACCGAGCGGCCGTTTCGGCGAACCGCGCCCTGGTCTCGGCAAAGCTCGCAGCCATCTGTTGTTCGAGGTCCCGGTGCAGAGTGGTCAGAAGCTCGACGCTTTGAGCGATGGCGTCTGTGCGTTCGGCGAGTCTATCGAGGCGTTCGTCCGTGGTCATGCGGCCTGCCGTCTCCTATATCAATTATCTCAGAATCCGCCCCCAGCGGCTAGGTCAGGAACAGGGAATAGTAAAGCGTGTCGCGCTGCTTGGGGATGAAGCCGGCGTCGCGGATCAGGCGGCGCAGCTCTTCCTCCGAGGCGCGGTGGTGCGTCCCGGCGGCTGAGACGACGTTTTCCTCGAGCATGACGCTGCCCACATCGTTCGCGCCGAAGCGCAGCGCGACCTGGCAGGTCTTCAGCCCCTGTGTCACCCAGGAGGCCTGCACGTTCTCGATGCCCTCCAGGTACAGCCGGGAAATCGCCAGCGTCTTCAGATACTCCACCGCCGTGGCCTCTTCCTTAACCGAACGGGCGAGCGCCGTGTGGGGGCGCTGAAAGGTCCAGGGGATGAAGGCCGTGAATCCGCCGGTCTCCTCCTGGATGCGGCGCACCACCTCCAGGTGATTCACGCGTTCCTCGAGGCTCTCGCCGCAGCCGAACATCATGGTGGCGGTGGTGCGCATGCCCAGCCGGTGCGCTTCCAGGTGCACATCCACCCATTCCTGGGTCGAGCATTTCAGCCGGCTGATGCGGCGCCGCACGGCGTCGTCGAGGATCTCCGCGCCGCCGCCGGGAATCGAATCCAGCCCGGCATCCCTCAGGCGGATGATCGTGTCGCGCAGGCTGAGGCCGCTCACCTCGGCGATGTTGACGATCTCGGGCGACGAGAAGCAGTGCAGGTGAATCCGGAAGCGCCGCTTGATAGCGCGCAGCAAATCCTCGTACCACTCGATCTTCAGGCCCGGGTGCAGGCCGCCCTGCATGAGGATGCCCGTACCGCCCAGGTCGATGGTTTCCTGGATCTTCTCGAAGATCGCCTCCTGCGCCAGGATGTACCCTTCGGCGTGCCCCAGCGGGCGGTAGAACGCGCAAAACGTGCAGTATTCCGTGCAGAAATTCGTGTAATTGATGTTCCGATCGACGATGTAGGTTGCGACGCCTTCGGGATGGAACCGGCGGCGGAGCTGGTCGGCAGCCATGCCCAGGCCGATGAGGTCCGGGCTGGCGAACGCATCCAGGGCTTCCTGACGGGTCATCCTTTCAGCTCCCGGGCGTAGCGGAGGAACAGCCGCATCCCCTGGTATTCATTCTCACCCAACTCGTTGACGATGTGGCGGCTCAGGTACTCGAAGGCCAGCGCCTCGCTGAACTGGCGGGGCGGCCCTTCCCGGCGAGCGATCTCCTCGAGACGCTCGCGCCCGAAGCGGCAGGAGGCGGCGAAGGCCGGCGCGAGCTCCGCGGCTACGCCCGGGTCCCGGCAGCCCCACACGGCGAAGACCATCGGCAGCCCGGTCATGGCCACCCATTCCTCGCCCAGGTCGAGGACGGCGAAAGGCGGGTGCTCGGCGCCCAGACGCAAGGCGGGGTCGCCGATGACCAGCGCCGCGTCGTGGGTCTCGATCATAAGCGCCAGATCCGGTGGGAACGCTTCCACCCGCGGAGCGGCTCCATAGCGGCGCTCTAGCACGACGCGGGCCAGTTCAACCGAGGTGCGCGAGCTGGAATCCGCCGCCAGAGTCCGGATCTTCCCCGGAGGCACTTTGGTCACCAGCAGAATGCTGCGCACCGCTCCGCGGCAGGCAATCCCCGTGCCCGGGATCATGGCCAGGTCCTGCCGTTCGAGCTCTATAGAAGGCAGGATGCCAATATCGGCCGAGCCGCCCGCCATCCGGAGCGCGCATTCCGACGGGAGGCAGAACTGCACGTCGAAAAGGCCCCGTTGCGGTCCGTGGAGCATACCCCAGACCAAAGGAACGGTATTCAGGTAACTGACCGCGCAAACCTGAGGCTTTTCAGACGGTGCGGTTCGGGGATTCAAGGGTTCAGAATAGCATGCCAGCCCGGTCTTTTCCGTTGTACACTGAATTCTCAGTGTGTTATCTTTGAGCCAGGTCCTTCCCGCGTCGCGAGCTAGAGACAACCTTATGCGGATCACAAGAACTCTAATCCTGTGTTTTGCGGCAGTTACGCTGCCCGTCGGGCAGCTTGAAGCGCAGCAGACCTATTCCCCGTTCCCCTTTTTCTTCAACCCGGCGCGAATCGTCGGCCAGGCTTCGCTCGACTCCGTGCAGTATTCGAATAGCCCCAACCTGGTCGAGGGGAGGGAATTGTGGTCTCCGGCCGGCATCGCGCTGGATGCGTCCACAGGGGGGCTTTACGTCAGCGACACGCTGAATAACCGCGTGCTCGGATGGCGCAACGCAGCCAGTTTCTCGAATGGCGCTTACGCCGACATCGTGGTGGGCCAGCCAGCGGGCGCGTTCGCCCTGACCACCACCAACCCGCAAGGTCCCTGCTGCAACGGGCAACAGACCCGCGGCCTGCATTGGCCGACCGGCATGGCGGTGGACACACAAGGCAACCTGTACGTCGTCGACGCGGGCAACAATCGCATTCTCCGCTATCCTACGCCATTCGCGGCGGGTAACCCGGGGATGAACCCCGACCTCGTGATCGGCCAGCCCGACTTCAACTCTTACAGCGTCAATCACGGCGGCGGCGCCACTCCGGCGGCGGACAGCGTTTCACCCATGGCCTCCAACTCCCCGCTGGCACAGGAACTGGCCTTCGACGCGAGCGGGAACCTGTGGTACGCCGACACCGGGAACCACCGCGTGCTGCGCTTCCCCGTCGGCTCCGGCGGCAAGGTGCAGGGGACGGCCGACCATGTGCTCGGCCAGTTGGATTTTGTTCACGCCGTCGCCCTGCCGGTGACCAATGCGGGGTTCACGACCCTGGGTGGCCTGAGGTATCCCACCGGGCTGACCATCGATGCCACCGGCCGCATCTACGTCTCCGACACGCTGGCCCGCGTGCTGATCTACCAGTCCTCCCCGCAAACCACCGGAAACCCGGCCATGAAGATGTTGGGCCAGGTCATCGTTCCCACTGGACAGCAGCCGCCCTCGGTGCCCAACTCCACGCAATTCGGCTATCCGGCGGGCCTGGCGATGATCGCGAACAATACCCAGCTCGTGGTGGCCGATGCGGCTTACAACCGCTTGATGGTCTTCGCTGCGCTGGACTCCTGGCTGAGCACCCCCAACATTCCTCCCAGTTCCTCGCCCGCCGCCATTTCCGTCATCGGCCAGGCGGATTACTCCGGGAACGCTGCCAGCGCGGCCGCCAGCGGGTTGAACGCGCCATCCCAGGTGGCCGTCTCGGGCAGCGAGTTGTTCGTGGCGGACTCCGGCAACAACCGGGTGGTGGTGTTTCCGAAAGGGGCCACCGGGGGGACCCCCGCGACTCGCGAACTCGGCCAGCGCGATTTTGGCTACTTCGCCCCCAACCTGATCGAAGGGCGGGAACTGTACCTCTACGCCGGCGCCTACCAGATCAGTGGGGTTTCCGGCGTCTACTTCGCCGACACCGGCAGCGTGGTGGTGGACTCGACCTCGACCCCTCCCCGCCTGTATATTGCCGACACCTATAACAATCGCGTGCTGGGCTACGCCGACGCGCGAAATGTCCACCCTGGCGACACCGCCAACCTGGTGATTGGGCAGCCCGATCTGTTCAGTTCCGGCTACAACGGACCGGTCAACGACTCGAAGCAGCCCAGCGCCACCGGGCTGTTTTTCCCGGCGGGACTGGCGGTGGACTCTGGCGGCAACCTGTACGTGGCCGACCGCGGCAACGGCAGGGTCTTGCGGTTCCCCAGCCCGTTCAGTCGGTCCAATCTGGTGTCGGAGACGGCCGACCTGGTGCTCGGCCAGAGCGATTTCACCAGTCCCAGCAACCCCAGCCCCAGCGACCGCACAATGGCGGCGCCTTACGGCCTGGCGTTCATGCCGGAGGGCCACCTGTTGGTTTCCGACATGAACCAGAATCGGGTGCTCCTGTTCAAGAAGCCCCAGAGCGGGGATTTCTCGAGTGGCCAGCCGGCCGATGGGGTGATCGGGCAACCCAGTTTCTATACCGCGACTTCGTCCCAGGGCCTTCCCGACAGGATGGCTAGCCCGCGAGGGATCGGCACGGACACCAGTGGCCGCCTCTACGTCGCCGACGCCGGGAACAACCGCATTCTGGTGTGGGGCTCGACCGCCACCTACGGCCCTAGCGGCGGACCCGCGCCGGTGCTGGCGCTCACCAACTCGACCTCGAGTGCGGCTCTCAAGTATCCCCAAAGCGTGGTGGTCAGCCCGGCGGACGGCACCTTCTGGGTGGCGGAGTTCGGCACCGAGCGCGTCCTCC
>PMEV01000449.1 GCA_003154855.1 Bryobacterales bacterium
TGGAAAGCGCTCAACAACATCGACCCGCAGCGGGACATCGAATTCGCGATGGGACCCGTGGATTCGCTCGACCACTCGAGCCGCCTGCCCAACTACGGCTCGAAAATGGGCGTGGACGCGACCCGCAAGTGGCCGCAGGAAGGCTTCGCCCGCCCGTGGCCCGAGGTGATCCGGATGTCGCCCGAAGTACGGGCCCGCGTGGACGAACTCTGGAAGAAAGCGGGGCTGGCGTAGCCCTGTGTTAAACTGACTTTGATCCCCTTTCGCCACGGTGGGTGTAGCTCAGCTTGGTAGAGCGTCGGATTGTGGTTCCGAACGTCGCGGGTTCGAATCCCGTCACCCACCCCANNACCGCCTCCCCTCGAGGCATGTAACGGGACAGGATGGCCAGGGGCGTCTTCCGCAGGTCGACCAGAATCAGGGCGTCGAGCGCGTTGGAAAACTCCGTGTCCAGGTTGAAGCCCAGCATGCGGCCGCCCAGCTTCATGTACCGGCGGACCAGGATGGGAACGCCCTTGCCATCCGGTTCCAGGTCCGCGATCGGATCGGCGAGATCCTCCAGATCTTTAAGGAAGCGGCTGAGGACGTGGGCCTGCCATTGGCTTGAAGAGTCCGGACGGAACGGCCGCTTGGGCCTGACCAGTGGCGCCAGGCCGGCGTCCGTGTGGCGCTTGAGAAAACTCACCAGCAGCTCGCGGGAGACGGGGTTGTAATCGTTGCTCACGCTGACCGCCCCGAACAGCGTCGGGCAATCCGGCCTGCGCGCCACGTAGTGCCCGATCCCTCTCCACAACAGCAGCAGCGGCGCGAACTGCCTCTGGTACTCGGGCCGAATGAAGGAGCGGCCCAGCTCGAGCGCCGGGCCGATCAAGCGGAAGAACTCCGGCTGGTAACCGAACAGGGTGCTGGTATAGAGTCCGCGGATGCCCTGCCGGGGCAGCACATCGGGGGTCGCACAGAGACGGTAGGCTCCGGCGATCTCCTGTTTCGCTTCGTTCCACAGAAACAGGTGCAGATAGGAATCGTCGAAGACGTCCAGGTCCAGGGCGCGCCCGCTACCCTCGCCCGCCGCACGGAAGGTCGGTTCGCGCAGCCGGCCGATCTCACGCAGGGTGTTCGGAATCTGTTCGCCGGGTGCGATGCAGGCGGTCAGCTCGTTGAGCTCGCACAGCCTCTGGCGGGCGTCCAGGCCATGCACCTCTTCCCGCACCAGCAGGGAGGGCGTTTCACACGCCACCTCGGCTGCCCGCTTGGGAATGGCCAGCGAAATCGGGATGCGCCGCGGCGCGGGTGCGCGCAGGCCGCGGCTGGCCAGCAAATCGGTGCGGCAGCGCAGGTACCGGATGGCGGCCTCGCCGCTGGGAAATTTGCCCAGAGTCTCCGCCGGAACTGGACGGCCGATGCGAAGCTCCACCGTGGTTCCGCGCTTGTTGAGAAGTTCGCGCGGCAAAGCCGCCGTCCCCAGGCGCGGATGCAGCAGGCCCAGCAGAACACCCGGCGATCCGGATCAGCCGCGCCACGGCCGGGTTCCAGGGGCGATCCGCCGCCGCCCGGCGCGAAATGCTCAGGCGCGCCACCTCGCCGGCCGGGAACACCACGAGCGCACCACCGCCGCGCAGCCATTCGACGCTGCGCCGCAAAGGCGTCCGGTTCTCGAGCGTGGCGGCCCGTCCTCCGAACGGGCTGACCAGGATGAACCGGTCGCGAATCTCGGGGATCGCCGCCAGCATCGAGTTGGCCATGAGCTTCACGTCGGGCCGGACGCGCCCGAGAACCCCGGCTAGCACGGCGGCTTCCAGCATGCCGAACGGGTGGTTGGCGAGGATGGCCAGCGGCCCCGCAGCCGGGATGCGCGCCAGGTCGGCCGGATCGACGTGATATTGGACCCCCAGTTCGGCGAGCAGGGCTCCAAAGGCGTCGCCGCCCTGTGCGCCCCGCAGTGCCGCGCGGCAGGCTTCGCCCAGGCGCTCCAACACCAGGAATCGCTCGAGCGCGGGCGCGACGCCGTCACAGGGCGGCTTCCTTTTCGGCCAGCGCCCAGCGCAGCGCGGGGCGAACCGTCTGCGCGCGAAGCAGGCCCATCAGGTTGACGAAACTGCGGACGGCGCCGGGCTGGCGGCGGCCCCACAGTTCGGAGAGGCTTGCGATGCCGCCGCCGGGGCGCGGGTAGAACACGCGGTCGGTCCAGCGCACCCATCCGCGGGCGTGGCCGGGGTGATCGCGCAGGACGTCGCAGGCCGTCTCGAACAGGCGCAGTTTGCGCGATTCGCGCAGGCGCGGCAGCAGGGCGATCACGCTGCGGCCCGCGCGAACCTCTTGCGCGAAGCCGGCGAAATCCGCGGCATCGGTCAGATTCAGGACGGGGCTGGCGTGGCAGCCGTGACGGTCGCCGCCGCCGACTACCGGAAGTCCGCTTGCGCGCCCCATTTCGAGCGTTTCGCGATTCTCGCACCAAGGGCGGTCCGCGTTGAACTCCAGCGCGTGAATCCAGCGCCCGTGCCGCGCGAGCAGGCGGCCCAACGCGAGGCGGTGCGTTTCGGGGCCCGCCGCTTCGACATCCCACAACGGATGATTCAAAACCAGCAGCGTGTCCGGGAACACGCTCACGGTGTGCAGAAGGCCGGCGAGCAGCTCTTCCGGGCCGCCCTCCGTATACCGGCGCATCGATTCCACCAGAAACCGAGCGCCCTCCGGCGGAAGATTGTGAACGCCAAAGTGGAACCAGGAGCCGCCGTACGGCACCGTCCATTCCAGCGAAACCGGCGTGTCGCGGCTCTCACTCGCCGCGCGCAGTTCGACCGCCGCTTCGATATTGTCGTGGTCCGTGATCGACACCAGCGCGCTCTTCTGCAGCGCGCATTCGATCTGCGTTTTCTCGAGCGCCCAGGCGTCGCGGGGCGCCAGCGGCGGTGTCCACCAGGCGCGCGAGAGCTCCGCCCGCGGAATGTCGTCCAGGCCGTGCCTGCGGGCTTCCCGCCGCGCCCACCACGCCAGCCAGCGGATTCTGTCCAGATACGGTGTAATGGAGCTCAGATACTCGCGGGAGTGCAGAGTGTGCGAATGCAGAGACACTCCGGTGCGGAAAAACCGGCCGGCGCTTCGGTCTTTCCACCAGAGCAGTAAGTCGGTGCTCATGATCGGATCTCCTGTGGCGGGCCGGGACGCGAATGGCCGCATCCACGCTACCAGCTTGGCCGGCGGAGGTTACAGCCTCGTGAGCGCGGCGTGAATAGAACAAATCTTTGGTTAAATGTTCGTTACGGACAAGCGCTACGCCAGCTCCCGTTCCGCGCTCCGGGCGCGGCGCCGGTTGCCAGCCTGGGGACCAGCCGCAGCGCTGGTTCATGGCGGCACGCCAGCAGATTTACCCTCCAGCGCAGATAGGCCGTTGCGTGGGCGTCCAGCGCGAACTCAGCCAACCGCTCGGAGGCGAGCGGGGCGCCGAAGCGCATTTCGACCGCGCCGCCCTCCGGCAATCCCGTCTGCCGCCAAGCCACCGCCGCCGGAACGATTGCCGCGCCCGCCCGGCGCGCCAGCCGCACCGCTGCCCCCCAGCCTTCCTCCGCCAGGAAGGCGGCCAGCAATCCTCCGCAGCGCAGCCAAGCCAGTCCCTCGCGCAGCGCCCGCACGTTGACCGGCGCCGCCCTCCGGCCTTCCCACGGGTCGCAGGCGATGAAGCGCGGCCGCAGGTTCGGCGCCGTGGCGACAAACTGGTCGGCCACCACCTTGACGTCGGGCCGGATTTCATCGAGCAACACGGAAGCGGCCAGCGCCGCAAGTGCGCCGTACGCCGCACCGGCGGCCACCAGGACAGGACCGGCCACGGGTATCTTTTCGAGGTCCCCGCCGTTCGCAGAGGGCCGCACCTTCGCGGCGCCCAGGAGAAGACCGGGGGCCGGAGTTTGGCCGCTCGCCAGTACGCTGGCGCAGAGATTCCGGACGAGCCGGTAAGTTGCCAGGCGGCCGCTTCCGGCGGGATCCGCAGCCAGGCTGCACGCGAGTTCCGGAATGGTCATACCCCAGATCCTGGCACGCCACGTTTGCAGGTTGGTGAACGGTAAGTTGCGTCCGCGTGAAGAGATTTCCCGGCGCCGCCGACTCTGAGTTACAGCTCAGTTACAGGGGCATGGATATTCCGTTAGCCGGCAGGTCCGTCATAACTTGTCATCTCCCGGTCATCGGGAGGCAATGCGGCGGCCTTACACTGCGGGCGTGACATGGCTGCGCTATTTCAACTGGAAGATCGCGCTAACGAGCGCGGTCTTTCGCGGGGCGATGTTCTTCGCGATGACCGCGACGGCAGGCTGGCGCGTCGCCCTAGCGGCGGCGATGGTGGAGGCTGCCTATCGCGGGACCGTCTCGGGATTCGACGGCGCGCTGGTGGAGGCGGTCTCTCCCCTCGAGCCGGCCTGGCTCGGCGGATGGCTGGCGGCGGCCGCGATCCCGCTCGCGACCACCGCGCTAGACTACGCGCTCCATGCGGCGCACGGGACCCCCAATCTTATCGCCAACATGGCGGTTTCTCTGGCGACTTCATCTCTCTTCACGCTGTTCAATTGGTACGCGATGCGGCGCGGGGCTTTGCTCACTGGACCGGGAAGGGCATCCTGGACGGGCGATCTGCGGCGTATCCCCACAGTCGCCTGGGATTTTCTGCTGGCCGGACCACGTGCGGCGCTCCGCATGTCGCAGCGAAGCTGGCATCCTGGGGCTCCAGCGAGTGTCACCAGGAGTTCACAATCCGTTCACGCCCCGGTAACCGTCTGGGACTAGTCTGGAGGGCATGCAGGACGAGACTCCCACCGTGCTGTTCCTCAGCGCCTCTCCGCAACACCACGAGTCGCTGGGCGCTGCCCTGGAGGGTTCCCGCTGGCGGTTGGAGTCCGCCCGCACGAGTTCCGAAGCGCGGCTTGTGCTGCAGCGGCAGTCCATCGGCGTGCTGATTACGGAGCGACTGCTTCCCGACGGTCTTTCCTGGAAGGATCTGGCCGGCGAAATGGCCGGCAATTCGTATGTACCCATCGTGGTTGTCGCGCCGCGGGCCGCCGCCGAGCGTTTGAGCGAAGAGGTCCTGGCCGATGGCGGGTTCGAAGTCCTGGGGAGGCCGTCTTCCCGAGCCGAGCTGCTTCGGATGCTAAGCGCCGCCTGGCGCTTCGGAGAGGATCGGCGGGGGCTGGCGAGCCGGCCGAAACGC
>PMEV01000128.1 GCA_003154855.1 Bryobacterales bacterium
CCGCCCATCCATTTCACCGCCCGAACGCGCCCTGTAAGGCGGTAAGCGGGAACAGCGCGACGGAGGTTGGCCACCAGGCGGCCGTTGAACAACCCCTCCCCCCAGCGTGCGCTGAGTTCGGAGGTCTCGAGGTTGGCGGCGTCCCATAAGAGGTGCGCTCGCAGATTCGCCAGGCGCAAATCGCCCAGCGCGAACGATCCGATTTCGAGGACCCCGTCGGCGTGCTGCGCCTCGAGCCAATCGGGAATGCTGGAGCGGCCCAGGCGCAGGGCGCGAGTCAGAAAACCCTCGTCGCGTCGCAACGCGGGCAGCAGCAGACGCTCCAGCTCCGCCGCGTCCAGCTCCGCCACCGAAACGTGGAACTGGTGCGGGCGGGCGGCCTTCGGGCGGTAGCGATACTCGCCTTTCCACTCGACCGCTCCCAGCCGGCCGCTGATCCGGTCGAGCGTCGCATCGCCGTCCCGAACCACGATCCTGGCCCGGGCCAGCTCCAGCGGCTCGGCCATCCCGGGCAACGGAATCAGTGTGTTCTCCACCAGCATCGTTCCGCCCCAGGCGCCGGGCAACGCTCCCCGCTGATGATAGTTCAGATTCCCCTTCCAGACGCCCTGACGGAAGTTCTGGATCAGCGGGACCGCCCCCAGCAGTCGCGCCCAGGCCGACCCGGTCTCGGGGACAGAGAGCGATCTCGTCACAATCGCGGTGTCCAGCTCCTGGTCCTGCCAGGAGTACGCGGCCTCGAGCAGCGCCTGATCCGAGCGCAGCCTGCCGGCGGCCGCGCCGGGTACCTGCACCACCGGCAGACGGAAGGTGGCCGGCGCGAGCATCACGCGCCCACCCTCGAAGAGCAGGTCCGCACGCTCCAGCCGAATGGCGGGCGAGCCCGGCATTTTGACCGCGGTGTCCACGGCTACCAGCCTTCCCTGAAGACCCGCAGCCGGCGAATACCCCAGCACGCCGCTCAGGTTGCCGTCCAGGGCCAGATCCCGCGGCAGCGCCAGGCCCATCTGGCGGCCCACTTGCGGAAGGGGCGCCAGCGGCTGGCCATCCAGCGTGATCAGCACGCCCCAAACCGGCACGCCCAGATAGTCCGCGGCGCGCAGGCGCAAGGAGAGTGGCGGCGCGCCCGCTCCAGGTGGAGGCGCCGTCTCGACCTCCAGCGTCTGCGAAACCAGGTCGATCCGGCCCCGGTAGTCGAATGGCCAGTTGTCGCCATAAGGGGGCAGCAGATCCCAACGATGGATGCCTCCGATCTCCATCCGGCCCGTGATCCGGATGTTGGAAACGGGCCCGCTGAGCTGCGCCTGCGAACTGACCTGGCCGTCGACGCCGACGGCGTGGCCCCGCACCAGCCGGATCAGTTCGGCCAGCGAGCTCTTCTCGAGGTCTAGCGAGAGCTCCACCTCGCCGCCGTTACGCGCATCGGGATGCCAGCGGCCGCGTGCCGATAAAGCGCCGAAGTCGTACCCCGCCCGGTCGGTACGGGCCGGCTGGCCTTCGAATCGCAGGCGCCAATCGCCTTCAGCGGAAGACGGGGGCGTGGCGTCCAGCAGCGCTTCGGTAACGTAGAAGATCGATTTGGTGTCTCCGATCTTGAAGTTGATCCGGCCGCCGCGAACCTGAATCACTGGAAGCCGCACGCCCGCCGGGGCCGCGCCCGCGGTCCGGGTCAGCAGCTCCTGGAAGTTCCAGGCGCCCGATCCGGGCCGCACCAGGTTCACCTGGGGATTCACCAGCCGCAGCTTCGAGAACTCCAGCCGGCCGGTCCAGAGGCTGGCGAAGCTGACCCGCGCCTCCAGCGATTCGACGTAGGCGAACGGCTCGATCCCCACGCGAGGATTCTCGAGAATCGTGACGCCCTCCACGGAGAATCCCGGCCCGTTGAACAGATCCAGGTGTACCCGGCCGAGCTCGACGCCCCGGCCCAGCGCCGCCTCCAGGCTCGAGCGCACGCGGTGGGCGAAGAAGTGGTCGGCATCCACCTGGGGCGCAATCAGCCCGGCAGCCAGGATCAGCGCCACCGCCAGGCCGAGCAGGCGCCACAGGGTCTTCCTACGCAGTTTCATGGGCGCTCGGGCGATTGAATCAGGCTACGGTAGGCTTCCGGGTCGTCTACGTCCGCCAGGATGCCGGGATCGTCGACATCCACGTAGCAGGTTTGGCTCGAGTGGCGATGGATGACCTCTCTGGCCTGCGAGTCCCCGCCCAGAGCCAGGAATTCGGGGATCAGCTCGCGCGCGCAGCAGACGGGGTGGCCGTGCCGGCCCCGAAACCGGGGTATGACCAGCGCTCCGGCGCGGCGCGCAAAGGCCTCGGTGAGCGCCGCGACGGTGGCCGGCGCGACTGCCGGGTGATCGACCGGCGTGAACAGCACCCCGTCGGGCTCCGCGGGAACCGCCGCCAGGCCGCACTGCAGCGAGCTGAGTTGTCCGTCCTGGTAGTTCTCGTTCACCACGAAAGTCGCCTGCCCGGCGCGGCTCAGGCCGGCGCGGATGGTCTCCGCCTCATGCCCCAGAACTACGATCACCGGCCGGCAGCAGGTGGCCAGAATGCCAATCAGCCGGTCGAGAAAGGTCTCGCCCTGGCAGGCCAGCAGCGCTTTGGGGCTTCCCATGCGCGTGGAGGCGCCCCCCGCCAGGATTAGCCCCGCCAGACTCACTTGAGCAACGCTTTCAGGCGCTCGTTCGCGAAGATCGACTTGGAAAGGTCCCGCCATTTGGAATCCGCGTTGCGGCGCACGGCGATCATCTCCGCCACGACTGCAACCGCGATCTCTTCGGGAGTCACCGCGCCGATCTCCAGGCCCATGGGCGCGTAGAGGCGCTCGAAGGCCTGCCGCGGGATGCCTTCCTTCTCCAGTTCCTTCACCACCGAGATGACCTTTCGCTGGCTCCCGATCATGGCCACATACCGCGCCGGCGTGCCGACGGCCCAGCGCAGCACCCGCATGTCGTCCCGGTGCCCGCGGGTGACGATGACCAGGTAGCTGTCCCCGTTCACGGCCAGGCGCGGGAAGACCTCCTCGTACTCGCCGGCCAGGACTTCGTCCGCCTCGGGGAAGCGTTCCCGGTTGGCGAAGCTCTCCCGGTCGTCGATGACCGAGGTGGCGAATCCGGCCAGGCCCGCCACTTGAGCCAGGCTCTTCGAGATGTGCCCGGCGCCGAAGATGACGGCCCGGGGCTGGGGAACGATCGGCTCCACAAAGATGTCCAATTGGCCTCCGCAGATCAGGCCGCTATCGTGAGCGGCGTCCTGGCCGAGGTTGAAGCTCAGGAGCTTCGGCTCTCCGGTCCCCATGGCCTCGCGGGCGGCGGTCCAGACCTGGGCTTCCACGCAGCCGCCCCCGACGGTGCCCAGCATCGACCCGTCCTCCCGGACCAGCAGTTTAGCGCTCTCGTAGCTGGGAATCGAGCCGTTGACCTCCACGATGGTCGCCAGGGCGCACTTTTGCCCCAGCCTGCGGAGCCGGACCAGCTCCTCATAGATGTCCATCCGCTGGAATTATAGCAGTGTGGAGCGGGCGACAAGATTGTGGGGTCAGGTCTTGTGGGGTCAGGCCTTCCGGCCTGCAGCCGGGCTTCGGCCCGGCGTAATCCACTGCCGCACGGGCTAAGGCCCTAATCTTGAGGCACAAAACTCCAAATCTGTGATATCATGGCCCTTCTGAGCGAAATGGGATTGGTGTCGGGATTGGGGTTGGTCTTCGATCTCGACGGTGTGATCGTGGATTCGAACCCGATCCATTCGTTGGTCTGGCGAATGTACCTGGGCCGCTTCGGTATTCCGGTGGCCGAGGACTTCGACCGAAAGATGTTCGGCCGGCGGAACGATGAGATCGTGCGGGATGTCTTCGGCGCGCATCTGGATCCGGCGGAACTCTTCCGGCACGGTGCGGCGAAGGAAGTGTTGTATCGCGAAGTGATGGGGCCGGTGCTGCACGAGCACCTGGTACCTGGTCTGGTGGCTTTTTTGGAGCGGCACCACGAAGTGCCGCTGGCGGTGGGCACCAACGCGGAGCCGGCCAACGCGGATTTCTCTCTGGATTCCGGGGGCCTGCGGCGGTTTTTCCGCGTGGTGGTCGACGGCGCGCAGGTGTCGCGGCCCAAGCCCCACCCGGAGATCTACTTGCGGACGGCCGAGTTGCTGGGCCTTCCGCCGGCGAATTGCATCGTGTTCGAGGACTCTCGAACGGGAGTGGAAGCGGCGCGAGCCGCCGGTGCTCGCGTGGTAGGGCTGACAACGACGCACGACCAGCTTCCCGAGGTGGATCTGAGGATCCAGGATTTCCTGGATCCGACATTGGATTTGTGGCTTTCCTGCCAAAGGCCGGTGGCTTAGGCCGCTTGGCCGCCGGGTTGGGAATTGCCGTGCTGCTCCTGTGCGGCATGGCGGAAGCCCAAGGTGTCCTCCCACTGGAGAGCGTGACGGCGCGCCGCGGTTCCGATTACGCGGCGGCGCTGGAGGGCTCGGCGGTCCGCGTCCTGGGCACGGTCTCCTCCCGTCCCGTTTCGTTCGCCTCCTTCAGCCACCTGGCCATTCAGGATGAGACCGGGCACGGCTTGTTCCTGGAAGGCCAGCCCGCGCAGTTTGCGCGCCTCCAGCCTGGCGACCGGGTCGAGGTCTCGGGAACGGTTTCCAGGCGGGCCGGCCTCCCGGTGCTGCTCCCAGCCAACATCCGGCTGGTATCGAGGGGCGCTGCACCGGCGCCGCTGCCGGTCTCGATAGCGGCCCTGCGGAGTTTCGAGCGCCTGGGGATGCTCGTCACGGTCGTCGGCCATGTCGCCGACAAGGGCGAGAACCGCGACGGCGAGTACTTGCTGATCGGCGATCCGAACGTGCCGCTCAAGGTCTTCCTGCCCTCCGCGAAGCCCCGGAGCGGGTTCTCTGGTTTAGCTCGATTCGGCATCGGCGACAAGGTGCGCGCGACCGGCGTAGCCGCGCAGAATTGCCCGTTCCCTCCGTTCAATCGGTCCTTCGAAGTCATCGTCACGGAGGACGACGGTCTGCTGCTGCTCGGCAAGCCATGGCTGGTCTCCCCCGGACTGTTCGCGGCGGTTGTGGCCGGCCTGGTGTTCACGCTGGGTTTGTGGTGGAGACGCGGGCGGCGGTTGACCGCGCAACGCGACATGGTGCGGGCATTCTACGGGTTGGGCGAGGAGATGACGGGCGCGAGCTCTCCGGCGGACGTGCTGCGGAGGCTGACCTGCGTGCTGCCGAACGTCCTGCGGGTCTCCGGTGTCCACCTGTATCTTTATAACCGCGCCGCCAAGACGCTGGATCGCGTGCCCTACGGCCCCGACGGCCAGCCGTTCTCCCAGCCGGCTTACCCTCCCGAGGGATCGCTGCCTCTGGGCGCGGCCGCCTGCTTCCGCAACCAGGCCCTGCTCATCATTCCGGAGACTCAGCGCAGTCCATTCTTCCCGGACGACCGCCGCGGCGAGCAGCCCGGCTCGCTGATGTTTGTGCCGATGTTCGCCGAGACGGAACTGGTGGGCGTGCTGGAGATCTTCGATTCGAAACCGCTCCACGAGTTCACCCCGGATGAGAGAATCCAGACGCAGCACCTGGCCAACCAGATCGCCCTGGCGTTGCGGCTGATCGAGGAGAAGTCCGTGCGCGAGCAGCTATCTCGCAGCGAGAAACTGGCCGCCATTGGACAGCTCATCTCGGGCGTGGCGGCTGAATTGAGGTCCCCGCTCGAGAGCATCTCCCAGCTTACCGAATCGGTGATGACCGGAGATGCCAGCACCGCCTGGAACGACCTGGGAACCATCGCGGAGGAAGCGCACAAGGCTTCGGAGATCGTGTCGCGGCTGGTTTCCCTGGTGCAGCCCGAGCGCACCGAAGCCAAGCGCGTCGAGCTGAACTCGCTGCTGCGCAGCCTGATCCAGTTCCGCACTCTGGAATGGGAGGCGCGCGGTTTCGAGGTGCAGGACGAACTCTGCCCGACGCCCGTCTACGTGCTGGGAAGCCAGGGCCAACTGGAGCGCGTGTTCCTGGACCTGCTGATCCAGGCCGAGCAGTCGCTGGCCGAAGCTTCCGAGAAGCGGCTCACCATCGGCTCCAGCGTGCTGGCGCGGCGCGCCCTGGTCGAGATCCGTTACGGCGTGAATCCGCTCAAGGGCGTCCGCGAATCCGAGCCGTCGCGCGAGTCCGTGGCCGGGGTGGCCGGCGAGGGAGTCTCCCGCGGCATCGTGCGCAGCCACGGCGGAGAAATGCGGCTGGTGCGAGTGGGCGAGGGCGAGTGCAAGCTGGAGCTGGAACTGCCGGTCGCGCCGGCCCTGCTGGCCGGGGAGGCCGCCGGGGCACGGCCCTTCACCTGCTTGGTGGTGGAACCCGATGCCGCCTTCCGCGAGGAACTGGTCTGGCTGCTCACCAATCGCGGGTGCCGCGTCATTCCTTGCAAAGGAGCCGAAGAAGGCAACGAGCTGGCCCAGCGCCTGCGTTTCGACGTGGTGTTCTGCGCGACCCAATTGCCCGGCCTGAACTGGGTCGAGTTCTCGGACCTGATCCGGCCGCAAACCAGCGCCTTCGTGCTGCTCAGCGAGGGCTACGACTTCGAGCTGTCGCGCGGCTTGCTGAGCGCCGAGACCTTCGTCCTTACCAAGCCGTTCGCGGAGCCCGATCTCGATCAGTTGCTCACCGTCGTCGAATCGCGCATTTCTACGTCCGAGACCGCCGCCACGCGAGGGCTGACCATCGTCCGGCCCGACAAGAAGGCGATCAGCCTGTAGAGGCCATCCGCCGGCGGCCGCCCCGCACAGTAAGATAGAAGCAGAATGATACGGAGCGTGGTGCTGTTTGTCGCGGCGCTTGCCGCCGTCGCCCTGGCCCCGGCGCAGCGGGGGGACTACACCGGGCCGCGGCCTCCCAAGCCGGATGTGCCCTACCTGATGCACGCCGACAACCTGATCGAGACCGAAGTCGTCGAGGCTCGCGAAGACAAGCGCAGGAGCGAGTCCCTGTATACCATCCCGGGCGCCACCAGCCCCGCGCGGACGCCTTTGGCCGAGCCCATCTTCCTGTTCCAGTCCGGCGAGATCGCGCCCGATACCCTGGAACTCTATCGCCTGGAAGTAAAGGGCGGAAACCGCCAGGCGATGGTCGCCAGGAAGAGGAACTCGCGCCCGTTCCGTTTGTCCGTCACACGCCTGGCCGACCGGCTCTACCGCATCGAAGTGAACCGGGGGATGGGCCTGGAGAACGGCGAATACTCGCTCTCGCCTAACGGCTCGAATCGGTCGTTCTGCTTTGCCGTGTATTGAGAAGCTGGAAGCTCTCCATGCCGGCCGGCGGCGCATCGTAGAATGAACTCAGTGCGTCTTTTTACCGTCACTCTGGCGCTGGTTTCGATGGCGCTCGCCGCGCCCGCGGACGATCTGCGCAGCGCGCGCGATCGTCAGGACCGCGCCGCCCTCGAGAAAGCCGTCCAGGAGGCCGCCCGCGCCGCCGCGAAGCTGCCTAAGGATGCCGGTGCGCAATTCCGGCTGGCGCAGGCGCAATCCTACCTGGCCGAGGTGGAATTGGAACTCCACGACAAGCCAGCGGCCAAGACTGCCGCCGAAGACGGCATCAAGGCCGCCGATCGCGCCGTGGATCTCCAGCCGCAAGTGGCCGAGCACCATCGCATCCTGGGCACGCTGTGCGGGCAGGTGGTTCCCGCGCAGGTGCTCCTGGCCTTCCGCTACGGGCATTGCGCGCGGGCTTCCATCGATCGGGCCATCGCGCTGGATCCCCGCTCGGCGCTCGCCTATCTCAGCCGGGGCGTGGGGAATTACTACCTGCCGAGCGCCTTCGGCGGGGGCGTGGATCTGGCCATCCGCGATTTCAGGAAGGCGCTGGAGCTGGATCCCCATCTCGCCGACGCCCATCTGTGGCTCGGGATCGCGTTGCGCAAGGCGCACCGGAACGCGGAAGCCCGCCAGGAGATCGTCAAATCGCTCGAGCTGAATCCGAATCGAATTTGGGCCAAGCAACAGTTGGACAAGACGCCGGCGCAGTGACGGCCTCCGGATGCCGGGGTGGCCAAACGGGGCCATATCTATGGATTGGCGGCGCCATCCTAGCGCTCACGCTGCTCAGCTTCTTCCAGTTCCCCGGCCACACCTGGCTCCGCTCGGACACGCAGATCTACCTGCCCATCCTGGAGCGCCTCTCGGATCCCTCCGCTTTCTCGCGCGAACTGCTGGCCCAGCATCCTCATGTCTCCTTCACCGTCTATGACGAGGCTGCGCTGGCCTTGCGCCGCCTCACCGGGCTCGACTTCGAGCGCGTGCTGGAGGCCCAGCAGTTCCTCTGCCGGGCGCTCGGAATTCTGGGCATCTTTCTGCTGGCCACTGCGCTGCGGCTCTCCACGCGCATGGCTCTGCTGGCGGCGGCCATATTCTCACTCGGCGCGTTCATCGGCGGACCAACGGTGCTGGCCATCGAGTTCGAGCCCGTGCCGCGCGGATTCGCCATCCTGCTGTTGCTGCTGGCCGTTGGTCTGGCGGCAAACGGGCGCTATCTGGGGGCCGGCATCGCCGCGGCGGCGGGATTCCTCTACCACGCGCCCTCGGTCCTTCCGTTC
The DNA here is from genome assembly GCA_003154855.1 of Bryobacterales bacterium. Taxonomy (GTDB): domain Bacteria; phylum Acidobacteriota; class Terriglobia; order Bryobacterales; family Bryobacteraceae; genus Fen-330. The sequence continues at coordinate 8,570 of PMEV01000128.1, forward strand.
TTCATCGTCTACTTCGCGCTTATGCTCTCTCCGTCGGAGGCGGCGGTGAGGCGGCGGCGGATCTGGGGATTGGTTCCCATGCTGGCCGGTGTGGTCCTTCTGTTCCTGCTCCACTTCTTTCAGGCGGGTGCGCCCGAAGCGCAGCCGGTCCTCGGCCGCATCGATCCGGAACTGGAGCGCATACAGCGCCTGCGCGCCCCTTACGTTTGGGTATCCCTGTGGGGGCCCGGATGGGTGTGCCACTACCTTTTCCTGTGGGCCGCCTCGCTGGTCGCGCTTTGGCGGGTGCGGAAGCCGGCGTCGCGGGAGGCCTGCTTCTTTCTGGCCGGGCTGCCGTTGGTTGGGGTCCTGGCGATGCCTGCCTCCTGGCTGCTGCTCGAGAAGTGCAAGTGGATCCTGATGCCGCAGATCCAGACCGCGCGAGCGGTGCTGCTCATTACGGTCCTGGCCGGCCTGCTCGCCTCTGCCGCCGCCGTGAACGCGGGGCGGCAAGGACGCTGGTGGGAGAGCGCGTCGTGGTTCCTGATCGCCTTCGCCATCCCGATAAATACTCTGGCGGGCGGGCCGCTCGATATCCTCCGCGAGCTGGGCTGGACGGCGCCTGCCTGCGCGCTTCTGGCGGCGCTGGCGGTGCGGGCGGAATCCAGCGGGCGCAGATGGGCGTTACCCGCCTGGGCGGCCGCGGTGCTGGTTCCGTTCTTCCTGATTGCCGCCGTCCACAAGGCCGCCGCGCCGCCTGACGACGTGGCCGGGCTGGCCGCCTGGGCGCGTTCCGCGACGCCCCGTGACGCGGTCTTCCTGTTCCCCGACGCCGCGAGAGATCTCTACCCAGGCGTCTTCCGCGCCCGTTCGCTGCGCGCCGTCTACGTCGACTGGAAGGGCGGCGGCCAGGTGAATTTCCTCGGGAGCTTCGCGCTCGAATGGTGGGCCCGGTGGCAGCGGGTGGGCGCGGGCCGCTTCGACCCCCGGCAGGTGGCCGCCTATCCCGGCTGGGGCATCCACTACTTCGTGCTGCAACGGGCGCACCGCCTGCCCGGCCGCGCCACGGTCTTCGAAGACTCGGAATTCCTGGTCTACCGCCCTTAGCGCGCCAGATCGATGCCCAGCTTCTTGAGCTCTTCGGAATAGTAGCGCCGCAGCAGCAGGTCCCACTCCTCGCTGCCCTCCGGGATCTCGCGTTTCTGCGATCGGATCTTGTCGCGCGCCGCGCGGTCGACCTTCTCTTCCGCCTGCAACACCTCGGTCATCTCGCGGACCAGTTCCAGGCGCACTTCATTGAACGGCTTCTTCAGCCGGACCTGGTGCGCCTTGCGCAACGCGGAGACCACCTTGTGAGAAATGTCGATGACCTTGTCGCGCGACAGCTTCATGTGGTCGCCCGTATCGCGGCCGGCCGCGCGGATGACCTTGCGCTGCGAGATCAGCGTGTTCTTGATGCGCCGGAACATCTCCTGGTAGCTGACCCCCTCCCGGCGCATGTACTCGCTGTACTCGCTGAGGATGTCCCGAACCTCGTCGTTCAGCCGGTCCTCGATGGCCAGCTCTTCGGTGATGACCGAGGCGATCAACTCCGAAACCACCTGCGGTTCGACGGTTTCGATCATCGAAACGCTCAGCTTCTTCACGAGTTGCCGAGCGAGATAGGCGACGAATTCCCTGGCAATAAGCATTCTGCGGACAGTGGTCGCAAGCGACTCTAGTTAGTGTATCAGAGATCGGCCTCCGCTCCACCACCCGCCGCCGGCGAGCCGCATGGCTCCCCACGCTGGGCGCTCGACAACCCCGTCCGCATGGTCAACCAGGAGCGTGATGCGCACGCCCGTTCCCCCTCAATTCACCGTGCATCGGGTTCTCGCTGCCCGGCTTCGTCATCCGGTGCACTTTTTCCGCGCCACAGACGCCTTTGTGGAATCGGGCGCGCCTGGACAGATGCTTGCGCCTCGCGCAGTCGTGCGCGCCCTACCGCAGCCTGAAGACCCGAAGGGTCGTGCGGCCCTTCCCGTACGCCACCTCGCTGCCCAACTCGGCGGTCGCGAGAAAGTCGGTCGGCTGCGCCAGCCCGTGTGCGATCAGGGCATCGACCAGGGGACCCAGCTCGAGGCTGCCCTTGCCGCGAGGCTCGGTGTCCACCAGGCAGAGCGTCTTCCACGGCTTGTCCGGCTGCTCCGCGGGCGTCTCGAAGATGGCCTCGTAGGTGCGCCCGCCGATCCTCAACGTCTCGCGGCGGCCTTTGTACGTGGGCTCCAGCCCATGCTTCCCGGTCCAGATCGTCAGGTTGGCCACGATGTCCTTCGATCTCGGCCGGTCGGAGCGGGTGATCCAGAAGTCGAAACTCTCGCACCAGAGCCCGCTGCCGGCGGTGGAGAAGTCGAAATCGAGCGTCAGCCGCGTTTCGGACAGCCGGCGGGGCAACCGGTCCCCTCCACTCGCCTCACTCCACGGCGATCGTCCCACCAACACCTCGGGGTAGCTCTTCAGGGACGCTCCATCGCTCTCGGGCCAATCCCACTCCCAGCCTGCGTCGTCCCGGCCGCGATAGACGAGTTGCCGGTAGTTCGCGATGTCGCCCTTGCCATAGACATTGTTGAAGAGCACGGCGCCGGAGATTGGGAGCAGCGCGGAGTCCTCCTTGCGCACCTCGGCGGGCGCCGCCGGGAGACTGCCCTCTCCGGTCCCCAGCCGGAAGTCCGAGACGCTCTGCCCGGTCAGAGATATGTCCTCGAAGACCGCGGACGTTCCTTCGCCGAGCGGGCTCTGGGTGCCGATCCCCACCCAGATCGATGCCGGGTAATCGTTCTTGAAGAGGCGAATCAACTGCCAGCTCTTCTTGTCGAGCGAGTAGTAGAACCCGACGGTCTTCGTGTCCGAAGAGATCTTCATATAGACACTCTTCGCCTCGATGACGTCGTGGTTGTTGTCGTCGGAGGTCCCGATGGTGCGAACGCTGACCATCCTGGTCTTCCGGCGCTCATCCATTTCCATCGCCATCTTCAGCCAGAGGTCCTCCTTCACGTAGATGTAGAGAGTCCCGGCGTCATATGTCTTCAGGAACGCCGGTGTGACCTTGGCCGTGAGGGTGAAGGGCTGCTTGTTGTCGATCTCGGTCAACAGCAGTGGCGCCGTGTTATTGGATAGCTTCCCATCCGGGTCGCGGAAATTGTCGCGCCTCGCTTCACTCGCGAGAGTGATCCTTCCATCCTCGACCTTCGCATGAGCGGCGGCCTGGTTGAGCGAGCGAGTGAAGGTGATCCCCGGCAGCTTGATGTGGCACTCTTCGGTCTTCATGTTCTCGGGAGCCGCTTGGCGGGCTGTGAAGGACAGCAGCAGGAGCGACACTGCGGAGAGCTGTTTCTTCATGGTTTCCGGTTCTTGCCTTTTCGGACGAAGCCAGAATCGGCCCGTCCGAACTCCAACCGTTAAGGGTAACAAGACTGAGGCAGAGGGTGAAGCGCGACTTCGCAGCGTGCATCTCCTGGGGCGTGGCAAGGCCGGGCGCGGTCGCCTCCACCGTCAGACGGAGCGCTGCCTCCGCGGCGCGCACGACGACCAGGGAGCGGCCCTCGAGCAAGTGCCGTGCCCGACCGCGGCCATGGCGCCGCCGCCGGGGTGCGCTTGCGCCACGATCGCGGCAGCTTGTACATGAGCGACGACTTCCGGAGCGGCTGCAGTACCGCACCCCAGCTCAAGCCCGGCGCCCCTTTTCTCTTGAACTCGTTCAGGCAGCGTGATTTAGTGGCTTCGGATTGTCTCAATTCCGCTGTCCACCCCGTCCGAACCAATACGGCTCTTGTGGACGTCGAGCGAGGCGAGCCCGCGGCAAACGATCAAATCCGGGATGAACCGGTCCGACCGATGCATCGTCCTCTCCGGGTTTCACCCGTTGCCTGAATCGTACTGCAGTTTGCGTTCCGCGTCGGGTGGTTTCGTTCCGCCGTGCCGTACCCCCGGCCGGAGCACGGAACGCCGGCTTGGATACGGGCAGCCAACCCGGAATCATCCGCCCGAAGCCGTCTGACGGTGAGCGACGCCGGCCGCGCAAAAGGAATCACTTCCGCGACACCCAGGATGGTCGAAACGCAGTAGATCCTCGTTGCCTCGCGTAGGACCCGCCCCCGCAATCCTTCGCTCAGTGCCCAACTGCCCGTCGCCAATTCAATCTTGACTATTTAGTATAGATTGCGCTACACTGTGATTGACCGACCTCTGGAGATGTGATGAGTTCTGCCACCGAACAGATCCAAGCCTTTACGGAACAAGACTATAAGTACGGGTTTGTCACCGAGATCGAGACCGATTCGGTCCCCGCCGGCCTCAACGAGGACGTCATCCGGCTGATCTCTGCCAAGAAGAACGAGCCCAAGTTCATGCTGGAGTGGCGCCTGAAGGCCTACCGCCAGTGGCTCAAGATGGAGGAGCCGAAGTGGGCCAATGTGCGCTACCCGGCCATCGACTACCAAAGCATCGTCTACTACTCCGCGCCAAAAGCCGCGAGCGGAAAGCCCAAGAACCTGGCCGACGTAAACCCGGAGCTGCTCCGCACCTACGAACGGCTCGGCATCCCGCTCCAGGAGCAAGCCCTGTTCGCTGGAGTCGCGGTGGACGCGGTCTTCGATAGCGTCTCGGTAGCCACTACCTTCCGCGAGAAGCTGGCCGGGTTGGGCATCCTGTTCTGCTCGTTCTCGGAAGCGGTTCTCCACTACCCCGAGCTGGTCGAAAAATACCTCGGCTCGGTGGTCCCCTACTCGGACAACTTTTTCGCCGCGCTGAACGCAGCGGTTTTCAGCGACGGCTCGTTCTGCTACGTGCCTAAGGGCGTGCGCTGCCCCATGGAGCTATCCACCTACTTCCGCATCAACGCCCAGAACACCGGCCAGTTCGAGCGCACCCTGATCGTGGCCGAAGCGGGCTCCTACGTGAGCTATCTGGAAGGCTGCACGGCGCCCATCCGCGACACCAACCAGTTGCACGCGGCCGTGGTGGAACTGGTGGCCCTGGACAACGCCCAGATCAAGTACTCGACCGTGCAGAACTGGTNNACCTGGAAGTACCCGGGCTGCCTGTTGATCGGCGACAACTCGGTGGGTGAGTTCTACTCGGTGGCGGTGGCCAACAACTACCAGCAGGCCGACACCGGCACCAAGATGATCCACATCGGCAAGAACACGCGCTCGACCATCGTTTCCAAGGGCATTTCCGCCGGCCACGGCCAGAACAGCTACCGCGGCATGGTGAAGATCCTGCCGGGGGCCGAGGGCGCGCGCAACTATTCGCAGTGCGACTCCATGCTGCTGGGCAGCCAGTGCGGCGCGCACACCTTTCCGTATCTCGAGGTGAAGAATCCCACCGCGCAGGTGGAGCACGAGGCCTCGGTCTCGCGCATCGGCGAGGACCAGATCTTCTACTGCCGGCAGCGCGGCATCACGAGCGAGGACGCGGTCTCCATGATCGTGAATGGCTTCTGCAAAGAAGTGTTCCACGAATTGCCGATGGAATTCGCGGTGGAGGCGCAGCGTTTGTTGAGTGTGAGTCTGGAAGGCAGTGTAGGCTGAACGAGGAACCAATCGAATGCTCGAAATCCGAAACTTGCAGGCACGAGTCCAGGAAAAGGCAATCCTGAAGGGCATTGACTTGAAGGTGAACGCCGGCGAGGTCCACGCCATCATGGGACCCAACGGCTCGGGAAAAAGTACGCTGGCCCAGGTGCTGGCCGGGCGGGAAACCTACGAGGTGACGGGCGGGGAAGTCCTGCTGGACGGCAAGGACCTGCTCGCGATGAAGCCGGAAGATCGCGCCTGCGAGGGCGTCTTCCTCGCGTTTCAGTACCCGGTGGAGATCCCCGGCGTGAGCAACATGTACTTTTTGCGCGCCGCTCTGAACGCACGCCGCAAATACCGCGGGATCGAGGAACTGGACGCCATCGACTTTCTGCAACTGGTGAAGCGGAAAGCCGGTTTGCTGGGCCTGGACGAGGCGCTGCTGGCCCGCCCGGTCAACGAAGGCTTTTCGGGAGGCGAGAAGAAGCGCAACGAGATCTTCCAGATGGCGGTGCTCGAGCCGCGGCTGGCGATTCTGGACGAGACCGACTCGGGCCTGGATATCGACGCGCTCAAGGCGGTCGCCAACGGCATCGAGGCCATGCGCAGCCCCGAGCGCGGCATCGTGCTGGTGACTCACTACCAGCGCCTGCTCAACTACGTTGTGCCGGACTACGTCCATGTGATGTACAACGGGCGGATCGTGCGCTCGGGCGGCAAGGAGCTGGCGCTCGAACTCGAGCAGCAGGGCTACGCCTGGCTCGAGGCGGAAGCGGTGAGGGCGTAAAGCGATGACGGCGACGGTCAGTCCATTTCCCATGCTCGGCGATCTCCGCCAGGTCGCGAGCGACCGCTTTGACGCGCTGGGATTCCCCACCACCAGGAACGAGGAATGGAAGTACACCAACCTGGCGCCGTTCTTGAAGACGCTGGACGCCGAGCCCGGCCCGCTCGCGCCCGAGGAGCTGGCAGCGGCCCCCTTCGCGGACCTGGGTTGTCCGCGGCTGGTCTTCGTCAATGGGCGCTATGCGCCGCTGCTCTCGACACCGTCGGCTGGAGTGAAGGCTGGGAGTCTGCGGGAAGCGCTCCAGGCGGGGCGCGCGGGCGAGGTGGGGCGCTACGCCGATTTCAGCCAGAACGCGATGGCCGCGCTGAATACGGCCCGCTTCGAAGACGGCGCGTTTGTCGAGATCGGGAACGGTTGCGTCCTGGCCGCTCCCATTCACCTGCTCTTCGTCTCCACCGGCGGCGCCGCCTATCCGCGCAACCTGATTGTGGCGGGCCGCGACAGCCAGGCGGCTGTCATCGAGACCTATCTGGGCTTGGGCGACCGGCCCGGTTTCACCAGCGCGGTCACGGAACTCGTCGCTGGCGACGGCGCGGTGGCCGATCACTACAAGCTGCAAGCGGAGAGCCGGAGCGCGCTGCATTGGGGCTTGCTGCGCGTCCAGCAGGGCGCGACGAGCACCGTCACTTCGCACAACATCGCGCTGGGCGCGGGCCTGGCGCGCAACGAGATCGCGGCCGTGCTGGAGGGCGAAGGCGCCCACTGCGCACTGAATGGCCTGTATCTGGCCAACGGCCACCAGCACGTCGATAATTACACCACGCTCGACCACGCCCGCGAACACACCACCAGTCACGAGCTGTACAAGGGCATTCTGGACGGCGCGGCCCACGGCGTTTTTCACGGCCGCATTCTGGTGCGCCCGGCGGCCCAGAAGACCGACGCCATACAGCGCAACAAAAACCTGCTGCTTTCGCGCGACGCCCTCATCAACACCAAGCCGCAGCTCGAGATCTACGCGGACGACGTGCGCTGCACACACGGCGCCACGGTGGGCCAGGTGGATCAGGACGCCATCTTCTATCTGCGCAGCCGCGGCATCCCTCTGGCCGAGGCGCGCAGCCTGCTCACTTACGCTTTCGCGAGCGACATTCTGGAGAAGATCCGCGTGGAATCGTTGCGTTCGCGCCTCTCTGGCGCACTGTCGGAGTGGCTGAAAGGGTCCACGGAATGAGCGCCCGCATCGAGACCGCGGTCGGCCTGGACGTCGGGCGCATCCGGGAGGATTTCCCCGCGCTCCGGCAAACCGTGCATGGCCATCCGCTCGTCTATCTCGATAACGCCGCCACCTCGCAGAAGCCGCGGGCCGTGCTGGACGCGATCATGCGGTTCTACGAACGGGACTGCGCCAACGTCCACCGCGGCGTGCACCAATTGAGCGAGCGCTCCACCGCCGCCTACGAGGGCGCCCGCGAAACCGTCCGCCAGTTCCTGAACGCAGCCGCGCCGGCGGAGATTGTGTATACCCGCGGCGCTACCGAGTCCATTAACCTGGTGGCGCAAACCTACGGTCGCGCCAATCTCCGGGCCGGGGATGAGATCGTCGTCTCGGGCCTCGAGCACCACTCGAACATCGTGCCCTGGCAGATGCTGGCCGCCGAAAAGGGCGCCATTCTGCGCGTGGCGCCGATCGACGACCGCGGCGAGATCGTTCCCGAGGAGTACCGGAAGATGCTCGGGCCGCGCACCCGGATCGTCGCCCTGGCGCAGGTCTCGAATGCGCTGGGCACCATCAACCCGGTCCGCGAAATGATCGCGCAGGCGCATGCGGCGGGCGCGGTGGCCCTCATCGACGGAGCGCAGGCGGCGCCGCACATGCCCGTGGACGTGCAGGACCTGGATTGCGACTTCTACGCCTTCTCCGGCCACAAGGCGTTCGGTCCCACGGGTATCGGCGTACTCTTCGGCAAGGCCAGCCTGCTGGACGCCATGCCTCCCTGGCAGGGCGGCGGCGACATGATTCGCTCGGTCACCTTCGAGAAGACCACCTTCAACGATCCGCCTTACAAATTCGAGGCGGGCACACCGCACATCGCGGGCGCCATCGGGCTGGGGGCGGCGATCGATTACGTGACCACCATCGGCCTGGACCGCGTCGCCGCCTGGGAGCACGAGCTGTTGGTTTACGGAACCGAGGCGCTGGAGCGCGTCCCGGGCCTGCGCCTGATCGGGACGGCGCGCCGGAAAGCCGCGGTTCTCTCGTTCGTCCTGGAGGGCGTGCACCCTCACGACATCGCCACCATTCTGGACGGCCAGGGCATCGCTATTCGTGCCGGGCATCACTGCGCGCAGCCGATCATGGAGCGCTTTGGCCTGACCGCCACCTCGCGGGCCTCGCTCGCGTTCTACAATACTTATCGGGAGATCGATGCCTTGGTCGAGGGGCTCGGCAAGGTGCGGGAGATTTTCGAGTGAGTACGGACATCCGCGATCTGTACCAACAGGTGATCGTCGACCACAGCAAGCGGCCGCGCAATTTCCGCCCGCTCGAGGGCGCCAATCGCAAGGTCGAGGGCTTCAACCCGCTGTGCGGCGACAAGATCACCATCTACCTCAAGATTGAGAACGGCATGGTTGCCGACATCAGCTTCGAAGGCTCCGGCTGCGCCATCTCCACGGCCTCCGCTTCGCTGCTCACCGAGAGCCTGAAAGGCAAATCGCTGGCCAACGCCGAAGCGGTGTTCGAAGATTTCCATAGATTGCTTACCGGATTGGATCCCGCCGGCGAGGGGCCGAAACTCGGCAAACTGGCGGTGTTCTCCGGAGTCTGCGACTACCCGACCCGGGTTAAGTGCGCCACCCTGCCCTGGCACACCCTGCATGCCGCTTTGACCGGCGACGGCGGAAAGGTGTCCACGGAATGAGCGATCTCGAGCGCCGAGTCGTCGAAGCGCTGCGCACCTGCTACGATCCCGAGATCCCGGCGAACATTTACGAGCTGGGGTTGATCTACGCGCTGAAAGTGGACCCCTCCGGCGCAGTGAGCGTCCAAATGACCCTGACCGCGCCTAACTGCCCGGTGGCGGGCAGCCTGCCGGCCGAGGTCAAACGCAAGATTCAGGCGGTGGCCGGAGTGACCGACGCCCAAGTCGAGCTGGTTTGGGATCCGCCTTGGGACCGCAGCCGGCTCTCCCAGGCCGCGCTGGTCCAATTGGGTTTGTTTTGAAGATTACCGCCCAGGAAGAATACGGCGTTCGGTGCCTGCTGCAGATTGGAGCGCGGGGGCCCCAGGCCAGCCTCACCATTCCGGAGATCGCCCGCGCCGAAGGGCTCTCCACCCCTCACGTCGCCAAGCTGATGCGGGTGTTGCGCCGCGGTGGCCTGGTGAAGAGCGTGCGCGGACAGGCCGGCGGCTATACGCTGGCCCGGCCGCTCGGCGGGATTACGGTCGCCGAGGCGCTGGCCGTGCTTGGTGGAAGGCTCTACGAGGGCGAGTTCTGCGAGCAGCACCACGGAAAACCGGAAATCTGCAACCGCTCCACCGACTGCTCGATTCGTTTCCTCTGGCGCTCGGTGCAGCAGGTGGTCGATCAGGTGCTCTCCAAAGCCACCCTGCAAGACCTGCTGCCCAATCGAGGCGCGACCGTTGCGCCGCCGGTGACGGTCCAGCTCACCATTGCTCGCAGCAACTGAGCCGGCGTGGCGCCCGGCAGGGACGCCCATCGAGCTATCCCGCGCCTGGACTACCACTACCTGTCCGTACTATAATGTAGTTACGAATTGGTAGCGACACAAAATGCGCTTCGAATGGGATGAGGCCAAGAACCGCTATAACATCTCCAAACACAGAGTGAGCTTCGAGACGGCCCAGCTTGTCTTCGAGGACCCCCAGGCGCTCAGCGTTCTGGAGCGCATCGTGGACCGCGAGGAACGTTGGCAGACCCTGGGGATGATTGGTGGAGTAATGGTGTTGCTGGTGGCGCATACCTTTCGGGATGAGGGTGGCGCGGAAGCTATCCGCATCATATCGGCCCGGAAGGCGACTCCTCGGGAAAGGAGAGCTTATGAAAAAGGTCACCAAGAGCCGGACTAAAGGGACCGGTGAGCTCGAGCGTTTGAAGGATGGAGCAATCGACCTCAGCGACATCCCGGAAATCGCGGATTGGAGCAAAGCGGTGGTGGGGAAGTTCTATCGGCCCATAAAGAAGTCGTTGACGATTCGCATAGATGCCGACGTTCTGGCGTGGCTCAAATCGCAGGGCAGGGGATACCAGACGCGTATTAACCGCGTTCTGCGAGAGGAAATGGAAAACCGTGGCCGGCGGTGAAGGTCGAGGCGCTGGCCGGGGCCGCGGTACTCCCAGCCCGCGGGCGCCCGCCCGGCTCGTCGGCATCCATTACGTCAGGCCGTGGGAGCCTTGTGTGCGGAATTCGTAGCGCTCGATGGCGATGGCCGCCTTGGTGCTGTCGGTGCGCACGACCCGGCCGCTGGCGACCAGCTTCAGCGCGCAGCGGTTGTCGAGGTGGGCCGGCCAGTTCACCGCCAGTTCGACGCGCTCCCCGGTGGTAAGGGTGCGCTCGGTGGTGAACAGCACGCCGTTCGAGCTCATGTTGACGGTTCTGCCGCTTCCGACCTCGATAGTGTTCCGGTTGTACACCTTATACCGGACCTCCTGCTCGATCGGAAACCGGACGGATGATCGGCGTTCCGCCACGTCCGGCTGCAATGCCATTCTCGCTGCGTCCATCGCCATAATCTGTCCCTGCTCCATCAAACACCCTTCTCGCTGACAAAACTATAGTCGAAAGGGTTCAATTCAGACGCTGGCACCATGGTACGGATATGGTACTATCTGCTTGCGGCATTCCTTTCTCAAGACTATAGCAGAACCGTCAAGAAACTGTTTGAGATTCTCCCCTCGACGCGCGGCTAGGTCCCTCGGACCTTCCGAATCTCCGCCAGGCGCTCCGCGATCCGTTTTTCGAGGCCGCGATCGGTGGGCAGGTAGAAGCGGCGCCCCGCCAGCGAGGGTGGCAGGCACTGCATATCGGGGAGGGCGTCCTGGAACTGGTGAGCGTGCTGGTACCCCTCTCCGTAACCCCACTCGCGCATGCTCGAAGTAACCGCATTGCGGAGTTGCAGCGGGACCGGCTCGGCNNGCCAGGTAGATGGCGGCCTGTGCCAGGGCCTGGTCGCCTTCGGGAATGCCAAGGAAGTGTACCGCCTGCATGGCGGCGACGGCCTGTTCCAATGCCCGCGGATCGGCCAGGCCGACGTCCTCGACGGCCATGCGGATCAGGCGCCGGGCGATGTACAGGCGGTCCTCGCCGGCCTCCAGCATGCGGCCCAGCCAGTACAGAGAGGCGTCCACGTCGCTCGAACGCACCGACTTATGCAGCGCCGAGACGATGTTGTAATGCTCCTCGCCGGATTTGTCGTAGAGCAGCACCTTGCGCTGTATGGCGTCCTCGACCGCCTGCTTCGCCAGCACCTGGCCACCCGAAGCGGCAATGGCGGCCTCCAGCGTGTTGTAGGCCGAGCGGGCGTCGCCGTTCGAGAACAGGGCGATCTGCTCGAGCAGTTCGTCGGAGGCTTGGATTCCCAGATCGCCCAGGCCGTGTTCGTGGTCCTCGATCGCGCGGCGGACCAGCGTGGTAAGCTCGGCCACCGTGAGCGCGCGCAGGTTGTAGACCTTCGAGCGCGACAGCAGCGCGGAAATGATCTCGAAGGACGGGTTCTCCGTGGTGGCCCCGATGAGCGTGATGTCGCCGCGCTCGACGTAGGGCAGGAAGGCGTCCTGCTGGGCCTTGTTGAAGCGGTGAATCTCATC
>PMEV01000366.1:0-2585 GCA_003154855.1 Bryobacterales bacterium
CCTGCGTGCCATGCGGAAACGGGCCCACGTCGGAGCCGGCCGCGATGGGAACGCCCGCCGCAAGCTGTTTGCGAAACTCCCGCGCTTTAAGCTCCACGGTCCAGCACTCGTGCGCCGCCTGCTCCTGGGACGCTGCATGTTCGGCGAAGTACTCGAAAATGGCGAAGGTCGGAAGCGCGTAGATGTGCTTGTCGTGCATCAGCCGCATCGTTTCGTCGCCGATCTGATTGGCATGTTCGATGGAGACGACTCCGGCCCGTGCCGCGTACAGCGCGCCCGGATCGGTGGTGGCGTGCACGGCTACCTTGCGGCCCACCCGCGCGGCTTCCTGTACGGCGGCGCTCAGCTCGGCTTCCGTGTACTGGTATGGCGCGATCAGCTTGCCGTCGCGCACCGTGTCGTGCCCGGTCTGGTAGATCTTGATGAAATCGGCGCCTTCCTTGAACTGCTGCCGAATCACCGCCACCAGCTCGGCGGCGTTGTTGGCCCAGGTGGCGTTCGGCAGCACGTGCTGTTCGGGGTTGTAGCCGATGGCGTCTTCGTGCCCGCCCAGGATGTCCACCGCGTTGCCGCTGATGCGCAGGCGCGGGCCGGGAATCAGCCCCTGGTCGATGGCATTGCGCACCGCCGTATCGGCCGAACCCGCGCCTTCGGTGCCCATGTCGCGCTCCGCGGTGAAGCCCGCCATCAAGTCGGCGCGCGCCGCCAGCGTGGCCAGAATCGTCCGCTGCGCCACCGATTCCTGGACGGTCTGCAAGTCCTCGGCGCCGGGATGGAGAAACAGGTGCACATGCGCGTCGATCAAGCCCGGCAGCAGAGTCCGGTCGCCGAGGTCGATGATCTCGGCCCCGGCCGGATGCCTCACCGCCGTCCCAACCTCCGCGATCCGTTCGCCCTCTACCAGAATTTCGCCCGGCGTCAAGACCTTCCCGCTCTCGATTTCCAACATTCGAGCCGCATGCAGCACGATAGGGACTGGCTTGGCCTGTTCCTGGCCAGCGGTGGCCCCAGCTAAAGCAAATGTCAGGACAACGATCTTCCACATCTTGGACGCGATCATACCACCGGTGCCCAGCCCGCGAGGGGACCGATGCAGGCTAGAATCAAGAACGGCCAGCCATGCGGAACGGACTCTGCCTCAAGAAGCTCGTTCTCNNGAGGCCCGCCAGGTCACCATCGTCCGGGATGACTGGGGCATCCCGCACGTCTACGGCAAAACGGACGCCGATGCGGTCTTCGGCATGCTTTACGCCCAGGCCGAGGACGACTTCAGCCGCGTCGAGACGAACTACATCAATGCGCTGGGCCGCCTGGCCGAAGCCGAGGGCGAGTCGCGCATCTACCGGGACCTGCGAATGAAGCTCTTCATCGACCCCGTTGCCCTGCGGCAGCAATACGCGGCCAGCCCGGCCTGGTTGAAGCGGCTGATGGACGCCTTCGCCGACGGCCTGAACTACTATCTCTCGAAACATCCCGAAGTCACGCCCAGGGTCATTCGGCGATTCGAGCCTTGGATGGCGCTGGCCTTCACTGAAGGCAGCATTGGAAGCGACGTCGAGCGCATAGACGTCGATCAACTGCGGGCCTTCTATGGCGCCGTCCCCGTGAGCCAGATTCCCCCCGCGCTGGACGCCCAGCCGGCCGAGCCTGCCGGATCGAACGGCTTCGCNNCACACCTCCTTCTACTTCCGCTCCGAGCTGCAAGTGGTGAGCGAGGAAGGCCTCAATGCCTACGGCGCGGTCACCTGGGGCCAGTTCTTCGTCTACCAGGGATTCAACGAAAGCGCCGGCTGGATGCACACCTCGAGCGGCGTCAACGCGGTGACCGAGTATCTCGAACAGCGTCCGCTGGTCTCCACCCAGATCGCCGTTCCGTACCGGGCCGGCCCCGCCATGGCGGAGAAGAAGTTTACCGTCTACCGCACCCATCACGGACCCATCGTCCGCGCGCTGGGCGGCCAGTGGGTGAGCGTCCGGTTGATGCAGGAGCCGGTGAAGGCTCTCATGCAATCCTTCCTTCGCACCAAGGCGCGAAACTACCAGGCGTTCCGCCAGGCCATGGAACTCCGGGCCAACTCCTCCAACAACACGGTCTTCGCCGACGCCGATGGCGACATCGCCTACTTCCACGGAAACTTCATCCCCCGCCGCGACCCCAAATTCGACTGGACCAAGCCCGTGGACGGCAGCAATCCGGCCACCGAGTGGCAGGGACTTCTTTCGCTCGACGAGGCGCCGCACTTGCTAAACCCTTCCAGCGGCTGGCTCTATAACTCGAACGATTGGCCGTGGTCCGCTGCTGGGCCGAGCAGCCCGAGGAAGCAAGACTATCCCGCCTACGTGGAAACCGGTGGCGAAACGGCGCGTGGACGGCACGCGGTCCGGGTTCTGGAGAACCGCAAGGACTTCACCCTCGACTCGCTCATTGCCGCGGCCTATGACAGCTATCTCCCCTGGTTTGAGAAGCCGATCCCCGCGCTCCTCAAGGCCTGGGACGACGCCCCGGCAGGCAATCCGCTGAAGGCCAAGACCGCCGCCCAGATCGCGCTCCTGCGCCAGTGGGATCTCCGCTGGGCGGTCGCCTC
>PMEV01000366.1:2628-10553 GCA_003154855.1 Bryobacterales bacterium
GAAGCCGAATTCGGCACTTGGAAGACGCCCTGGGGCGACATCAATCGATTTCAGCGCCTCAATGGCGACATCGCCCCGCGCTTCGATGACGCCCGGCCCAGCCTTCCGGTGGGCTTCACCGCCGGGCAGTGGGGTTCGCTGGCCGCTTTCGTAGCCCGCCCGTATCCCGGTGCCAGGAAGTGGTATGGCGCCGCCGGGAACACTTTCGTGGCCGTGGTCGAGTTCGGCCGCTCCGTGCGGTCCAAAGCCGTGACGGCGGGAGGCGCGAGCGGCTCTCCGGCCTCCCCGCACTTCAACGATCAGGCTCAGCGCTACTCGGCGGCCGACCTGCGCGAGGTTTACTTCTACCGCTCCGAAGTCCTGCGCCATGCCGAACGCCAATACCATCCCGGAGACTGAGTCCGGTAGACTTCGAGATAAGCCTATGCAACGAATCCTACTCCTGGCGGCTTTGGCCGCCCCTCTGATCGCCGCCGGCCTGCCGGTCGGCAAGCCCGAGGAGGTTGGCCTCTCCTCCGAGCGGCTCCGCCGGATCCACGAATCCGTGCAACGCCACATTGACGCGGGAGAGATCTCCGGTGCGGTGACGCTGGTGGCTCGCCGTGGCCGCATCGTGCACTTCGAGGCGCATGGCCTGATGGACCTCGAGTCCCAGCTGCCCCTCGCCAAGGACGCCATCTTCCGCCTGGCCTCCATGACCAAGCCCATCACCAGCGTGGCCGTGCTCATGCTGGTGGAAGAGGGGAAGATCCGCCTGAGCGATCCGGTATCGCGTTTCCTGCCGGAGTTCAAGGGTTCCAAGGTCTCCGTCTTGAAGGGGAACCCCGAGGCTGGCGCGGGCCTCCCGGACTACTACCTCATTCCGGCCGATCGCGAGATCACCATTCAGGACCTGCTGACGCATACCTCGGGCCTGGTGAGCTGGCGAATGCTCGGTACCAAACTGGCGCCGGCCAGAACGCCTCAAGACACCCTGGCGACCTACGTTCCCCGCCTGGCCGCGGTGCCCTTGGACTTCCAACCCGGCACGCGCTGGGAGTATAGCGGCGGGGCCGGTCCCGACGTGCTCGGGCGCATCGTCGAGATCGTCTCGGGCCTGCCCTACGATCGCTTCCTGCGCACCCGCATCTTCGAGCCGCTGGGGATGAACGACACGTTCTTCTATCCTCCGGACGACCGGCGGGGGCGCCTCCCTACCCTATACCAGAAGGGAGCCAAGGGGCTCGAGAAAAGCCCCAATCAGGACGGTTTCTCCAGCCCCACCTACTTCTCGGCCGGCGGAGGGCTGCTTTCCACCGCGGAGGACTACGCCCAGTTCGCACAGATGCTGCTGAACGGCGGAATCCTGAACGGCAAGCGCCTGCTTGGCCTTCGCACCATCGAACTGATGGCCTCCAATCACGTGGGCGACCTTTTCAATGGAAAGCTGGGACGTCCCGCGCATGGAATGGGCTTCGGGTTCCTGGTCGGTGTGGTGCGGGATCATGTGGCGGCGGGCCTGGCCGTCTCCGACGGCAGCTTCGGCTGGGACGGCGCCTTCGGCACTCAGACCTGGATCGACCCCAAGGAGCAAATGGTCGAGATCATCATGCTCCAGGAGCAGGTGGTTCAGGCTCAGCGCGATTTCGAGGGCGCGGTTCGCCAGGCGCTGGTGGAATAGGGGATCCTTCGGCCTCCCGCCCCCTCCGAAAAGAATGTGACTCGTGGGAACAAATGACAGCGGAGAAGTGTATCCTGGTTAGCATCGGGGATCCAACATGGGCATCTCAATCAGTATGGGTTTTCGACGGTCGATACTCTCCCTCTTGTTTCTCGGCGGGCTCGTACTTCCGCTCTCCGCAACCGGCCCCACCGGGACCATCACCGGCACGGTGACCGATCCATCCGGGGCTTCCGTACCCAAAGCCAAAATCGCCGTGCGCAACCTGGCCACCAATGCCGCGCGCGACGCCCTGACGAATGACGATGGCGACTACACCGTCGCTCTTCTGGCGGTGGGCCGGTATCGCGTCTCGGTGGAGAAAGATGGTTTCCGCAGGAGTTTCTACAGCGACGTCACCCTGGACATCGAGCAGACCGTTCGCGTGGACTTCGCGCTCCAGCTCGGCCCGATCTCGAGTGAGATGGAGGTAAAAGACACGCCTCCGCTGGTCCAGACGGACACCTCCACCCTGGGCCAGGTGATCAACGGCCGCCTGGTCCACGAGTTGCCTTTGAACGAGCGCAATTTCCTGGCCTTCGCGCTCCTGGTCCCCGGAAGCCACACCGCCACCGAAGGAAGCCAGAACTCGACCCAGGGTGGGGCGATCAGCGTCAATGGCGCCCGCGAGCAGTCGAACAGTTTCCTTCTCGAAGGTGTGGATAACAACGACTCCTACATGAACCAGTACGTGGCCCTGCCCTCCATCGACGCCATCCAGGAGTTCAAGGTGCAATCCGGCGACTACTCGGCCGAGTTCGGCCGCAGCGGCGGCGCCCAGGTGAACGTGATCCTCAAGAGCGGCGCCAACCAGTTCCATGGCGGCGCCTTCGAGTTCCTCCGCAACCGGACCCTGGATGCCCGGAATTACTTCGACTTTCCGGCCTGCACTCCCGCCTCCGTCCCGGGCGCCTGCGGCGACATCCCACGCCTCGATCGGAACCAGTTCGGCGCCACTCTCGGCGGCCCCATCCAGAAGGATAAGACTTTCTTCTTCGTGGCTTACGAGGGACTGAGGTTACGGCAGGCGACCACCCGTGAAGCTACCGTGCCTTCGCAGGTACAGAAGCAGGAAGCTCTGGGCGGGGTGGCTTACGCGGGGATTCCGGTGAACCCGGCCGGCCAGGCCGTATTCAACCTGTATCCGGCCGCCAACGTCGGCTCGGACCTGCTGAACTCGAATACCTTCGAATCCTCTCCCGTCATTCGCAATGCCGAGAACCTGGGCTCGATCAAGCTGGACCATCACTTCACCCGCGGCGACGTCATCTCGCTTCACTACTCGATCTTCGACGAGAACCGGTTCAACCCCTTCGATCCCGTCAACGCCTTTACCAGCCTTCCCGGCTATGGCAGTTTCACGCTCAACCAAGGCCAGAACGCCGGCCTGAGTTGGACGCACGTGTTCGGTCCCAGCCTGACCAACGAGCTCCGGCTGGGATTCAACCGCATGCGCGCCGGCGTTTTGCAGCAGAATTCCGGCACGGACGTGAGCGCCCAGTTGGGTTTCCCCGACGTGCTGACCAATCCGGTGGATCTAGGGGTCCCCAACATCAGCTTGCCCCCCTTTGACTACATTGGCGAGCCGGTCAACTACCCCCAGGATCGTCACGACACTACTGCCCATCTCGCCGACAACCTGTCCTGGATCTCTGGCCGCCACCAGTTCAAGTTCGGAGCGGACATCCGCAAGATCCAGGTCAATAACTACCTCGATTTCGTGGCCCGCGGCGAATGGCTCTTTAATCAGACCGGCCAGGATCCGGTGACCGGCCTGGTGCAGTTGCTCTCCGGCGTTCCCGACTACGCCGTCGCGGTGCAGGGGAACACCTTCAACAGCCTGCGCAGCACCGGCTTGAACTTCTACGTCCAGGACGACATCCACGTGGCGCCGCGCCTGTTGTTTAACGTCGGCTTGCGCTATGAGTACAACAGCCCGCCGGTCGAGGCCCACGACCGCTTCAGCGTCCCCGATCTCAGCCCGAATTCAGCCACCTGTTCGCCAGTGCCCGACTGCCAGTTCATCCAGGCGGGGACCAACGGGATTCCCCGGGCCACTTATTCTCCCACGCACACGGATTTCGCCCCGCGCATTGGCATCGCCTGGCGGCCGCTGAAGTCCGAGCGCTTTGTGGTGCGCTCGGCCTATGGCATCTTCTATGACGTTGGCATCTTCAACATCAGCGTCTTCCCGCGCGCCAACCCGCCCTTCTACAATCTCTCCGCCTACATCAACAACCCCAGCAACCCGTATGTGATTCAGAACATTCTCACGCAGCCGGGGCTGGCGATACCCCAGTCCAACCTGATCGCCCGCAACTTCCGCGACGGCTACATGCAGCAGTGGAACGTCGACCTGCAGTACGAGCTGGGGCCTAACTGGATGATCGACCTGGCCTACATCGGTTCCAAGGGAACGCATCTGCCGGATGTCCGCGATCTGAACCAGACCAACCCCCTGACGGGCCTTTCCCCTTACCCCCAGTTCTCCTCGGTCCTGTATGTGCAGTCGGGCGCTTCCAGCTCTTACAACTCCATGCAGTTCCGCTCCGAGAAGCGCGTTGGCCAGGACCTCGCTTTCCTGGTTTCCTACACCTTTTCCAAGTCCATCGACGATGTGTCGTCCGTGTTCGCCGGCAGCGTCGGTTCCGGTCTGCCCCAAGATTCGAACAATCTGGCGGCCGAGCAAGCGCGCTCCGACTTCGACGCCCGGCACCGTCTGGCCATCAGCTCCGTCTACGATCTTCCGTTCGCCAAACTCTGGGCCCGCGAACCGGGATGGCGCAAAGCTCTCTTAGACCATTGGCAGCTTGCCGGCATTCTCTCGGCGCAATCGGGTTCTCCCTTCACCGTCAACCTTAGCGCCGGCCAGTCCGCCTCCGCCGTCGCCGCCTTCGGCAATCCCGCCCGGCCCGATCTGGTCGGCAATCCGTACAAGGCCGGTCCCGTCGCCGCAAATCCCGGCTGCGTGGCGCCCGGAATAGTCGGCGTGCCAGCAAGCTGGTTCAACCCCTGCGCCTTCGCCGAGCCTGCTCTTAACCCGGACACTGGCCTTCCGGTCTTCGGCACGGCCGGCCGGAACATCCTTACCGGCCCGGCGCTCTCGAACCTCGATCTCTCGTTGTCCAGGACCATCCAGTTCCGCTCCGAGAGCCATCGGCTCCAGATTCGCGGCGAGTTCTTCAACATGACCAACCACCCCAACTGGGACATCCCGGACCGCCTTTTCGGCTCGCCGAACTTCGGCCAGGTGCTCTCGGCCAACGCCTATGGCAACAAGCCGCCGCGCCAGATCCAGGTGGGGCTCAAGTACATCTTCTGAGGTAGGGCGGACGTCCACGTCCGCGCCGGACCTCCCGGTCCGGCTAGACAGGATGGGTCTTCAAACGGTTCTGGATGGTGCACCAAACGGCGCTCGCGGCGACCGCGAGGACGCACAACAGCACCCCGGCTCCCAGGGTGATGTTGGTCACGTTCAGCCACCAGGTAGCGGGGTCGCTCATCGACTACTATTGTACCGCGACCGCCCGCTCGGACCCCTCCTGAATAGAGGAATTCGGGAATGATCCAAATCGAGCCAGACCCCTGGCGCGTCATGCTGGCCCACGCCCGCGCCTCCTACCCCGGCGAATGTTGTGGCGCCATGCTGGGCCGGGTCACGGATGCTTCCAAGCTCGTGACCGACGCCTTGCCCCTCGAGAACGTCTTCCCAGGCCCCCGGCGCGAGCGCTACCAACTACGTTCCGAGGACCTGCTGGAGGCGGAACGCGAGGCCCGCCGGCGCGGCCTGAAGCTCATCGGCATTTATCATTCCCACCCCGACCGCGAGGCTTATTTCTCCCCGGTCGACTTGCAGAACTCCTGCCCCTGGTATTCCTTCCTGGTCCTGTCGATCCGCGGTGGCGAGTTCGGCCACGCCAGGTGCTGGCGGCCCGATGACGGTCAGACCCGGGCGGAAGAGGAAGAGCTGATCGGCCCAGAAGGGTGATCCCTTAGCAGATCGCCTAGTCCGATAGTACTTATCCTGTAGTACTCAGACTCCCAAACTGCGATTGAACCTTGCCCCCCCCAGGGGCGCGCTGTTAGAATCGGTACATGCGGATCAAAGTGTCCTCTTTCTTCATCCTGGCCTCGTTCTTGCTCACGTGCGGGACGATTTACGCTACTCCCATAGTCTACGGCGTGACGTTCAATACAGACGGCCAGGCGGGGTTCATCGACATCGCCACGGGCGCCTTCACTGTGGTGGGCACAGTCGGCTCCTCGAACTTTATCAACGACGTCGCCTTCGCGCCGAACGGGACGCTTTACGCCATCTCTAACACCGACGAACTGGTGACCATCAACATTTGGAACGGCGCGGTGACCGCCGTGATGCCCGTTCCCGGGCTGGAAACCCTGGTCTTCACCCCCTCCGGCGTCCTGTACGCGGCCTCGCAGAGCGCGCTGTACACGATCGACCTCACTGCCCACACCACCACTGAAATCGGCCCCTACGGCACTCTGGGCAATGCTCAGAACATCCGGTTCGACGCTTCCGGCAACCTCTACACCACCGACACCGGAACTCCCACCAACGTCTTCCTGGTGAACACCTCCACCGGCCAGGCGACCTATGAATTCAACGTCCCCTTCGGAGCGGTCTCGCTAGGCGAGGCCGACGGCAGACTCTATGGGGTCGGGATATCGGGGATTGGCGGCGCCCTCAACCTGGTGTGGGTCGATCCAGCTACCCACACCGGTACCCAGACGTTGTCCTCCTTCCCCAGCGTGGATTTCAGTGAGCCTCTCGGCGGCGGCTTTGTTCCCGAACCTGGCGCCCTCTCGCTCTGCGGATTGGGCCTCGCGGCACTCGTTTTCCGCTCGCGAAAGCGGGCGTAGTTCCCCACGAAAGATCTATAATTCAAGGGTCTGGTCTGGAAGCCGGAGCCATCCACGTGGGCGACCAACCCGAAACTCCGTTTGACAGTGTGGAGAGTGCGCAGCAGTTTGTCGAACTTCTGGCCGAGGCCATCGAGGAGGCCCGGGGCGAGGTGGACGCCGACCTCGAGATCCCCCAGGCGGAGCGCCGGTTAGAGGCCCTCCGGCTGGTCTCTTTCAAACTTTCCAGGCTCTCGCTCCATATGGCGGCCAGCCGCCGCCTGCTGAACGACCTCCGCACGCTGCGCCGGTTGCTCCTCGCGGAGCGCGATGCCGAATCCGATCCGCCCGGGGAAGAGGGTCAAGCCCTCCCGAACCTGCCGTCCTTGTAGAGCGCGCAGTGGCGTCCGCAGCAGCGGCCATGCGGCTACTCGTGCGGCGACTTCGCCAGGATCAACTCCCGCACCTCTTCCAGGAACGCCTCCACCGTCCTCACGCCCTGGTCGCCGTGCTTGCGGTTGCGCACCGAAACCGTGCCGGAGGCGGCCTCGCGGTCTCCCACCACCAGCATGTATGGGATCTTCTGCAACTGCGCCTCGCGGATCTTGAGGTTGACCTTCTCGTTGCGGTCGTCGAGCGTGGCGCGCAGGCCGGCTTGTTGCAAGCGTTGCGTCACTTGATGGCCGTATTCCAGTTGCCGCCCGGTGATGGGCAGCACCGTGGCCTGCACCGGCGCCAGCCACACCGGAAACGCCCCCGCATAGTGCTCCAGCAGAATGCCGAAAAACCGCTCCACCGATCCGTACAGCGCCCGGTGCACCATCAGCGGCTGGTGCGCCTTGCCGTCTTCCGCGATGTATTCCAGGCCGAACCGGCGCGGCAACGTGAAATCGAACTGCACGGTGGATAGCTGCCACGGCCGCCCGATCGCATCCACCAGCTTGACGTCGATCTTCGGCCCGTAGAACGCCGCTTCGTCCGGCGCCACGCGGGTCGCCAGGTTCAGCCGCTCGGTGGCCTTGCGGAGCGCGGTTTCCCCCAGGCTCCACTGCTCGGGTGTCCCGTCGTACTTGCCGCTCGCCCCGCCGTCCCAGGTGGACAGATCCGCCTCGTACCGCTCGAACCCGTAGGTGCGCAGCGTGTCCAGGGCGAACTCCAGGCAGTTCACGATCTCGTTTTCGATCTGCTCCGGCGTGCAGAAGATGTGCGCGTCGTCTTGGGTGAATCCGCGCACGCGAAACAGCCCGTGCATGACGCCCGACCGCTCGTAGCGGTACACCGTGCCCAGCTCGCCCAGGCGCACCGGCAGGTCGCGATAGCTCCGCGGACGGTCCTTGTAAATCAGGATGTGGAAGGGGCAGTTCAT
>PMEV01000293.1:0-3609 GCA_003154855.1 Bryobacterales bacterium
ATTTCGATCACCGACGGCCAGATCTACCTGGAGGCCGACCTGTTCAACTCGAATATCCGTCCGGCCATCAACGCCGGCCTGTCGGTGAGCCGAGTGGGCGGCAGCGCCCAGATCAAAGCCATGCGCCAGGTGGCGGGCACGCTGCGTCTGGAGCTGGCCCAGTACCGCGACCTGGCGGCCTTCGCGCAGTTCGGTTCCGAGCTGGACAAGTCCTCCATGGCCCAGTTGAACCGCGGCAAGCGGCTGATCGAGATTTTGAAGCAGCCTCAGTACCAGCCGCTGCCCGTCGAGAAGCAGATCCTGATCCTGTTCGCCGGCGCCAACGCCTATCTGGACGATCTGGCGGTGGAAGACTGCCGTCCCTTCGAGGACTCGATGTACCAATTCGTGGACAACGCGCATCCCGGGTTGCTGGTGAAGATCCGCGAGCAGAAGAAGATCGAGGACGCCCTGCGCGCCGAAATCCACGCCGTGGTGAAGGAAGCCAAGGAGCGCTTCTTGAGCGAGCGGAAGAGCTGACGCATGCCTTCTCTGATCGACCTGCGGCGCCGCATCCGTTCGGTTAAGAACACGCAGCAGGTCACNNGACGACGAGAAGCTGGCCACGCACCCGTTGCTGGCGCGCCGCCCCGAGGAACACGTCCTGCTGGTGCTGGTCACCGCCGACGGCGGATTGGCGGGGGCCTTCAACTCGAACCTGATCAAGGCCGCGCAGCAGTTCCTGCTCGAGCATGAGGGCGCCCAGATCGGCTTGTACACGCTGGGCCGCAAGGGGCGCGACTTCTTTCGCCGCCGCCAGGCCCGCATCGTCGCCGAGCGCACCGGCATCACGCAGGTCGCGTCGTTCGCCGACGCCGCCGCCATCGCCGGCGAGATCCGAGCCCGATTCGAGCAAAGCGAGGCCGACGCCGTCTACTTGCTGTTCAACGAATTCAAGAGCGTCATGAGCCAGAAGCTGACTCTGCAGCGCGTGCTGCCAATCGAGGAACTGCCTCGCGCCGTGGGACGGGACTACATTTTCGAGCAGCCGCCGGAACAGATCCTCGGCTCGCTGCTGCTCCGCTACATGGAGATGGTGCTGTACCAGGCCCTGCTGGAATCGGCCGCGGCGTATCAGGCCGCGCGGATGACGGCCATGGGGGCGGCCAGCACCAACGCCGGGGAAATGATCGAGAAACTAACGCTGCATATGAACCGCGTGCGCCAGGCCAGCATCACCAACGAACTCATTGAAGTGGTGAGCGGCGCCGGCGCACAGGCGTAACAGGAGGAATTCTTATGGCCGGAGCCGCAATCGTCGGCCACGTCATTCAGGTGACCGGGCCCGCGGTGGACATCCAGTTCCCGGAAGGGCAGATCCCCGTGATCTACACGGCGGTGCGCATCACCAGCGAGGGGTTCACCGCCCCCGAGCCGATCGACATCATCGTGGAGGTCGCGCAGCACATCGGCGAGGGCCGCGTCCGCACCATCGCCCTGCAGCCGACCGACGGGCTGGTGCGCGGGATGAAGGCGGAGAGCCTGGGCCACGAGGTTATGGCGCCCGTAGGCCCGGAGACGCTGGGCCGCGTGATCAACGTGATCGGCCAGCCGGTGGACCACATGGGGCCGCTGGAGGCCAAGAAGTTCGCCCCCATACACCGCCAGGCGCCCTCCTTCGAGGACCAGTCCACCGAGCTCAAGATGTTCGAGACCGGCATCAAGGTGGTGGATCTGCTGGAGCCTTATCTGCGCGGCGGCAAGATCGGCCTGTTCGGCGGCGCCGGCGTCGGCAANNTCAACAACATCGCCCAGAAGCATGGCGGCGTGTCGGTGTTCGGCGGCGTGGGCGAGCGCACCCGCGAGGGCAACGACCTGTGGCTGGAGATGCAGGAATCGGGCGTCATCGACCCCAAGGACTGGCGCAAATCCAAGTGCGCCCTGATCTACGGGCAGATGACCGAGCCGCCCGGCGCCCGGCTGAGGGTGGGCCTGACCGCGCTCACCGTGGCCGAGTACTTCCGCGACGAAGAAGGGCAGGACGTGCTGCTGTTCATCGACAACATTTTCCGCTTCACGCAGGCGGGCGCGGAAGTGTCGGNNATCACCTCCGTGCAGGCTATCTACGTGCCCGCCGACGACTACACCGATCCGGCGCCGGCCACCACCTTCGCCCACCTGGACGCCACCACGCAGCTCTCGCGGCAAATTGTCGAGATGGGCATCTACCCGGCGGTGGATCCGCTGACTTCGACCTCGCGCATTCTGGACCCGCTCATCGTGGGCGACGAGCACTACGCCATCGCGCAGCGGGTCAAGGGGGTCCTGCAGCGCAATAAGGACTTGCAGGACATCATCGCCATCCTGGGCATCGACGAGCTTTCCGACGACGACAAGCTGGTGGTGTCGCGCGCCCGCAANNCGCAGCCCTTCCACGTGGCCGAGCAGTTCACCGGCATGCAGGGCAAGTACGTGAAGCTGGAAGACACCATCAAGGGCTTCAAGGAGATTGTGGACGGCAAGCACGACGAGATTCCGGAGCAGGCGTTCTGGATGCAGGGGACCATCGAGGACGTGCTGGCGCGCGCCGAGCAGTTGAAGGCGGCGTCGTAACGGGGGGCGCTATGGCCGACACGTTTCTGCTGGAAGTGGNNCTGGGCGCGGGCGAATTGAGCTACGCGGTGGAGGGCCGCCGCCGGGCGTTGAAGATCGACGGCGGCTGGGTGGAGGTCGCCGACGACCACGTGCGGGTGCTGGCCAACACGGCCGAAAAAAGCGGGGAGTAAAACGCGGCGGGGCAAACGCTGTCAATGTCGCCGCCCTTCACTTCCGCCCGCCGATCGGGAACTGCGGTTGCGAAAACATCGCGTGCCGCATCCATCCGCGTGCCGAAAGGCATGAGAGTTCGGGTCAACCCTTTCGAGCTGGAATCGCTCATCCATTCCCGGAAGTAGAGGCTTCCGATGCCCGATCAGGGGTTCACTGCCGGTGCAGCCGGCCTGGGCCGGTAGTCGCTGGGATCGATGCAGGCGTCGTAGGTGTCGCGATCGATGCGAATCCAGTCGGTCCAGTTGATGCCTTTGCGGTTGTGGGCGACTGGGCTCACCGGAAAGGCGCTGGCGATTTTGAGCCAGCGGTTCTGGCTCGCGGCGATAGCGCGGATCCCCTGCGCCACCTCCGAGAGATCCTGGTCCTGGCTGAAGATCAACGCTACGTCGTAGCGGTGCTGCCACGCCAAGCCGATGACGTCGAGCGCGATTCGTACGTCGATGCCCTTCTCTTCCCCGGTCAGACAGGAGTGCTCAGTGCCATCCGGCAGCTTGACCACCTTGTTGCGGTAGCGGAGAGGCCGCGAGTAGACGGCTACTCCGGTGCGACCCATGTGAGCCAGCTTGTTGGTCCAAAACGGGTGCCAGAATGGGTCGTCCGCAACATCCGGGACGCCGGTGTAGAACCGAGTCTCATCCATCCGCCAACCCTGGCGGGAGCAGACCGAGCGNNGCCGTCGAAGAAGACGACGGTTCGCTTCTCGGGCGGCTCAGCGGCCATGAAATGGTCCGAACACAAAATAACCCACCCGAGGGCTTTCGCCAAGTCGAGTGGGTAGGAATTTCTTCCTCAATGATAACA
>PMEV01000293.1:3639-18408 GCA_003154855.1 Bryobacterales bacterium
GACACGTTTCTGCTGGAAGTGGCCACGCCCGAGCGCCTGCTGGTGAACGAGCAGGTGAGCGAGGCGCAGATCCCGGCCGCCAACGGCTACATGGGCATCCTGCCGGGCCACGCCGCGCTGCTGGCCGAACTGGGCGCGGGCGAATTGAGCTACGCGGTGGAGGGCCGCCGCCGGGCGTTGAAGATCGACGGCGGCTGGGTGGAGGTCGCCAACGACCACCTGCGGGTGCTGGCCGCCACGGCCGAAAAAACCGGGGAGTAAAAGGCGCTAGAATAGTCCTGATCGGGCCGTGGCGCAGCCTGGCTAGCGCGCTTGCTTGGGGTGCAAGAGGTCCCGAGTTCAAATCTCGGCGGCCCGACCAGCCTTTTCAAACACTTACGCAGAGTCCTTTGAAACCCGCAGAATCGCCTGTAGACGATTTTGTAGACGGCGCGTTCCCAAAGGATCCACCAGTTTCAACCGGGGCTGAGTGTACAACCCGCTTGGGGGCAGGCGGTTGCCAGTTCGAATCTGGCTGCCCGGACCAATGGAGATAGGCAGCTTGGGTCATTCCCCGCTGTCCGCGCAATCCGCCGGTATTCGATCTCGTAGCCGATGCGTTTGGCGCCACCGCCGCTTGCCTTGTCATTCACACGGGAGAATGCCGAGAGTTGCGGCGCGCTCGGCGAGCGTACAATAGGGTTATGTCCGTTCAAGTCGACGCCGTGTATCAGAACGGAATTCTCAGGCCCCTGCAGCCCTTGCACCTGCCAGAGAACGAACGGGTCGTCGTGACGGTAAGTCCCGCGGCACAGGCACTCGGCTTCGGCCAGGCCGACACCGAGTACCTCGAGGGACTGTGCCGCAAACTGATAGGCGCCGAACCGGCTCCGGGTTTGGAGGACGTTCGCCGCAGGCTCTCCAAGATCCCCGGCTCCATGGCCCCGGACTTTGCCGCCGAACGCGAGGATCGCTGAGCTTGGCGGGCTATTTCTTCGATTCCAGCGCGCTTGCGAAGCTCTATCACGCGGAGGTTGGAACACCCGAAGTTGACGGGATCGTCCAAGATCCCAGCAGCCGCATTCGAATCTCCCGACTGAGCGTTGTCGAGCTGCCCTCGGTGTTCGCGATCAAAGTGAGGACGCAGTTCATCAGCCGCGAAGATGCCTCCGCATTCCTGCGCCAGTTTCGGGAGGACATCGTCGCGCGAAAGTTCGAAGTCGCCGGTGTCCACGAGTTGGCGTTCTCGGAGGCCGAACGCCTACTGGAACAACACGCGTTCGGCCGGCGGCTTCGCGCACTCGACGCCATACAGCTTGCGGTCGCGCTGGGGCTGAAGGGCGCTGGACTGGCGGACTACTTCGTCGCTGCCGACAAGATCCTCTGCGAGGTTGCCGTCCTGGAGGGCTTTGCGGTGCTCAACCCAGAACATCCCTGAGCCCTTCGAGAACGCTGGAGGGCGCCGGTCAAATGCACGCGGATCTCGAAGAGGCGCTCCATGAGAATCGGCGTCTCCGGGATGAAGTCGAACGGCTTAAACGCCTGCTTGCCACGAATTCGATTCCGCTCCCCGAGATCGAATCCAGGGACCCACGTAGCGCGAGCCCAGGATTGTAGAGCGACTGGCTGCCGCTCGGCGGTGTGGTTGTGGGAGCGGCGTTCGGCGGTTTCCGCGCCTCCGGCTCCGCTCAAGGCCACCGGCGCTACGGCGCGGCTGGCGTGGCTCCGGCGGTCAGCCGCAGGATGAAATCCTCCATGACCACGCGGTCGTCGGGCCGGGCGTCGCGGAGGGCTTTGTCGGTCTCGTAGATCATTACGATCGCGGCCGCCATCTGCTTCCGCGAGAACCTGGACACGGTTTGATAGACCTGCTCGGCGCGCGAGGGCCACATCTGCATGCCGAGCTTCGCGAAGTGCCCCTGGATCTGCTGGGCGCTCGAGAGGCGGGCTTCCTTGGCCATCAGCGCGAAGCGAAACTGCGTGGCCAGAAAGCTGAGCGCGAGGGGCAGATACTCGCTCTGGCGGATCAGCGTGTCGAGCACGTCCAGGGACTCGCCGCGGGCGTTGCGCCCCAGCGCTCCGACCAGCGCGAAAATGGTGGCCTCGCGCGCCTCGGGAACCAGCCCGGCGATCTCCGCCGCCCCGATCGGTTTTCCGCCCGCGGCATAGAGGCACAGCTTTTCGATCTCGAGGGCAATGCGGCTGGCCTCCGCGCCGAGGGCTTCCACCAACTGGTCCAGCTCAGCCGGCGCGATCTCGAGCCCCGCACGCCGGGCCAGCCGCTCGGCGAACTGCCGCGCGTGTTGCGGCGTCATATGCGGGAATTCCACCACCACGGGAACGGCGGAATAGAAGCTGCGCACGCGCTCGAGCTTCTTCTTGTCCTCGCCCTGAAAATCGAAGCGGCTCGCCTCAAACACCAGGACAACTCCCGGCACGGGATTCTCGAAATAGCGCGCCAGCGCCGCGCTCGAATCCGCGCTCCTGGCGCCGGCGTCCTCCCCGGTCCCCTTGGCGCGCGGCAAGGCCGCCTCGGCGTTCGAGACCACCAGCACGCGGCGCGGGGAGAATAGCGAGAGCGAGCAGGCATCCTCGAGGACGGCAACCAGCGAACTCTCCTCCAGGTCGTGCCGGGCCAAGCCGCTGGCCCGCTCCTCGGGATCGGCCAGCGCCCGGTCGAGGAGCGCCCGCCGGCAGAAATCCCGCTGATAGGGCTCCGGGCCGAGGAACAGACAGGCCGGCCCGGGCTCCTGCTGCTTGAGGTGATTCAGGAACTGCTGGGGAGTCATCAGAACTTCTCGAGGATTCCGGAGACAATCGTGCGCGCCACGTCTTTGCTGAGGCGGTCCATAGCCACTTCGCTCTCCTCGAAGTAGGCGGCGGGATCCACGCTGATCTCATAGCGCTCGCGGAACTCCACGCCGTTTCGGGAATAGAGATCCTTGCCGGTGGCCCGCTCGTGCAAGGCGATGTCGAACCGCACGTACACCTGCACGGTGGTGGCGCGCCCGGTCGACTGGTTGAAGATCACCGGCGCGCCGAAGAAGTGGGTTACGGTGCCCGTCAGCACCGCGTCGGCGGTATTCGGATCGGTCACTACGTCGTAATGGGTCCGCGCGATGAGCTCGCGGGTGATGGCCGCCGGAAGCAGTTCCGCCAGCCGGTAGCGCGTGGTGATGTTCTTGAAGGCCGGAACGGCGATGGTCGTGATGTTCTTGGGCAGCAGGAGCCCGCGCCCGCCGGTGTGATAGCCGCATCCCGCCGCGAGCAGGGCGGCCAGTGGGGCAATCCATATTCCTGGTTTCATTGAGGCCTCGAGGCTCCCGTTCGTCCGATCATGGTGCGCGCCACCGCCGCCCCGTTTTCCGCGGTGATTCGCAAATTGTCCGCCACCACCCAGAACCAGCACGCGCGGGGCCGGCTGCGGTCGATCGAAATCGCGCCCACCGCGATCCCGTCCTGCCCGGCCATGCCCACGATGTTGGGCGGCTCGAGATCCGCGCCATGCACGTCCAGTGGCGCCGCGCGCAGGGCCTTCTCGAGGACGTCGCGGCCGGGGTTCTCCTCGAACTCGACCCACAAGGAGAGGCTGTAGCCGTGGAACACGGGAGCCTGAATGAGCCGTAGCGACGGCATGGGGATTCCTCCATGCAGGCCCAGCAGCGCACCCAGGTGCCGCTCGATCCGCCGCTCCACCTTCTCGATGGATTCGAGCGCCTGCTCGCCATAGCCGGCGAGCAAGTTGAAGGCCACCTGCTGATCGTAGACCGCCTTGGGCAACGGCTTGAAGGTCAGCAGGCTCACGGTCTGCTTCTGGAGTTCCTCGAGACCGCGATGGCCGCGCTCGCTGGCCGGCTCGAAGATCTGGGCCACACTATGGCGGATGGGCCGGATACGCTCCAGCCGCGCCAGCACCAGCGCCAGCACGATGGCGGCCGGGTGCGCGACGGCGTGCTCGAGCCCCGAGGGAACAATGTAGTTGGCCGGCTCGACCATGGGCGCGCGCAGGAAGGCGCCCGGCCGGCTCTCGAGCACGTCCGTCAGATCGATCAGCACCGGCGGGGCGGCTAGCCGCGAGGCCATCTCCAGCGCGAGGCGGCTGGACTCCGCCGATCCGGCGAGAAAGGCCACCTGCGCCCCGGCCAGGTTGCCGGCATCCAGGGCGGTCAGCACCACGGGATCGCCGCCGGCTTCGACCAGCAGGCCGGCCTCGTCCTTATCCGCCCCGATCAGCTTGGTCGCGAAGGGGCCGCCGGCGAGAACGTCGCACACCTCGCGGCCCAGGAGCGAGCCGCTTCCCACAATCGCCGCAATGGGCTTTGTTTTATCCAAGTTGTTGCTCCGGCGCGGGGCGCGCACGCTTGAATCGCCGCCGCAATGCGCCTGCCACCCGCACCACAATCCCGCTCGCGACATAGAGGCCGAAGATCGCCGGCAGCGCGATACCCGTGGCTGCCCAGATGAAGTAGATCAGGACCCCGAAGGCGACGGCGCTCAGCCAGGATCGAGGCCGCTGCAACTGCATGTCCTTGAAGCTCCGGTAGCGCCACGTGCAGACCATCAGGAACGATAGCAGCGCCAGCAGCGCGAGCCAGGCCACCGTGAGCGGCCAATACTGGAGCGGCCGACCGCCGGAGGCGTACACAACGGCCGCCACCATCGCCGCCGCCGCTGGAATCGGCAGCCCCACGAAGTACTTACGGTCCGACCTGCCGGGATTCTTGGGCACCGGGTTTTTCTGGATGTTGAAGCGCGCCAGGCGCGCCGCCCCGCAGATCAGGTACAGGAACGGGATGAAGATTCCCACTCGGTGGAGGTAGTCGCGCAGGGGCTGCGACGCCGAGCCGATGGCCGGCTGGACTCCCCAGGCGAAGGCCAGCACGGCGGGCGCAATCCCGAAGGCGATGACGTCGGCCAGGGAGTCCAACTCCCGCCCGAAATCGCTGGCCGTGTTGGTGATCCGCGCGATGCGCCCATCCAGCCCGTCCAGCACCATGGCCCACACGATGGCAATGGCCGCCACTTCGAAGAAGGTATTCGGTCCCGTGCTCCCCGACCGGGCCTGGATCGCGGCCTGGAACGAGTTCATGATCGAGAAGAAGCCCAGGAACACGCTGCCCGCGGTGAACAGGGTGGGCAGGGCGTAGGCCGCTTTCCGCCGCTTCAAGTGCGCGGAATTCGGATCGGTGATTTGCCGTGAAAAGTCCCGGACGCCCATTGGCCGCTACCTCTTCCGCGCCAGCACGCTGGAGCCCGCCTTCACGCGGTCCCCTTCCTTCACTTCGACGGACCATTCCGGCCCCAGCCACAGGTCCACCCGCGAGCCGAACTTGATCAGCCCGACCCGTTCGCCGCGCGCGACTTCGTCGCCGGCCTTCTTGTAGCACACGATGCGGCGCGCGATCAGCCCCGCGATCTGGCGGAATTCGACCCGGCTGCCGCCACCTTCCACCACCACCAGGTTCTGCTCGTTCTGCGTGGAGGCCTGCTCCCGGCTCGCCACCAGGAAGCGCCCCTTCTGGTAGGACACCTCGGTAATGCGCCCACCGATGGGGGCCCGGTTCACATGCACGTCGAAGACGTTCATGAAGACGCTGATGCGCGCCCTGCCGGGGCCGTCCGGCCGCACCGCCAGCACTCTCCCGTCGGCCGGCGAGACTACCACGTCGCCTTCGGGAATCTCACGCTCCGGGTCGCGGAAGAAGTACAGACAGAACGCCCCGAGCACCCACAGCGGCAGCCCGTAGGCCGGGCCGGCCAGCCAAGCGGCCAGCCAACCGCCCGCCCCCAGCGCCAGCGCGTAGTAAACCCCGTCGATTACCATGGGCAACACTCATTCTCTCACAGCCCCAAAGTCCGAAACCCGTTCCGGCGGCTTCCCAAGGGGGCCGTCAAAACCGCTGGCCGGCTGTCTTAGAGACGTCGGCCCGGAACTGGGCCGGGCTCCTGCGCATGCGTGTGGAGGCATAATGGGCATGGGCCTCAAGGAGAAAGGGATGTTCCGTCACTTCGCGATTCTCGCTGTGGCTCTGGCTGCACCGTGCTGGGCCGCCGAACAGATGTATTCGGTCGTGCTCGCCGGCTCGGGCTCGACCGGCATCAACGCCATGGCCGTCGATTCGCAGGGCAACGCCTACATCGCCGGCGGCACCAGTTCACCGGACTTTCCTGTGACGCCGGGCGCATATCAGACGCAACTGGGAGGCGGCACATTCGTCGCCAAGCTGGACCCTGCCGGTAAGATTATTTGGGCGACATTCCTCGGCGGCAAGCCGGGCGCGTACCTAAACGGTGTCGCATTCGATCCCAGCGGGAACGTTTATGTCGCCGGAAACACCCTTTCGCCGAACTTCCCCGCCGCGTCAGTGTTCCCCTCGCGCATCCCAGTCAATTTCGTCGCGAAGCTCAGCGCCGACGGCTCTTCGTTCATCTACGCGTCCCTGTTCGAAACCGGGCAGGGAGGAGGCATTGCGGGTCTGGCGGTCGACCCGCACGGCAATGCCTACGTCGCAGGCTCGGCACGTTCGGACAGCCTGGCCGCCACACCAAGTGCATTCCAGACTCAATCCACAGGGCTGGAGGGCTACGCGGCCAAGCTCAAACCAGACGGCTCCGGCTGGGACTACGTCACCTACCTTGGCGGTTCGGGTCAGGACACCGCCACGAGCATTGCCGTCAATAGCAACGGAGAGGCCTACGTCGCCGGCATGACCACTTCGCCGAACTTCCCCGGCGCGGTGCGTGGCGCCCTGAAAACACTGAACAACATATCGGATGCATTCGTAGCCAAGTTGACTGCCTCCGGCAGCGGCATCTACTGGTCCAGTTACCTCGGGATCAAAGGCGCGCCCGGCTTTACGCAGTTCCCCGGCATTGCGCTCGATCCCTCCGGCGGCGTCTACGTCGCCAGTGCCGGTTGGGACTCGGCGCCGACGGTTTGCAAGCTCAGCCCCGACGGATCGGCATTTGTTTACTCAACGGTGGTCATCACGTCCACCTCAGAGCAGATGAGCCTCGCGGTGAACTCGGCGGGCGAGGCCTATGTCGGTGCAACCACAACGTCCTACGGGGGACTTCTGGTGACTCCGGGCGCGCTGGAGGGTGCCAAGTATGGCGGGCAACAGACCGGCTATGTGCAGAAGATCGACGCCACGGGCGCGAATGTGCTATATGGCTCGTACTTCAGCGCGGGCAGCAACCTAGCCTCATCGTTTGGGGGGATCGGCGTGGATGCTGCCGATCACTTGTACCTGGCGGGCAGCACAATCGCGGCCTCCGAGAACAACGGCTGGGGGAACGTCGTCAAGGTGGACCTGACGCAAACGCAGCCGGTTTGGCTGGGGGCGGTAGTGAACTCAGCCAGTCTCTTCGCCTGGTTCCTCGCTCCCGGCGAGTTGATCACGTTGTTCGGCTCCGGGCTCGGTCCGGCCACGCCGGTCACGGCCCGACCCGTGAATGGCGAGATGCCCACCCAGCTCGGCGACGTCGAAGTGCTGGTGAACAGCGTACCCGCGCCGCTGCTCTACGTATCGAGCAGCCAGATCAACGCCATTGTGCCGTTCGCGGTTCCCGCCACCGCCCAGGTCGCGGTCCAGTTCCAAGGGGAATCGTCGAACGCGGTCAGTATCCCGGTCTCGAGTAACAGCATTGGCATCTTCACCGCCGACGGCTCCGGCTCGGGCCAGGCGGCCGCTTCCAACCAGGACGGTACGCCCAACTCACCTTCGAACCCCGCACCGCGCGGCTCCATCGTCTCGATTTGGCTCACGGGCGCCGGTCAGACGAATCCGCCGCTGGCGGACGGCGAAATCACGCCGGCGAGCAGCCTCGCCACTCTGCCAGGGGGCTTGTTGGTGGGCTTGAGCGGTGCTGATTGGGTGGGCGTTGAAGGGCCGGTTACGTACGCGGGCGTGGCGCCGGAGTTGGTCGCCGGAATCGCTCAGGTCAATTTCACGATCCCAACAAATGTCCAGCCTGGGCCGGCGGTCCTCGTCTTTTTTGGGTGGCTCAGTCCGTGGCCCGCGCTCCAATCTGTCACCATGGCCGTGGAATAGGCCGCCGTATAATCATGATATGTTCCGTTGCCTCTGGATTTTCGCGGTAATTCTGGCCACGCCGTGCTGGGCGGCCGTACGGGATTACTCGGTTGTGCTGGGCGACACGGGCACGACCAGCGTCACCGCCATGGCCATCGATTCGCAGGGCAACGCTTACGTCGGCGGATCGACCGGCGCGGCGGACTTCCCGGTGACGCCGGGGGCGTTTCAGACGCGGCTTAGGGGATTCGAGGGCTTTTGCGATTTTCTTACCGTCGGCATCCTCGGAGCGTGCGGCAACGCGTTTGTCGCCAAGCTGGACCCCAACGGGAAGATCGTCTGGGCGACCTTTCTCGGCGGCAGCGTGGGCGAGACCGTAGCCGGCATCGGGTTCGATTCCGGTGGGAACGTCCTGGTCGCCGGATCGACAGGGTCGCCGGACTTTCCCATGACCACAACAATCGCCTCGGGCGTCCCGGCGAGTTTCGTGGCAAAGCTCAGCCCAGACGGCTCCTCCCTGATTTACTCGTTTCTGTTCAGCGGAGGGATGGCTGAGGGCCTGGCGGTGGGTCCGTCCGGCAATGCTTACGTGGTCGGCTTCGGGTATTTCGGCACCGCCACGCCCGACGCCTTCCAAACCCAGTCGGCGGGCATCGAAGGCTATGTGGGCAAGGTCAGCGCAGCCGGCACGGGATGGGATTACCTAACGTTCCTGAGCGCTTCCGGCACTGAAACAGCAACCGGCATCGCGGTCAACGCCAATGGAGAGGCCTACGTCGCCGGTACGACCACTTCGCCGAACCTTCCCGGCGCCTATCGGGGCGCCCGGAAGACGCTGAGCGGGGATTCGGACGCCTTCGTGGCGAAGTTCAACGCCTCGGGCAGCGGGGTCTTTTGGTCCACCTACCTGGGGGTCGGGGGAGCTTCGTGGGCCAGCATTGCACTCGATCCGTCCGGCTCCGTCTATGTCGCCAGCACCGGTTCCACAATAGCGCCGACGCTGTGCAAGCTCAGCCCCGACGGCTCGGCATTCGTCTACTCGAAGAGTACTCCAATAAACGCGATCTGGCAGAGCAGCTTAGCGGTGAACGCGGCGGGCGAGGTCTACCTCGGTGGAACCACAGGATCGCTAGATCTGCCGGTGACCCCCGGGGCCTTGGAGGGCGCCAACTACAATTGGGAAGCCGGCTACGTCCCGGTAGCCGGCTACATCCTGAAGCTCGACGGCACGGGGTCGAATGTGCTTTACGCTTCGTACTTCGGAGGCGGCAGTGGTTGGTCTGGAGAGCTGGATGCGATCGGTTTGGATGCCGCGGGCCACCTGTATGCGGCCGGCTATGGATATCCGCTCCCCGCGCTATTCCAGGAGTCGGGGTTCGTGGTCAAGGCCGACCTCACGCAATCCCCCACGGTCTGGGTGGGAGCGGTGGTGAATTCCGCCAGCTTCGTGGCCGGCACAATCGTTCCAGGCGAATTGGTGACGTTGTTCGGCGCCGGGATCGGTCCGGCGACGCCGGTGGCCGGCCAGTTGGTGGATGGGACGCTGCCCACTGAACTGGGCGGCGTGAAGGTGCTGGTAGGCGGCGTGCCGGCGCCGCTGCTCTACGTATCGAGCGGCCAGATCAACGCCGTTGTGCCGTTCGAGTATTCTCCGACCTCGGAATTCCAGGTTTCGGTACAAGGGGAAACCTCCGACGCCTTCGGGATTGTATCCCCTCCGAATCTCCCGTTTGTGGACTCCCGCCCCAACATCGGTATCTTTACCCGCGACGGCTCCGGCCAGGGCCAGGCCGCCGCCCTCAACCAGGACGGCACGCCCAACTCGGCCTCGAATCCCGCCCCGCGCGGCTCCATCGTTGCGGTTTGGCTGACTGGCGCCGGGAATTCGGACCCTCCAGAGACTGACGGCGAAATCACGCCGGTTGGCAGCCTGGCCAGTTTGTCGATGCCCCTCTTGGTACGCATTGGCAGCTCAACTACGAACGCGGAGATCCTGTATGCGGGCGTCGCGCCGGGCTTGGTCGCGGGTGTGGATCAGGTCAATTTCCGGATTCCCGCGGACGCCGAGACGGGACCGGCGGTGCAGTTGACGGTGCAACCGTATGAGCCGTTAACCCCTCTGCAATATCTCACCATCGCCATACGGTAGGCCCGCGGCACTCAGTCCAGAAACGCTCGCGGGTCCGGCTTGCGGCGCAGGTTGGCGAGCGGGGCGTTGAGAAAGTCGATGAACGGGGCCATGGCGCGGAAGCGCTTGAGGATCTCCACGAATAGTCGGGGCGTGGTGGCCATCGCCGGGTCCAGCTTGCTCCACAGCAGCCATTGCTTATGTTGCACCAGGCTGGCCGACGGGTGCTCCGCCGGAAACCCCTTCGGGACCCGGCTCAACTTCTCGCCTGCGAGCGAGCCCAGCGTTTTACGAACCATCGGCCGGCTCAGGATGCGGTCGAATTCCGCGTGGTTCTCGAGCAGGTGCAGCCGGATGGACCGCAGCTCTTCCGGGCTGGGCATGTAGACTCCGCCGGCGACGTCGATCTCCTTCGCCGAGACGCCGAGATAATAGCCCGCGCCCGAGTGCTTCTCGAAACCGCGCCGCGTGAACGAGGCCGCGATGTGAGTCTTGTAAGGCGTCTTGTCGTGGCTGAAGCGAGTATCGCGATAGATGCGGTACACGGCCCGCTGGGGCTCCGTCGCGAACTCCGGGGCGAAGGCCCGCATCCGGGCATTCAGCGCGGCTACCAGCTCGAGCATCGGCGCTCTGACCCGTTCTTCGTAAACGGTCTTGCGCGGCTCGAACCACTCGCGCCGGTTGTTCTTCTCAAGCCCGCGCAGGAACTGGAGCGCTTCGGCGGGAAAGCCCGGGAAGCCGGAAGAGGGCATCTAAAGATCCTCCTCTATGGATGGGATAATGATGTGGAAACCGATGACCGCCATCGACGAGACCCTCCGTGGCCTGGGCCAGATTCCCAATGTACAGGTTTCGGCGGGTGCGTCGCTGGCCCTGTACACCCGCTTCGGCCTGGGCGGGCCGGCGGACATCTATGCCGAGACGGATGGGGTGGCCAGTTTCGTCGCCGCCGTCCGGGTGGCGCGATTGAGCGGCCTGGACTACAGCATCATCGGCGGCGGTACCAACCTGGTGGCGGCCGACGAGGGATACCGCGGGATCGTGCTGCGGTTCACGGGAAGCGCCATCGCGGCGGAGGGCAACCGGGTCGCGGCCGAGGCCGGGGCGGAACTGCAAACGGTGGTCGATTTCGCAATCGGCCGCGGACTGGCCGGTCTGGAGACACTGGCCGGCATTCCCGGCTCGCTGGGCGCGGCGATCTACGGCAATGCCGGGGCCTATGGGCGCTCCATCGCGGAAGTTGCCGCCCGGGTGACGTTCTTCGACGGGCAAGACGAGCGCGCGCTGGCCGGACGCGAATGCGAGTTCCGTTACCGCGAGAGCATTTTCAAGCGGCACAAGGAGTGGATCGTATTCTCGGCCGAGTTGGAGCTGGTCGAGGGCGATGGGGCCGAGCTGCGCCGCAGGGCGGATGGAATCCTCGCGCTACGCAACACCAAGTTTCCGCCCACCATGAAGTGCGCCGGCAGCGTCTTCAAGAACCTGCTGGCGAGCGAGCTGCCGCCGGGCGTCGCCGTTCCGCCGGAAGCCGAGCGCGAAGGGAAAGTCCCGGCCGCGTACTTCCTCGAGCAGGTGGGCGCCAAGGGCCTGGCGCACGGCGGAATCCGCGTGGCGGACTACCACGCCAACCTGATCTACAACGCCGGAGGGGGCACCGCGCGCCAGTTCCGCGAACTGGCCGCCGAGTTGAAAGCCCGCGTCCGGGAGCGCTTCGGCCTGGAACTCGAAGAGGAAGTGCAGTACCTGGGATTCGGGCCGGGCGCGCGCTGATTCGCGCGGCAACCCCGGCTGTTAGCCGAGGGGTTGTGGGTTCGAGTCCTACCTGAGAAGCCAAGAATGCACATCAACGCATCAAGCATGTTATGCTTTGATGTATGCGCACCACCCTCAGCCTCGATGACGATGTTGCGGCATTGCTCGAACAGATGCGGAAGGCGAGAGACACCACTTTCAAGCAGGTCGTGAACGACGCTCTTCGGGAAGGTCTGGCACGCTTGAGCTTACCCGCCGAACCCCAGGCATTTCACACCCAGCCGGTCGATCTGGGGAGCTGCTATTTTCCCAACCTGGACAATGTCTGGGAGGTTCTGGACGAGGCGGAACGGAGCGGGACCGGCAGATGATTCTGGTCGACGTCAACCTGCTGGTCTATGCCTGGGACCGTAGAGCTCCTTTGCACGAAAGAGCTGTTCGGTGGCTGGATGGGAAGCTGAGCGAATCCGCCCGCGTGGGTCTTCCTTGGGAGTGCCTGCTCGGCTTCATGCGTGTGGTCGCCAATCCCCGCATCTACGAGAGACCTGCGCCGGTAAACGTGGCGTGGCGGCAGGTGGAGCACTGGCTGAGCGCCCGCAATGCCTGGGTACCGCTGCCGGGGGATCGCCACCAGGAGATCCTGGGACGCCTTTTGATCCGGCTCGGCGGCGGGGCGAAACTGATTCCCGACGCCCATCTGGCAGCCCTTGCGATCGAGCACGGACTGGACCTTTGCTCGACCGACGGCGATTTTGCGCGATTCGAAGGTTTGCACTGGGCGAATCCGTTGAGCCTATAGTCCGGCTCGCGGGTGGTGATCGACGCCCTCCCGTCCACACTCATGGAACGGAATCCTCAGGGTGCCCCACAGAATGATCGCCTCGCCGGGCTTGGCGGGTGCCGCGGTGGTCACATAGCGGGTTTGGCTTCTCCGAACGCACCGTCAATTTCGCGGACACTGTCTGCCAAATCTGCCTCGTGGCCCCTGCTCCCCGTCCCAGCCAAAGATGAGATCTTGCCGGCCGACGCGCACGTGAGAGACCCGTTCGTCCTTGAGTTCAGCGGCCGGAGGCTAGCCTGGCTAGCCAAACTCGATTGACGGGTCGAGCCGGCGTTGTTAGAGTGAGAACAGCTTTCCACACGACCCAAGGAGACACCGCGCATGACCGGCATCCAGTTCGTAACCGATGAGAAGGGCCGCAAGGTGGCTGTTCAAATCGATCTGAAAAAGCACGGCGCGAGATTAGAGGATTTTTGGGACGGGCTAATTTCGGAATCGCGTCGCAAGGAAAAGGGAATACCGCTTGAGAAGATCAAAGCGGACCTGATAAAGAGCGGTCGCGTGCGTGAGTAACTATTCCGTCGAGGTAAAGCCGTCCGCACGGAAAGAACTCGAAGCGTTACCGGACAGCGTGCTGACCCGCGTCGTCGGGAAGATCGAGTCTCTGGGCTATGCACCACGGCCCACGGGATGCAAAAAGCTGAAAGGCTACAAAGATCAGTGGCGCGTCCGGGTCGGCGACTGGCGAGTGGTGTACATCATCGACGACGCGGCGAAGCTCGTCAGCATCACACGCGTTGCACACCGGCGGAGCAGACCATAAGCCAGACGTTGCGCACGTTGCCAGGTGCGCTGTTGATTGGCCGGACGTTGACGAGGACGTCAGCGTTGAGGGCTTGCTTCACGGCCGCGAAGCCATCGATACTCGGTGTGGGCTTATGCTGCATGAGGCGAGCGAAGACCGCGTGCCGCGATGGTCAAAAGTGCGCACTCCGGGGCCGCGCTACCGCAAGCTTCCCTTCCTCCTGCCGGCCGCGATACTGCAAAGTATTGCAGAGTCGTGCGCTACAATACGAGTATGAGGATGAGCCGGACCCTGTCGATCACCCTGCCCCCGGAGATGCTATCCCGGGCCGAGCAACTCGCGCAGCGAGAGAGCCGCACCATGAGTGAGCTTGTGCGGGAGGCGTTGCGCCATTACGAGCGGACGAGGTGGTGGGAGGAGACGAACGCCTACGGCCGGGCTAGGGCTGAACATCTCGGCCTCACGGAGGCCGACGTTGTTCCACTCGTGAAGCAAGTCCGCAAAGAGCGGCGCGCGCGGGCGAACTCCCGCCGGCCAGCCAAATGATTCGGGCCGTTGTAGACACCAATGTCTACGTCTCGGCGCTGGTCTTTGGAGGCGTACCGGCGCTGGCGCTCCAACTCGCGGAGTTGGGCGTGTTTCAGTTGGTGGCGTCGCAGGAAATACACGAGGAACTTGTTGCCACCCTTACCGGGAAGTTCGGTTGGACCAAGGATCGGTCCGAGTCGGCGTGCCGGAATCTCTGGCAAGAAGCACACTGGGTCGTACCGTCGCAAAATGTCCATGCGAGTCGGGATCCGGACGACGATTACATCCTGGCGTGCGCGCTGGAATCGCAGGCTGCTTTCGTCATCACCGGCGACAACGATTTACTGGCCCTGCATCCATTCCGTGGCGTTGCCATCGTCACACCGGCGACGTTTCTGGTGCGGGTACGTCGCGAACAAGAGCGCGGCTGAGGCCTCTGGGCGAGCGATTCGGCGTCACCCTGCTGGATCATGTCCCTTTCAGAACAAAGGTAGCTGAACATGCGCCGGCAACAACTCTCTCCTCACAGGCCGCACCTGAGCGCGCACTTTGACCATTGTGGCCCGCGATCATGGCCGGCGCGCCGGGGTGCCATGAAGCAAGCCTTCGACGCTGACATCCTCGTCGACGTCAGGCCAATGAGCTCCCTGTCCGGTCCCGATGAGACGAAAGTTCGCCCGCTGCGCGGGTGTGGCCTCGGACAACCGCCAGGACCAAGCCAGCGGCACGCTGATGACGCGCCCGTCGACCAGATCGGCGA
>PMEV01000363.1 GCA_003154855.1 Bryobacterales bacterium
GGCAGGAACTCGTGCAGCGGCGGGTCCAGCGTGCGGATCACCACCGGGAATCCGTCCATGGCCTTGAACAGCCCGGCGAAATCCTTGCGCTGCATATGATTAGGCGTACTTGAAGGGGCCGTTCCATAGTCCGTCCAGGAACTCCATCAATTTTGTTGCCAACAGTAGTGATGGCAACGTATGTGTTGTGATAATATGGCCTTGGAGGTCACGATGAAGCGGGCAACCAGTGGGTGGGTCACCGGCGATCGGTTCTGGAACCGGACTCACGAAATGGAATTGTTCCTCGACTACCTGCGGGATGGGACCAACCTGCTGCTGACCGGCCAGCGGCGAATTGGAAAGACGAGTCTGCTCCGGGAAGCGGCCCGCCGCCTGGACGGGGAGTTCATTTGCTTGCAGGTAGATCTCCAGGGCGCCGAGAGTTCGCAAGATGCTGTCGCCGAGCTGAGCGCGGCAACACATTCGTACACTCCGCTCTGGGAACGAGTCAAGAGCTGGGCGTCGGGGCTGACCGAGAGAGTCTCCGAGATGTCCATCCATGAGATCAAAGTGGTTCTTCGCGCGGCTCTCACGGAGGGCGACTGGCGGGAGAAGGGTGATCGCTTGTTCAGCGTCCTCGCGGAGAGCAAGCAACCCGTGGCCGTCTTCTTTGACGAGTTGCCCATCCTGGTGAACCGGCTGCTCAAAGGGGAGGACTACACAATAACACCACAGAGACGGCGGCAAGCGGACCAATTCCTGTCCTGGCTTCGGCAGAACTGCCAGAGATATCAGGGGAGGGTCCGAGTCGTCGTCACGGGATCGATCGGACTCGAACCCATCGTTCG
Source organism: Bryobacterales bacterium (assembly GCA_003154855.1). Classification (GTDB taxonomy): domain Bacteria; phylum Acidobacteriota; class Terriglobia; order Bryobacterales; family Bryobacteraceae; genus Fen-330. The sequence continues at coordinate 831 of PMEV01000363.1, forward strand.
TCAGGCAGGACTCTCCGCTACAGTCAACCACCTCAAGAGTTTCGAACTGCCACCCTGGGATCGCGAAACCGCCGCGGGCTGCCTCCGAGCACTGGCCAGCGAGTACGCCCTGCCAATCACCGAGGCTGTGATCGACGCCATGCTGGACGAGGTCGGAGTCTTCATCCCACACCACGTTCAGGTGTTCTTCGAGAACGTTCACGAGACATACAGGTTGCGGAAGCTCACCGCAATCACGGCCTCGACAGTCAAGTATGTCTATAAGCATAAGATGCTGGGCGCCCGTGGCCATGCTGAACTGAGCCATTTGGAGGAGCGGCTAAAGATGGTCCTCGGCGTCCACCTGCAAGGTCTGGCGATCGAACTTCTCACTGAAGCGGCCGTGGCGGGCCACCTCAGCGGCGATGGGGCTGTGTACCTGGCCAAGGACTATCTCGACCCGTACGACCCTTCCATCCTTCGCGAGATCCTCGACATACTGGACCACGACGGGTACTTGGAGAGAAGAGGCGACCGCTACACCTTCGCCTCAAAGCTCCAGCGGGACTGGTGGAAATCGCGCTTTCAGTTCCTATACCAGCCCCTATCGGAACGCCGGAGGCCACGATGAGTTTCACTCTCGTTAAACACAACCCCTCGTTCCAGGACGACCACGAGCTCATACGAGATTTCGTCGTGCGCAGAGAGTTGCTGGAGCTGATTCTCGAGCTGATCCGAGAGAACGCTACCCGGCCGGCCGAACCGCCGCACCATATGCTAATCGTGGGCCCCCGGGGCAGCGGCAAGACCACCCTGGTACACCGCGTGGCGGCGGAGATCCGTCAACATCCCGAGACTTATGACGCGTGGTATCCGATCACGTTCTCGGAAGAGTCGTACCAGGTATCGTCGCCCGGCGAGTTCTGGCTGGAGGCGATCTTCCATCTCGCCGACCAAACGCGTGACATCCGTTGGGAACAGACCCACGCCGAGTTGCTCCGAGAGCCAGACGAACGACGGTTGGCGGAACGCTGTCTCGCGCAACTCCTGGATTTCAGTGCCGGTTGCGGAAAACGCCTCCTCCTGATCGCGGAGAATCTGAACGTCCTGCTGGGCGNNTAACATCGACCAGGCTTGGTTCGAGCTGCTGTCGGTGCGGAGCCTGGACCCCTTGTCCGCGGCGGAATGCGGGTCGCTATGGGGATCCGTCACCAACGAGACCATCGAACCGCGGCGGCTCCGTGCCGTTGAGATCCTCACGGGCGGCAACCCTCGGCTCATCAAGGTGCTTGCGGGGTTCGCGGCAAAGCGCTCCTTCAGAGAGCTGATGGATCAGCTTGTGCAACTGATCGACGATCACACCGAGTACTTCAAGAGCCTGCTGGACAACCTGCCCGCTATGGAACGGAAGATCTTCAGCGCCTTACTCGACGCCTGGGACCCTGTGGCCGCCCGGGATGTGGCTCAGGCGACTCGGCTCACGCCGAGCGTAGCGAGCGCCCTTCTGGGCCGGCTGGTCTCACGGGGTGCCGTCCAGGTACAGGCAGGGGGCCCGCGCCGAAAGACCTACCAAGCCGCCGAGCGCCTGTTCAACATTTACTACCTCATGCGCCGGCGCGGGCACCCCTCCAACCGGGTGCGCGCGGTGGTCGATTTCATGGTTCAGTTCTACGATCCGCCAGTGCTCGCGGACATCGCAAAGGGAATCTCCTCCGATGCGCAATCTGCCTCTCGGGATCAACTGTATGATTGCTTTACTGTGCTCGAGGATGTCTGCAAGCGCACGCGAGATCCGAAGATCCGGCGAGAGTTCATCATGGGGATCGCCCCCGGATTCTTCTCACTGCCGGAAATGCCACAGGCGCTGAAAGACCTTCCGAGCAAACTCCACTTCGACAGCCCGGAATCGACTTTGTCGAGACCCTGGGTGAAGGGCCAGCGGCGCGTCATCGTGGAAAGGGCTTGGGGGGCTGGATGTGCAGCGTTGTCGCAACCTTACGGCCTCCGTGATCGGGAGAAGGTGCTGCAAGCCATTAAGTTGCTCGAGACAGCGACCTCCATCTCGAAGAAACCATATCAACTGGTTGCGGTCCTTGCCGAATGCTACGCGGATCAGGAACGCTACGATGAGGCACGCGCCTGTTTCGCCCTTGCAACGCAGGAGGCACCGAAGGACAATTGGGTGAAAGCCCACAGCGCGCGCCTGGAATTCATCAACGGTCGGCTTGACGAAGCTGAGCGGCTATTGCGTGAGGTGCTTCAAGACGACGAGCGGTACCTTTGGGCTGGGTTTGTTCTTGGAAACGTCCTTCGCGCCAAATCGGACTATCCTGCCGCCGAGAACGTGTACCGCAGAATCCTGGCGGTGGACCCGAATCATGACCGGGCATGGGCTCAGTTGGGTTGGCTCCTGTATTTCGGTTTGAAGCGGTACCCGGAGGCAGAGGACGCCTACCGGAAGGCCATCTCGATTGACGAGAACCACGCTTGGGCGTGGGCTGGGCTCGGTCGGCTCTTGAGTTCGTTGAGGCGGTATCCGGAGGCGGAGGGGGCCTACCGGAAAGCTATTTCCATTGACGAGAAGGACGCTTGGGCATGGAGTGCGCTCGGCCGGCTCTTACATACGTTGAAGCGGCACCCGGAGGCCGAGGAGGCTTTCCGCAAGGCCATCTTGATTGACGAGAAGTACGCCCTGGCCTGGGCTGGGCTCGGTGGGCTCTTAAGTTTGCTGAGGCGGTATTCGGAGGCAGAGGAGGCCTACCGAAAGGCCATCTCAATCGACGAGACGCTGGCTTGGTTATGGGCTCCGCTCGGCCAGCTCTTGCACGAAGATTTGAAGCGGTACCCGGAGGCCGAAGAGGCCTACCGAAAGGCCGTTTCCTTTGACGAAAAAGACGCCTGGGTGTGGTTGCGCTTGGGCCGGCTCTTGCACAGCCAACCAGGGCGGCTAGCCGATGCCGAACAGGCGTACGAGCGGTCAATCGCTTGCGCGACTTCGGGAACCATTTCAGATGTTTGGTCCCTGCTCGGCGTTCTCTACTTGGACAATAATAAGCCCACCGAAGCCAGAGATGCCTTCGGCAAAGCGGTTGAGGCGTTGGTGAACGAACTGGAGAGCGGAGCCGTCCAGCCCGGTAGCGAGGATTTCCGGGTAGCCGTTGCCGGCGCGGCTGCGGCCGGATACCTGCCCNNTTGCGTTCAGGCTGCTGCTTGGCGAGAAGCCTCCTGTCGCGACCGAGATCCTGGAAATTGGGAAGGATGTAGCCCGCGACGTACTCGCGGGGGTGGAAGCGCTTCGGAGGGAGGGCACTCACAACTGGCAATTCGCGCCACTGACGACGGACTTTGGCTCCTGAACCCCCCGAAAACACCACCGCCCGATCCCTTTCGGAACCGGGCGGTGGTCGATACAAACCTGCCGCGAGAACTACGCCGTCCGCGTGGTCTCGCTCTTGTCCCCGCTGATGGCCGCCTGCGCCGCCGCCAGCCGGGCGATCGGCACACGGTACGGAGAGCACGAAACGTAGTTCATGCCCACCCGGTAGCAGAATTCCACCGAACTCGGCTCCCCGCCGTGCTCACCGCAGATCCCCACTTCCAGATCCGGCCGCGTCTTGCGGCCCAACTGCACCGCCATCTTGATCAGCTTGCCCACGCCTTCCTGGTCCAGCACCGCGAACGGGTCGGCCGGGAACAGCTTCAGGTCCTGGTAGACCTTCGAGAACCTGACGTAATCGTCGCGCGAAATGCCCAGCGTGGTCTGCGTGAGGTCGTTGGTGCCGAAGCTGAAGAACTNNTACTTCTGGTCCTTCATGCCCGCCTTGCCGAGCACCTCTTCGGCCACCTTCACCACAATGGCCTTCTGATTCTCGAGCTCCTTCACGCTGCCAATCAGCGGGATCATGACTTCGGGAATGACCTTCACGCCCTTCTTGGCCGCCACCACCACGGCCTCGAAGATGGCCCGCGCCTGCATCTCGGTGATCTCGGGATACAGAATGCCCAGCCGGCAGCCGCGCAACCCCAGCATGGGATTGAACTCGTGCAGCTCCTCGACCCGATGCAGCAGTTCGGGCACCCGCTTCTTCAATTCGCCCACCGTGATGTTGTACCGCCCCGCCATTTCCTTCTTGGCCTTGGCGTCGATATAGGGCAGCAGGGCCAGGTCGACCATCAGTTCCTCGCGCTTGGGCAGGAACTCGTGCAGCGGTGGGTCCAGCGTGCGGATCACCACCGGGAATCCGTCCATGGCCTTGAACAGCCCGGCGAAATCCTTGCGCTGCATGGGCAGCAGTTTCAGGAGCGCCTTGCGGCGGCTCTTCTCGTCGCGGGCCATGATCATGGCCTGCATGTGCGCGATGCGGTCCTCGGCGAAGAACATGTGCTCGGTGCGGCACAGCCCGATGCCCTCGGCCCCGAAATTGCGAGCCGCCTTGGCGTCGCGCGGGATGTCCGCATTGGCGCGCACGCCGAAGGCGCCCCGGAACTCGTCCGCCCAGCCCATGAAAGAGGCCAGCACGCCGGAGCGCGGATCGGGATCCTCGGTCATCGCCTGTCCGGCATACACCTCGCCGGTCGAGCCGTCCAGCGACACCCAGTCGCCTTCCTTCAGCGACACGGTCGTGCCGCCAGCCAGCGTAACCGTGATCTGCTTCTTGTGCTCCTCCACCACGATCGCGCCCGCGCCCGCCACGCACGGGATTCCCATGCCTCGGGCCACCACGGCCGCGTGGCTGGTCATGCCGCCCCGCGAGGTCACGATGCCCTTGGCCACTTCCATGCCGTGTATATCGTCCGGAACCGTCTCGGCCCGAACCAGAATCACCGGGCCATTAGGGGCCGCGATCACCGCGTCGTCGGCCGTGAACACCACCTTGCCGACCGCGGCGCCGGGCGAGGCCGGCAATCCCACCGCCAGCTTCTGCAGCGACTTGCGCGATTCCGGTACGATCACCGGGTGCAGCAGTTGATCCAGTTGCTGCGGATCCACCCGCAGCACCGCTTCCTTCTTGTCGATCAGGCCCTCGCCGACCATATCCACCGCGATCCTGACCGCGGCCGGCCCGGTGCGCTTGCCGTTGCGCGTTTGCAGCATGTACAGCTTGCCGTCCTGCACCGTGAACTCGAAGTCCTGCACGTCCCGGTAATGCTTCTCCAGGCTGGTGGTGATCTCGCGAAGCTGGTTGTAGACCGCGGGCATCAGCGTTTCCAACTGGCTGATCGGCAGCGGCGTGCGGATACCCGCCACCACGTCTTCGCCCTGCGCGTTGGTCAGAAACTCGCCGTAGAATTCCTTGACGCCGGTGGCCGGGTTGCGCGTGAAGCCCACCCCCGTCGCCGAAGTCTCGCCCAGGTTCCCGAACACCATCGCCTGCACGTTCACCGCGGTGCCCAGATCGTCGGGGATCTTGTTCATCTTGCGGTAGTAAGCTGCCCGCGGGTTGAACCAGGAGCGGAACACCGCCTCCACGGCCATCTTGAGCTGTTCGCGCGCTACCTGCGGGAACGGTTTGCCGGTCTTCTTCTCCACAAGCTGCTTGTAGCCTTCGATGACCGCCTGCAAATCCGCCGCCGTCAGGTCCGTATCGACCTTGGCTTTGACTTTCTTCTTGCGGCCGTCCAGCACGTGGTCGAAATCGCCCTTGGGGATCTCCAGCACCACGTTGCCGAACATCTGTATGAACCGCCGGTAGCAATCGGCCGCGAAGCGCGGATTGTTGGTGCGCGCCTCAACCGCCTTTACCGACACGTCGTTCAGGCCCAGGTTCAAAATGGTGTCCATCATGCCGGGCATCGAGAACTTGGCGCCCGAGCGCACGCTCACCAGCAGCGGGTTCGCCGTGTCGCCGAGTTTCTGGCCCATGCGGCCTTCGAGCACCCCCAGCGCCGCGTCGATCTGCTTCTCGATCTCGGCCGGGACCTGGTTGTTGTGGTGGAAGTAGATGTTGCACACTTCCGTCGAAATAGTGAACCCGGGTGGCACGGGCACTCCGGCGCGCGACATCTCCGCCAGTCCGGCGCCCTTCCCGCCCAGGATGTCCTTCATGGTTCCGTTGCCGTCGGCCGTTCCGCCGCCAAAGGCATACACGTGTTTATTCATGATTCTGTGATTTCTCCTCTTGTGGGCCGTTCCCTGTGGGGCGCGGCTCGGTGCTAGTAACGATTTCCGAGAAATCGGCGATCGCCGACGACTCGTTCAACAGGTTGTGTAACAAAGTCAGCCGGTTCCGCCGAATCTGCGCATCCGGCGCGTTCACCAGGACTTTGTCGAAAAACAGATCCACCCGCGGACGCAGGCTGGCGATCGCCTCCAGCGCCGTGCGGTATTCCCTCTTCTTCCGGAATCGCTTCACCCGGCTGCGCAACCGCTCGAAGGCGCTGAACAAATCGGCTTCCGGGCCGGCCTCTACCAGCGCCGCGTCCACCATCCCCGGGGCGGTTTCTACCTCGATCTGCGCCTGCCTCAGGATGTTCTTGATGCGCTTGAAGCTGGCCGCCAGCGGTTCGAAGTTCTCGGTGGGGCGCACCGCCTGAATCGCCGCCAGCCGGCTCTCCACGCCGGTGAGGTCGTCCCATCCGGCGGCCAGAACCGCGTTGACCTCGTCGTAGGCGAATCCGCGCACTTCTCTGAAGTAGTGCTTCACGCGGTCCAAAAAGAACTCCGCCAGCGCCGGATCTTTGCCGAGCAGCTTAGCCAGCGGCAGCCCCAGCTTCCCTTCGACCAGAATCTTGACCACGCCCTGCGCGGCGCGCCTCAGCGCGAATGGATCGCGCGACCCGGTGGGAACCAGCCCGACCCGGAAACAGCCTTGCAGCGTGTCGAGCTTGTCGGCCAGGGCCAGCAAGCGGCCCGCCGGGGTCGCGGGAATCGAATCGTCCATCGACTCCGGTTTGTACTGCTCGTAGATGGCCCGCCAAACCTCTTCGGGTTCGCCCTGCGCCCGCGCGTACAGCCCGCCCACCACGCCCTGCAGTTCGGTGAGCTCTTTCACCATATCGGTGGTCAGGTCGCACTTGGCCAGCAGCGCGGCGCGCTCGGGGGCGGCGCCATCCACCTTGGCCAGTTTGGAAAGCTGCTTCGCGAGCTTGACAACCCGCTTGGTTTTAGCTAGATACGATCCTAACTTCGTCTGGAAGGTGACGTGCGAAAGATCCGCCACCCGCTCGGCGAGCGGCTTGTGCTGATCCACGTTCCAGAAGAACCGCGCGTCGTTGAACCGCGCCCGTAGCACCCGCTCGTTGCCCCTGCGCACCAGGCCTTCCGGGTCCGCGCTCGTGTTCATCACCGTGACCAGCACCTCTTCGGGCAGCTTCAGGAACTCCGGATCGAACCCGCCCAGGATCGGCGTCGGGTACTCCGTGATGTAAACCAGCGTCTCCAGCAACGCCGGGTCGGGCTTGACCTTCACCCCCAGCCCGGCCAGCCCCGTTTCGATCCTGGCGCGCCGCTCGGCCGCCGAAACCAGCACGAAGTTGTCCTTGAGGATCTGCTCGTAATTGCCACAATTCACTTGCAGTTCCCGGCCGCCCAGCCGCCGGTGCCCGAACGTGCGGTCGCCCGAGCGCACGCCCGCCACTTCGAACGGGGCCACCTGATCGCCCACCAGCGCCACAATCCACCGGATCGGGCGTATGAACCGCGGCCCGCCCTTGCCCGTCCAGTACATCGTTTTCGGGAAGTATATCTTGAGGATGAGATCCGGCAGCGCACCCGCCAGTATCTGCAAGGTCTCCCGCCCCGCGGACTTCTTGCGGTAGCACAGGTATTCGCCCCGGGCGGTCGTCTGGACCTCCAAGGCCG
>PMEV01000009.1 GCA_003154855.1 Bryobacterales bacterium
GACGCGGGCTACTTCGCGCGCAACGTCCGGGCGATTGAGGTCCTCATCGACCGGGACGTTGTCGTGAACGGAAAGGCGGCCGCGGAGCCGTGGAAGTTCTACGATCTAGGCCACGGCTATTGCACATACGATTTCTTCGACCAGTGCCCGCATCGCATGGCGTGTGCCAAGTGCGGGTTCTATGTCGCGAAAGGCTCCAGCCGCGCTCAGTTGCTGGAGGGCAAAGAGAACCTGCTACGTATGCGGCAGGAAATCCCGCTCAGCGAGGCGGAACTGGCGGCGGTGGATGATGGGCTCGCCGCGCTCGAGAAACTGCTTGGCCAACTGGCTGACGTAGCGACGCCAGCCGGACCCACGCCTCGCCAACTGCGGGAGCCCGGACTGGTTCAGATCGCCAACTCCGAGCCTCATAAGGTTTCGGAATGAAACGAGGCTGGGTCGACTACCGGGCCGTGAAGGCCGCGGTCTCGATGGAGATGGCGCTGGCCAACTACGGCGTCCTGCTTCAACCCGTGGGCGGCGGCTGTCTTCGCGGACGCTGCCCGCTGCCGACCCACTCCTCGGCGCGCAGCCGGGTGAGCTTCATGGTGAACACCGAGAAGAATGCGTGGGTCTGCCACTCCGATTCGTGTGTGGGCGCACGTGGTGGGCAGGTCGGCGGCAATGTCCTGGATTTCGTCGCAGCCATGGAGAGGTGCTCGGTCAGAGAGGCCGCGTTGAAGCTGCAGGCCTGGTTCACGCTGCCGGCGCCCGACGTGTTGCCAGCCGCGCGCCGGCTCCAACCGAACGAGGGCGGCGACCGAGACCCGAGTCCNNGACACTGCGCGCCATTTCGGGATCGGGTATAACCGCGGCGAGGGATCAATGGGGGGACGTGTGGTGATCCCAATCCACGACGAGAACGGGTTCCTGGTCGCCTATGCCGGCAGATCGGTCGACGAGGCCGGACCCAAGTATCGTTTCCCGGCCCGGTTCCGAAAGTCCCTGGTGCTCTTCAACCTCCACCGGGCCGCTGCCCATGGCAGGACGGTCGTTGTGGTGGAGGGTTTCTTTGATTGCGTCAAGGTCCATCAGGCCGGAATTGGATGCGTGGTCGCCCTGATGGGTTGCACGCTTTCCGCGCGGCAGGAGGACCTTTTGGCCGGTCACTTCCACCAAGCCGTGCTCCTGATGGACGGCGACAAAGCCGGCCGGAGCGCAGGCACAGCAATCGGCCAACGTCTGGTCGCGAAGATCGCCACCAGGATAGTCGAGATCNNTCGCTGGCAGCCAACCCGACCAACTCGGCTCAGATCAGATTCGCTGCCTCTGCATTCCGGGCTACTTCTGATCTGGCGGCCTATTCTCGCGGCAAGCATTTCGCCGGGTTCGCCCGCGAACGTGCCGGCTCGGATCCGACAGGCCGGATTCGCCGCTCGGGCGGACTGCCGACGGCTAGACCGTGCGACTGACATCAACGATAATAGAAAAGAACCAATCATGGAGCCGCTCGCGCCCGACAGCTACGCACAATTCCTCGCAGATCTGAAGAGCCGTATTCAGGCGGCCCACTTACGCGCCTCGGTTGCGGTCAACCGCGAACTGGTCCTCCTTTATTGGCAGATCGGCCGCGACATCCTCGATCGGCAGCAAAGGGAAAGTTGGGGCGCTAAGGTCATCGATCGCCTGGCTGCCGACCTGAAGCGCGAGTTTCCAGACATGAGGGGTTTCTCGGTTCGCAACCTCAAGTATATGCGCCGTTTCGCCGAGGTCTGGCCCGATGAGGAGTTTGTGCAGCAGGTTGCTGCACAATTGCCGTGGTTCCACAACTGCGTCCTGCTCGACAAGGTTGCCGACCTCGACGAGCGCACCTGGTACGCTCGAGCCGCTATCCATCACGGCTGGAGCCGAGCGGTTTTGGTCCACCAGATCGAGAGCGCTCTCCACCGCCGCCAGGGGAAAGCCATCACCAACTTCGATCGCGCCCTCCCGTCGCCTCAGTCCGATCTTGCGCAGGAGGTCACCAAAGATCCCTACAACTTCGATTTTCTGATGCTGGGAGAAGAAGCTCACGAGCGCGACCTGGAGCGCGGCTTGCTGGAGCATTTGCGAACGTTTCTGCTCGAGCTGGGAGTCGGGTTCGCCTTCGTCGGCAGTCAGGNNTCCGCATCGATCTGCTCTTCTATCACCTCAGGTTGCGCTGTTACGTGGTGATCGATCTCAAGACCGTTTCTTTCCAGCCCGAGTTCGCCGGCAAGATGAATTTCTACCTCTCGGCGGTCAACAACCTGTTGCGCCATCCCGATGACCAGCCCAGCATCGGCCTTATCCTCTGCAAAACCAAGAACCAGGTGATTGCCGAGTATGCGCTCGAAGATTACAGTAAGCCGATTGGCATTGCCGAATACCGATTAGCGGAAGGCCTTCCCGAGAAGCTGCAGGGCAGCCTGCCAACGGTCGAGGAGCTGGAGAGCGAATTGGGCTCGGCCACCGAAGCGCAATCGTGATTTGCGGAAGACCGCGAAGAAGTTCAAAAGTGTGACACACGACGAATTCACCGCGGTCAATCGGTGCATTCGACCACNNAGACAGCCTATCGGCGCCACTCATCGAACGATTTCTGCGCATCGGGGAGGAGACCTGGGACGGGGCGGGCTCCGGTCGTTTCACTCTTGCCCAATTCAAGGAAGACGAGGCCTATACTCGGGCGGCGAAAACCGCCCGGCGGACCCTGTTGCACCTCGCNNGAGATGTCGAGTTTTCCCATCGCGAGCTGTTCGCGATCGACTGCGAGGCATATTCGCGGGTGGTTCTCCACGGCGAGCTCAAGTCGCGGCTTTCGTTCGCTGAGGAAATGCTTGAGGGGGCCTTCTCATTTCCACGGGGCCATATTGAAGAGGTGGCCCCGCTGGTTCTCAGTGCCGCTCGGGCTCGGAATGGCTGGCACGTAATCCGCGAGGCAGCGGTGATCCACAGAACCCGAAGGCTAGCCAAAGCCGTAACCTGAAAACTGGTTTCAAAAAGAACAATCCTCGCCCCCACTCCATATTCCACATAATCAAGACCCGTTTGAACCAGTTTGGGGTGGCAAATACAAACCTGCATCCCATTCCGCAACTGGCGCTCATACCAGGCTTCGCGCGCCTCCGGCGGCACCTCCGTTGTCAGTAACTCCACGCGGATGCCTTCCCGCGCCAGAAGGTCCCTCCAGCGGTGGGTGACGTCGCGTTTCTGCGTGTAAACGGCGTAGACCTGGCAACGCCGCCCCTGCGCCAGCTCTGCCTTGATCTCCGCGAACAGCCGGCGCTCCTTGGCGTAGACGACCTCCTCATCCAGGTCGGGCGGCGACGAGATCAGAAATGGCTCGCGCCTGCCGGTTGCTTCGTCGTACGTGTGCCCGATCAGATCCCCGAGGCGGAAGGGACGGTCCGGGTACAAGAGCAGAGCGTTCATCCCCGCGCTGATCACCGACTGGTTTCCCTTGTGTGCCTGGAGCGCCTCCTTGATGTCCTTCTCGAGCCCCTCGTACGCCGCTCGCAGTTCGGAGTCCATCTCGACCGAGATCACTTCCTCCTCATACGGCGGGTCCGCATCCGAGATGTCTTCAAGGGATACGAAAGCGCCCATGTCCATGAGGAACCGGCCGAACAACAGCGGCGATGCGCCGGGCCGCCGGCGCACCCGCTTGGTCACCCGCGCTTCCGAGCAGGCGTTGTCTTCCGGCTGGATCACGGTGACCTTTTCGAGCACACCGTAGGCTTCCGAGAAGGCCCGCAATCCAGCGTCTCCAGCCTCGAAACCCTCGGCCAGCATCTTGCGCGCGTCAAGCCGGAACAGGATGTTGAACAGCTCGTCGGCGTACCCGCCCAGCAACGTGCCCCTCAGGATGGCGATGCGGTCGGCGCAGCGCGCCAGCGTCCCCAAGGCGTTGCCTTGGGCCGTGTCGCCCTTCAGTTCGTGCACTTCGTCGGCGATGCCGTAGTCGAAGAATCCGTCCGCAAGGTACCGGCCGATGAAATCCATCGGTGCATACCGCTGGACCTTGGTTCCGTCGGCTTGCCACAGCGCGCTGTGGAACGGGAGGCGGGCCTTGCCCGGA
>PMEV01000115.1 GCA_003154855.1 Bryobacterales bacterium
GAAGTCGAACTTCCCTTCCTGCGGTTCGATCTGGGCCCAGGAAACGGCCGCCAGAACGGTGTTGAGCTTGGAGCGAATGAGCTTGGGCCATACCGGCTGCATGTATTCGAGGCTGGTGGCGCTGTTGTTGCCCAGTTCTCCCGCCAGCGCCAGGAATGGCTGGCCGTCCACGATCAGTTGGGTAGCGGTCCCCTGCCTCCGCAGGTGAGGGATTTCCGATCCGTCCTGGCCCCCAGCCGTGGCGAGGACGAGAGAGCATGCGAGAGAAAAGCAGAACAAAGCTCGGAGTTTCAAGATCATCTCCTATCGATCTGGCGCAGGTTGTGCCTTCCGAAACCGGGTGCTCCGGCTGGGCGTGAAATGGACGCCCGGGGTTCCCGGCTCGCGAGTATGATAACCGGACGGGGGCTTTCAAGACAAGGGCGCATGCGGGCGCAGACGAGTACAATGAAGGTGACAAAAACAAGGGCCGGTGTCTTTTGATACGCAAGCCTCGCTTGATGGATGTGGATGCGGCGAACTTCGACACACTGCCCTGCTGCGGGATCAAGAGCCCCACTCATCCCGGGCGCCAGCAGAAGCGCGCCTGGCTGCAAGCCAACGCCAAGTTCGGTGTGCGGGCTAAGATGCTTGTGGCCCCGGACGGACAACCGAGCGGCTATATTGAGTATCTTCCGGGCGAGTTCGCGTGGCGTGGCGTAGAAGCCGCCGGCTTCATGTTGATTCACTGCGTGTGGGTTTTCTCCAAGCGCCATCAGCGAAAGGGCTGGGGGAGCATCCTGGTGGAAGGCTGCCTGGAGGATGCGAGAAAGGCGGGCATGCGCGGCGCCGCCGCGATGGTCCGGGAGGGGCCCTGGCTGGCCGATCGGCGGTTGTTCCTGGCAAACGGATTCGAAGCCGTCGATACCGCGCCGCCGGACTACCAGTTGCTTGTTCGTAAGTTCGAGCGTGGCGGCGCAAACCCGGCCTTCAAGAAAGGCTGGGATCGGAAACTCGAGCAGTACGGCCAGGGCCTGACCATCATCCGGTCAAGCCAGTGTCCGCACATCGCGAAATTCGCGGCTGAAATCGCCGAGACGGCGGAGAATGAGTACGGGGTCAGGCCCACGGTGGTCGATCTCGAGTCGTGGAGCGATGCCCAGAATGCGCCAACCCCCTACGCGATCTTTGCTCTGATTTACAACGGCCGGTTGCTGGCCGATCACCAGATCAGCCGCACCCGCTTCCGCAACATCATGAGGAAGTGCGTAACGAGCGGCCTCGTCGGGGTGGGAGAGCGCCAGTCCTAGCTCGAGCGCGGCCCCGAAGTATCGCTCTCGGCGATAGAATCGTTAGAACGTTATGAATCAGCGCGCGATTCGTCCGCCGGCCGAGGAGGTCTATTCCGCCGAACTCCAGGCACTCGCTACTCACGACACGAGTGAGCGGCCGCCGGGCTGGCGCCTGTCGCCGCAGGCCGTTCGCGGGTTCGTGTGCGGCGACCCGAAGCTCAATGTGCCGCGGAAGTTCTACGGCGACGACATTCTTGTAGAGCGCGCGATCGTGGGTCTGGCGGGCAACCGCGGCCTGCTGCTGACCGGCGAGCCGGGCACCGCGAAATCGATGCTTTCGGAGCTGCTGGCGGCCGCCATCTCGGGCTGCTCGACGAATACCATTCAAGGCAGCGCGGGCACTACCGACGACCAGATCAAGTACTCGTGGAATTACGCGCTGCTGCTCGCCAAAGGGCCGTCGCTCGAGGCGTTGGTTCCCGCGCCGCTCTACATCGGAATGGACCAGGGCGTTATCGTTCGCTTCGAAGAGATCACCCGCTGTCCTCCCGAGATACAGGACACGCTGGTCAGCGTGCTCTCCGAGAAGCTGCTGATGGTGCCGGAGCTGCGCACCGGCGACCGCGTTCTGCTGGCCAAGCCGGGCTTCAACGTGATCGCTACCGCCAACACGCGCGACCGCGGCGTGCATGAGATGTCGAGCGCGCTGAAGCGCCGCTTCAACTTCGAAACGGTGCATCCGATTCAGGATTTCGCTATGGAAGTCGAGCTGGTGGCCCGCGAGTGCCGGCGCCTGCTCGCCGATTCCGCCGCGCCAGCCGAGCCGGAGGCGGGCGCCATCGAGACCCTGGTCGCCGTATTTCAGGATCTGCGCACAGGCAGGACCTCGGACGCCGTGCCGGTGGAACGCCCGTCGGCGGTGATGTCCACCGCGGAAGCCGTATCGGTGGCCATGGCGGCGGGCCTCGACGCGTTCTATTACGGGAAGAAGAAGCTCACCGCCGACTTTATCGGGCGCCACATCTCGACCGCCGTGCTGAAGGACAACGTGGACGATCTTGGCAAGCTGAAGCAGTACTTCGACGTGGTGGTACGGGAACGCGGCCAGAAACTGGGAGGCCCATGGGCAGCTCTGTGGAAAGCGCGGAAGTACTTGCGCTAAGCGCCGCTCCCATCGACCTCGACTGCCGCGTCGTCTACCTGCCGGTGCGCCACCACAGTCCCGCGTGCGCCTGGCACGCCGACCGCCTGATGCGCCAACTGCGCCCGGATGCCGTGCTCATCGAAGGCCCGCGCAATGCGAATGCCCTGCTTCCCCTGCTGACCCATCCGGCAACCCGGACTCCGGTGGCGCTCTACCTCACCTACATCGACCGCACGGAAGAGCCGGCCAGCCGTCACGCCGCATGGTATCCCATGTGCGACTACTCTCCCGAACTGGCCGCCATTCGTGCGGCCGCGGCCGTGGGTTGCCGCGCGCAATTCATCGATCTGTCTTTGCCGGAGGTGGCGGCCGCGACGGGACAGCGGCCGGATCCGACGCCGCCGTCCCTACTGCGCGAGCCGTTCTTCGCGCATGGAGCGTTCATACGCGCCGCCTGCGAGCGTACGGGCGCGCGCGACGGCGACGACCTGTGGGACCACTTGTTCGAACTCGACTACCGCGAGAAGGCGGCGGAGGATTTCTTCGGCGGCGTTCTAGCCTATTGCAGAATGGTCCGAATGAGCACCGCCGAGAGCGAGATTGCCCAGGATGGTTCGCTGGAGCGCGAACGCGCCATGGCCGCGGCGGTAGCCGAGGAGCGCGGCAGGGTTCTGGTGCTCACCGGCGGATTCCATTCCGTGGCTCTGCCCGCCACGGCGCCGGCGGACACACCGCCGCTCGAAGTCGCCCCCGAAGACGCGCAGGTCACGCTGATGCGGTACGGCTTCGAACAGCTCGATCGCCTGAACGGGTACTCGAGCGGAATGCCCGGACCCGAGTTCTACCAGCGCGACTGGGAACAGCGGCCGGCGCTCGAGCTGGTGGTGGAGATCGCAGGCCAGTGCCGCGAGCGCCTCAAGTCCGTTTCCACCGCCGATGCAATCGCCGCTTGGGAGCACGTGCTGCGTCTGGCAAAGCTGCGCGGCCACCGCCGCCCTTCCCGGGAAGACCTGCTCGACGGCGTGCGGTCCGTTTTTGTGAAGGGCGCCGCGGATGCGGAGGGCGTGCCGGTGCTGGCGATCGCACGCAAGGCTCTGGCCGGGAATCGAATCGGTCAGACGCCTCCCGAAGCGGGCCTTCCGCCCATCGTTCACGATTTCCGCCGCACGGCGGCGCTGCTGCGCATACGCCTGGACCGGCCCGAGGCGTCCACTCTGACGCTGGATCTGTACCGCGAGGAAAAGCACCGCGCAGCAAGCCGTTTCTTTCACCGCCTGCGGTTCCTCGACGTGCCGTTCGCCCAATGTCAAAGGGGTCCGGACTTCGTGGGGGCCCGCGATTTGGAACGGATTCAGGAGGTCTGGCAATACCGCTGGACGCCCGATACGGAATCGGCGCTGATTCAACTCGGGCTCTATGGCTCGACGATCGAGGAGGCCGCCGCGGCGCGGCTTGTGGAGCGCTTCGAGGAAACGGCGAGCCAGGCCGGCTCGGGCCGCTCGGATGCCGCCGTGGCTCTGGTGATGTCGGCGTGCGTGATGGGGCTGCATCGCAGAAGCGCCGAACTGCTGGCGCGGACGGCGCCGGTGATTGCCCAGGATCCATCGTTCCTGAGCGTGGCCCGGGCGATGGAGCGACTGATCGTGCTCCAGCATGCCCGGGAGCCGCTCGAAGCGCATCACTTAAAGGGAATCGACGATCTGGCGCTGGCCGCGTATTACCGGGCCTGCTTCCTGATCCCGGAGCTGCGCCATACACCGGAGGAAGAGGAGAAAGCCACGCTGGAGGCCCTCAATACGCTGCGCCAGGCTGTGGAGACGCTGGGGGATACGCCGCTGCTGGCGGACCTGCGGGCCGGGCGGCTGTTCGAAGTCGCGGACGCCCAAGACGCGTCTTCCTCGGCGTTGCAGGGTGGGGCCGCGGGGCTGCTCTATCTCGACGGACGGCTGCCGGGTGACGACCTGGGGGCGCGTCTGGGCGGCCAATTGCAGGGCGATCCGGAGCGTGGCGCACGGTTTCTCTATGGTTTGCTGCGCATGGCGCGCAGCGTTCTTTGGGCGGTTCCGGAGTGTCTCCGAAGCCTTCACCAAAGCACCGGCTCGCTCCCCGAAGAGCGTTTCATCAAAGTTGTGCCGCATCTCCGGCTGGCGCTCGCCGACCTGGCGCCGCGCGAGTGCGACCGGGTGGCGCAAGGCGTCGCGGAATTGCTCGGCATCTCCGGGCTGCGCGCTCCGGTAATGCGGCAGGTAAGCGAACGGGACGCTCTGCGGGCATTCGCCGTGGACCGCCAGGTGGAAAAATCGCTGCGGAGCGATGGACTCGATGACTGGCTCGCCTGATCTCCAACTCGTGGAAGCCCGCTGGCGCCTGGTGCTGGGCCGGTTCGCCCAGAATCGACTCTCCTGCGGCGGCGTCCAAGATTACGACGCCATGGATCGCGCGCTCGGCTACCTCTATGGCCGCGAATACCGGGGCCGTAGCGTGCGCGACCAGGGCGCTCCCCGGTTCGGCGGCGACGAGGCCAGCGTCTTCGAAGTCCCGGAGTGGATTCGCGCGGTACGGGACCTGTTCCCGGCGGAGACCTGCGAGGTCATACAGCGCCACGCTCTCGAGCGGTACCAGATGCAGGAGCTGGTTACCGACAAGCGCGTTCTCGAGCAAATGCAGCCCAGCTATGAACTGCTAAAGACGCTGCTGACCTTCCGGGGCATGCTGCAGGGCGAAGTTCTGGAACTCGCGCGGCGCCTGATCCGCGAGATCGTCGAGGATCTGCGCAAGAAGCTCGGACGCGAGGTGCGGCAGGTATTGTGGGGCCGCTTGAGCAAGGTCCGGCGCAGCCGCAACAGGATCTACCGCAATCTGGACTGGCAACGCACCATCCGCGCCAATCTCAAGAACTACGACGCCGCGCGCGGCACGCTGGTGCTCGAGCAGTTGCACTTCTTCTCGCGGGTGCGGCGCACCTCGCCGTGGCACATCATCATGTGCGTCGACACCAGCGGATCTATGGTCGATTCGGTGATCCATAGCGCCGTGATGGCGGGGATCTTCCACAGCCTGCCATCGGTGCGCAGCAGCCTGGTGGCGTTCGATACGGCCGTGGTGGATTTGAGCGAGGAAGTCGGAGACCCCGCGGAATTGCTGATGTCCGTGCAACTCGGCGGCGGCACGGACATTCACCGGGCGCTCTGCTATTGCGAGACGCTGGCGACCTCGCCGACGCGAACCATTCTGGTGCTGGTTACGGACTTCTACGAGGGCGGCGCGCCGGGCGGGATGGAGAACGCCATCCGCCGGCTGCGCGCGGGCGGCGTGCGGGTGATCGGGCTGGCGGCGCTGGGCAGCGATGCCCAACCGGCGTACAACAAGGAACTCGCGGAAAGTTGCGTGGAGGCGGGCGCGGAGGTGGCGGCGGTGACGCCGCGGAGGCTGGCGGAATGGATTGGCGGCATCCTGGAGTAGCGCAACTCGCCGCCACCGCGCGGAGCCTGGATGACGAGGCGCTGGCCACGTTGGCGAACAAGGGGCTGGTGCGGCGGGCGCGGAAGGACCTTGAATCGGAGACGCCTCGCTTGCTCGTCGAGGGCGATCTCGCCTTCATCGAAACCGGCGGGCACAGGGTGACGCTGGCGCCCATACCCGCGCAGTGCCGGTGCAACTGCCCGGCTACCAACGTTTGCCGCCACATTCTCGCTGCGCTCATATTCTTGCGCGGGAGCGCGCCAGCGGCGGAGTCCGGGCCGTCGCCGCGTCGGGAGATCCTGGCGCTCACCGCGGAGACCATCGAGGCGTGGGCCGGGAAGGCTCTCTATCGCGCGGCCGTGCAGGCCATCGGCGACGGCCTGCCTATCGAGACCGCCGGGAACGGCACACTGGCCATTGCCATGCCCACCCGAAGCGTGGTTTGCCGCTGGGTGGGGGGCGCCGGGTTGGACGGCATGCTCTGCTCCTGTCACGCCGATCCGCCTTGCGAGCACCGCGTGGCGGCGCTGCTGGGCTTTCTGGCGCAAGAGGGCCGGTTCACCGCGCCAGTCAACGAGACGGCGCTGCAGGCTTCGGCGGGAGCCGCGCGCACGCGCGAGGAGGTGCTTGCATCGGCGGGAACGCTGCTGCGCGAACTGGTGGCCCTCGGGATTCCGCGGCTTTCTTCCAGCACCGTCGAGCGGCTGCGCACCCTTTCGATCTCCGCGCAGGCAGTGGACCTGCCGCGTCTCCAGCGCCTGCTGGCAGCGCTGGCCTCGGAGGTCGCGCTGCACGTGACGCGGGATGCCCAGGCCTCGGCCGCCGGTCTGCTGGAACAAGCGGCGCGGATCGAGGCGCTCCGTTGCGCGCTCGCTCAGGCCAGGCCCGAGCACGTGGGACGGCATCGAGCGCGGTACGTTCAGGTCGGAGATTGCGAACTCTGCGGCGCTGGCGCGCGCCAGTGGCGCACTCGCAGCGGCTACACCGGGCTGACTCTCTACTTCTGGGAGGCGGCCACGCGGCGCTGGAACACTTGGACGGACGCCCGCCCGTCCGGAACGCCCGGCTTCTCTCCCCTGCGCGCCTATCACGGAGGCGGACCCTGGTCCGGCGGCTGCACTCCGTACGAGGCCTGCCGCAGCCAGATCCGTTTGTCCGGCGCGTGGCGATCGCCGGCCGGCCGCCTCTCCGGCCGGGCATCCACAACGGCGGCGCTGGTCGGCAGGACAGACACCGGGCGCCTGCCCGCGATCGAGGACTGGCAGGATCTGCGGGGGCACGTTGTCGCCCTTTTCGGGAGCGGCCTGGGCGAGTTCGACGAGCAGCGGGAGATCGTGGTATTGCGTCCCGCAGGCTGGCTGCCGCCCGAGTACGACGAATCGCGCCAGCGTCTCACGCGCTCCGTGATGGACGCGAAGGGCCGCGCGCTGCCGCTGATGCTCGCCTACAGCGAAGACACCCGCGGCGCCATTGGCGTGGTCGAGCGATACGAGCCTGCGCCGGGCGCGATGGTGCTGGGCCTGCTTCGGATCGTCGACGGAGTGCTGGCTGTCGAGCCGGTGAGCCTGATCGAGTCCGGGCGCGTGCTCGGCGTAACGCTGGCCGATCGGTCCAAGGGCGCCGCACCGCCGGGCGTGCCGGCGGAGACAGAGGATTGGAGCGCCGACGAACCGGAGATCCGCGGAGCCCTGCCCTCGGCTGCGGCTCAGTTGATCGGCCAGGCGCTCTCCGCCATGGAACAGCTCGCGGAGGTCGGAATCGCCGCCGCCGTCGAAGGGTTCGCCGATTGCGCAGACCGCTGTGGCGCGCTCTTCTTGAACGCTTGCGCCACTCGCCTGCGGAGTCTCGACGCGAAGCTGACTCGCGCCCGCCGGGAATCCACCGGGGCCTCCCGCGACGAGGCGGCGCTGGAACTGCTGCGGGCCTACTACGTCGTCTCGCTGGCCCGCCGGTTGGATATAGTGGAAGGCGCGCTCGCGCCGCTCGGAGACTGAGGAACATGCCAGACACTCTTTTGGAACGCCTTCTCGCCGGCACGGTCCGCGATGAAACGCTGACCCGCCGTGCCGTCGCGTTTGTTCTTTCCGGAGAGGATCCGGAGGTGATCAAAACGATCCGGCAGCGGCAACCGATAGGGCGGGGGCACGCTCCCACGATGGGATACGAGGAAACCTACGATGCACTGGCCTGGTTGGTCGCGTTGGGCGATCCCGGCGCGCTGGTCCGCTTCGCGCGCATTCAGTGGGTGGCAATGCCGGGGCGATCTCTGGTTCTCGGCGACCGAACCTGGCCAGAGGCTCTGTGGTTCGAGGCATGGCTCGGGTTCCTGGACAACTACTTCAGATACCCGCCTCGGAACCGTCCGCCGCTTCTGACCTGCGAGCATCTGGTCGCGATGCTCGCCAGCGACGGCCAGACGGGAGAATTGCTGGTCCGCGCCGCGCTGGAGGTCAAGCCCGGCCCGCAGCATTGGGCGGTGCGCCACCATGTCGATACGCTGTCCATTATCCCGGGATACGGACGACTGCTGGCACAGTACGCGCTACTCATCCGAGCCTGGTTCGCAAAGGCTCCGGCGCTCGAACGGGTTTATGTGCTCGAACTCATGCGGAAATGCGAGTGCGACCCCGAGCTTTTTCTGCCCGAGCTGATCGAGTTCGCTACCGGCCCCGCCAGAACCGTGCGAGAAGCCGCTGAGTCTCTTCTGGTCCGCATCAAGGGTTCCGCACGGGCGGAGCTGGAGCGCGTCGCCCGCGAGGGCGACACTGCCCAGCGTGCGCACGCGTTTCAGTTGCTGGCCAAGTTCTATGTCCAGGAAGCGGGCGACTTTCTGCGGCAGTTCGAGAAGGAGCGCATGCCGCTGGTGGCGCGCGAGGCTCTGGAAAAGGCTCTGGATTGCGCAGGCCGAGCCGAACCACGTCCGTTCGCGCTTCCGCCGGCCGTCGTCGAAACGAACGTTCCGCTGTCCGAGGCGGCGCGTGAGGCATTTCGCCAGTTGGCTGCGGTCCAAAGCCGCCGCTGCGTAGATCTGGGGCTGCCGGACATGCAACTGAGCGTAGACGGCGTCGAGCGGCTGATTTTCCTGCTCGAAACGCTGGTAGCGCCGCCGTTCGAGGAAGCGCCATGCCCTCTTCTGGGCCTCACGGACCAGGTGGCGTTCTCCTCCTGCGCACAGTTCGTGGATTCGACTGACATCGAGCTCGTCCACGTGGTTCGCCTGTTGCTCTTGAACCGCGGAATTCAGGGCTTGGCCAAGCGCTCCGAATTCCCGGTATTCCTTGGGCCCGCGGGCGAACTGCTCCAGCGCTTGCGCCGGCGCCGCCCGTTTGATCTGCGCCAGCTCGCCCGCGTGCTCAACGCCGTGGGAGTCGACGAGCGGGGCATCCTCTGGTCGATGCGGGACGAGTTCACGGACTGCTTCCTGGACTGGGATTCGGCGCTGGTCGGGCCATTCCTGCTGGACCACGTTCCGCTTCTGGAGCGGCTGCTCAGAGAGCGGCCCCTGGCGTCGTATGGAACAGCAACAGTTCGCTTCTACCGCATGTTGCAGCATCTTCCCGAGATCCCGCCCTCGTTGGTGGATGGCCTGTGGCGGCTGGCCACAGCCTCGAGCGCCGAACGCGACTACGCCCGCCAGGTCCTCGAGAAGCTGCCGGACCTGGAAGCGCGGATGCGGAAGGCGCTGCGCGGGGGCTCGGCTGGCATGCGCGCCAGCGTGGCGCTGTGGTTCGCGGAGCGCGGAACGGCGTCGGCGGTTCCGGCCATTCGCAAGGCGCTGGACGCCGAGAAACAGGAGCACGCGCGGCAGGCCATGATGAGCGCGCTCGACCGGCTGGGCGCACCGTGTGAGGCAGTCGTGGACCGCGACCGGCTGCTGTTCGAATCCGCGGCTATCGTCACCAAAGGGATTCCGGCGGCGCTGGGTTGGTTCCCCTTCAACCAGATGCCGCCAGTGCATTGGACCGATTCGGGCGAAGCAGTGCCGCCGGCGATCCTGAAGCGCCTGCTGATCGAGAACCACAAGCTCGCTTCGCCGGAGCCTGGGCCGATCCTGCGCCGCACTTGCGCGGAATTCCGCTCCGACGACCGCGATGCGCTCGGCCAATTCGTATTGGATGTCTGGGTCGGCCGGGATCTTGGGGCCAAGGCGCCGGTACCTGCGCCTCCCTCGCTGGCGCAGGCCGCCCTGCTGGCGCTGGCGGCGGCAACAGTTCAGAAGTTCTTTGCGCAGTATCCGCAATTCGCACAATTCGCGAGATTTGCGCCGACGGGCCTGAGTTCGCAGAGCTCGCCCGCATTCGACAACCCCACCAGCACGGCGACCAAGGACAAAGGCATCCTCGCGGTCGCCGCCGCCTGCGCAGGCGAAGGGGCGGTAG
>PMEV01000044.1 GCA_003154855.1 Bryobacterales bacterium
CTTCATCGCCGTGGAGCTCCTTCTTTTCAGCTTAGCGCTTCGAAGGCTGGCTCCGGTGGGCGGTCGATGGGGGAAAATGGAGGCATGACGCCTAACAAGTCGCACCGATCAAGCACGGAGCGGACACCCCCTCTCAGCGTCGCGCGGCGCGGTTCCGCCGTGCAGGACTTCAAAGGTGGTTTCTGACGCTAAGTGGCACGTTTCAGGCGAGTCGGTTGTGAGGCAATGATCTCGACCCCATCTCTTACGAGACGGGTCGTCCGGAGCACGGATGCTCCCTGCATGCAGGCCTCGATGCGAACCTCCGTAACATCCTCTGCATCCCCCTTGAAAGTCTCGTGAAGCATCTTCAAGAACTTGACGTCAGCTAGCCGCCAGCAGCGCGGTTTGGGGTTGTTACGGGCGTCCGGGACCGTTCGGGGGAACAAGTAGATGCATGGAGGCGGCAGGCTGCGCCGTCCAACCGCCGTCGCTCTCTCGGGGGATCTCTCCAGCTTCGGGCAGATCCTCCCGAGGGTCCCGCAGACCATATCCCAAATGACCAGACCATCGACCTGCTGCCGTTTGTGCATGATTTCCGCGCTTAACCTGGTGTGGATGCCCGACCAGGCATTGTGCCGCGGGTCGGCCCCCGAGTTCTGGCAGAGGGACCAAATGATGAACTCGTCGGCGTTCGCGGGCCGCTGGAATATGTTGGTGTTGTTCCCGTCCAGGCAACCTTTGGCTTCGATCGCTGTAACGGTGTCGTCAGGCAGCACGACCTCGTAGTCGTGGCGATCACTGCCACCCGCGATCACCCAGTTCTTGATGCGGCCGGCGTCTTTCAAAAGGTTCAGAATCTCCGCGAGGAACTCGCGCTTCGGCCCCATCGAAGCGGCCCGCTGTCCGCGCAACCGCTCGATGGCGCCGTGGAACAGGCCGCTGTCCCAAAACCTCTTGTCATCGAGTCCGTGAGTCCCGACCGATGGAGCAGCCGTCTTGAGGGCGGCGGCGAAGTCGCGGATGGCATTTCGGGTTTCGTTTCTAAGGCTGCAAGGGATGACCGCCAAGTCCCTGATGGCAAGCACCCGAGGCATCAGGCGGCTCTCTCTTCCGCCGTCGTGGCAGCGAGCGGAAGCAGCAGGCGCTCATTAAGCCATGCCACTGCGGGCACCGCGAGGCCATCTCCGAACAGGTGATATGCCTCGTTATAGTTTGGAGGTATCGGGTAATCCTCCGGCACTCCCATCAACCTGGCGGCTTCTCTTGGCGAGAGAAGTCGTGAGCGCACGCTTCCGCCCTCCACCACGAGGACGATCTGTCGGCTTGACCCTCCCGCGGGGGTCCGAAGGCACCCGGAAACGTCGTCGAATCTGACCTCCGCTCGCTGGGTCTTCCGACCTGATGGGTCGGGCCGGGTTCGTTTGTACACCGCCCCGATTCTCCGCTCGCGGTACGCTTGAGCCTCATGCAGCTTCTGCCGGTTCAGGTCGGACATGAGATTGACCAGTTTCTTGGTCTGTGCGTCGCTGTGCCACCTAACGGTGGCCGGCTCGTCTTCAATCAGTTCGGAAAGCCTCCCGATGGGTTTCGTGGGTTCCGGCAACTCCCACCATTGCCAATTCCTCTGAAGATCGACAGGCAAGGCGGCGTAGGCTCTCATTAGTGGCTTCGGGCGCCAAGCTGGGTTCGGCCATGGCGACAGCGCACCCGTGGGGACAGGCACACCTATCCGANNAGCGCGCCCGCGCGGTATCCCCCGTTGGCAAGTGAGCGTAGAATGGCGGCAAAATCCTGCCCGCCGTGCGAAGTGAGCGTGCCCACGACGTTTTCGAGCACGATGAACCTCGGCGCGCGCCCCTCGGAGACCAACTGCTGCATCAAGGCCCAGAACGGCCTGAACGCGCCGCTTCGCTCGCCCTTCAGTCCCGCGCCCGCCCCTGCTAGCGATAGGTCCTGGCAGGGGAAGGACGCCCACGCGAGATCCGCGCGACCAGGCAGATCGGCCGTCGTCAGCTTGGCGACATCCTCCACCCTCAGTTCCCTGCATTTCCTTGGCGTTCCCACGCCAAACCGCGCGGTATAAGAGGCCGCCTTNNTTCTTCGCGCACCACTCATTGGCGAACACGCACTTCCAGCGATCGCCCAGGCCGAGCCTGGCCATGCCTCCGCCGGCGAAGAACTCGTACCAAGTCAGTCTCGGCTCATCCATCGCGCTTCTCCGCGAGAAAGCGGACGAGGCGGCTCGCCAGCCGATCCCGGTCTCTGGTCTGGCATTCCCAGATCGTAAGCACATGCCAGCCTGCCTTCCGAAGCTCCCGCAGGGTCAGCTTGTCGCGCTCCGCGTTGCGCCGCAGCTTGGCCTCCCAATAGTCCCGATGAGTTTCGGGGAGCGCGGAAGCCGGACAGCCATGGGAGTGCCAGTAGCATCCGTGGACGAAGACGATTTTCTTGGTCCGCGGGAAAACGAGATCGGGATGGCCAGGCAACTCCTTGGCGTGCAGTCGATAACGGAACCCTCGACGGTGAACCAAGCGGCGAACCGTCATTTCCGGCTTGGTGTCCTCGCTGCGAACGCGCCGCATGATCTCGCTCCTCTGCTGCGGCGTAAAGGTATCCATCGTCGGCTCCGCTCTCATATACTTTAACCCCAAAAACAAAAAACTGCCATCCTGTTTGTGTTCAAGCCCTCCTTCGACGGCGCTAGGGGAGAGAGCGGCAGAACGAGCCAAGAGCTTTAGAGCGTTCTACTTGCCCTCCCCCCCCACGGCTCCCTTGCCCGGGAAGCGGATGGCCCCCAGCAGAGTGCCATGGGCGATATCGGTGAAGCCGACGCTGGATTCGCGGTTGGGGCCGGCGGGGACCTTGACGCGCCACCACACCTCGCAGAATACGCCGTTCGACCCGCTGATCCGGGCTCCGTCATTCTGG
>PMEV01000003.1 GCA_003154855.1 Bryobacterales bacterium
CTCGCAGATCGGTCCATTTCGGGAACAGGACCGAAGCGCAAAAGGCAATCCGAGCGCACTTGGTTTCGCCGGGCGGACAACGAGTTCAGTTAAGCGCTTTCGCCAAATGCGTGTCCATCGCCGCCCTCCGACGAGGCGGCGGTTTCCCGCGCAGCGGCCTAATGACTGCCGGGAAGCGTCGCTATTGCCTCAATTTCAACCAGGGCTTCCCTGGGGAGATTCGCTACCTGCACGGTGGACCGAGCTGGCGGGCTGTCTCTGAAGTAGCGGCCGTAAACCTCGTTGACTGTGGCAAAGTCGGAGATGTTCTTTAGGAATACCGTCGTCTTTACCACGTGCTCAAGATCGGTGCCGGCCGCTTGCAGGACCGCTTGCAGGTTCTTCAAGACACGGTCCGCCTGGGCCGCGGCATCAACTCCGACGATTTGGCCGGTACTGGGGTCGAGCGGAATCTGCCCCGCCGTAAACACCAGACCACCGGCCTTGATCGCCTGCGAATATGGGCCGATGGCCTTAGGAGCATCCGGCGTGGTCACGACCTGCTTTTGCTGGGCCCAAGCGCTCACGGCGAGCAGGAAGACCGCTGCGGTCAAGAGTGCTTTGCGCATCATTTGTTTTCGATCCATTGTACCGAACCAGCGGCGTCATGCTTTCTCCTGCGCCACATCGTGGGGGAACGGATCGTACGGAAACAGAACGGCGTGATATTTGCCCTCGAGCGCCGTGTGCAGGTGCAGAAGCGCGCTGCCAACGCCGGCGGCGCCCTGCATGTAGCCGGTCTGGGCGACCACGATCCATGGCTGGACTCGAAACTCGGACTGATACCAGCGGTAACCCTTGTCGTCAACGAAAGCGCGATTGATTACGTTGTCCAGCGCGCGGCGAGCAAAGTCCAGGTACTGTTCCTTTCCCGTTGCCTGATGCAGGCCGAGAAGGAAGTCGGCGATTCCAGCCGCTCCGCAGCATTGGCTGATGTTATTCCAGAAACCGGGCAAGTGACCCGGCTTGACCGAGTACTCGACGCGCAGCGGTATCTGCGGATACGAGTCTCTCTGCTGTTCGGGAATTCCGCTTTTCAGGATTGCCCCTGCGGCACGTTCGGTGATGTCGAGCCAAGCTCTATCCTTGGTGTTTCGGTAGAGTTCGTAGAATAGCCTGGCCGATCCGGCCGGTCCGTTGCACTGGCCCAGATAGAAAAGGTCCAGTCCGGTTGGTTCGTGATGGTGGATCAGGAAGCTGTCGCGGTCGGCGCGCGCGATGCTCTTGAGATGGGCTGCGCCCGACAGGGCGGCATCGAGAAATTCCTGGTCTCGCGTCTGAGAATACAGTTGCGCCAGCACGGTGGCCACGCCCGCGGTGCCATGGGCGAAGTTGGGAATTGTGATTCCAGCGGCCAGCCCGCCTGGCCAGAAGAGATTGCCCTCCGGGTCTTTCACTGCAATCTCGCGCAGGTGCTTGCCCGCGTCACGCGCTAACTGGCGCCAGTCGTACTGGTCAAATGTCTTGGCGGCGTAGAGGAGATACGAGATGATCCCCGCATCCCCGCCGCTGACATCAAATGCCGGCCCCCATGTGACTCCGGCGCCGGCCGCCTGCGCGCGTTTAGCCAGCGTGTCAGTTACCGATAGAGCCGCGTCACGATAGCGAGTCTCTCCGGTCGCTTTCCACGTTTCGAGTATCGCCCAGGCCACGCCCGCCAAATCGCGGCTGAACCCGCTGCCCTTAATGCCGGCGGCGTGGTCGATCACGTAGTCGGCGGCTCGTTGGGCGTCTTCACTGTAGGACGCATCCTTGGTAGCCCGCGCTAACTCGAGAGAGAAAATCAAGGTGCCGGCATTGCCTTTGTAGATGCCCGGCCCAACGGTTTCCGGCTTATCGGGTTCGGATGGCCAGGCAATGCCGGCGGATTGTTTGAGGGCGCTGGATCGAATCCACGCCGCCGCCTGTCGCGCCGGTTCCAGGTAATCGGTTGCGGCGCCCGAGCCAGCCGTGCCAGCGCCCGGGGTAGCCGCCAGTGCCGGGCGGTATCGAGCGAGTGCTCCGCCGATACCTACAGTTTGCAGAAACGTGCGTCGGTTTGCGTTCATGGATTCTCCTCTGATTGATCCGGCTATCGCGTTGTGCTCTGACTTTGCGAAGCCAGCGGGGTTGCTTTCTCCGCCAGCAAACGCTCGATCTCGGTGGTGAATTCTTCCTTCAGGAGCGTGTTGAACTCTCCGCTGGCGGGGGCCGCGAAGCCCACGTGCACCTTGCGAATGTGGCCGTTGCGGTCCTGGAAGAATGTGGTCGGCCAGGAATTCAAGTTGACTGCTTGGGGCAGCTTGGCGTTTACTTCCGATTGCGTGCCACCAAGCAGCACTGGGTACTCGATTCCGTATCGCTTCACGTAAGCGCGCAGACGGGTCGGGTCCTTCAGTTGCTCCGCCTCTTCGAAATTCAGCGCAACGATTTCCAGGCCCAGCTTGCGATACTTGCGGTACAGCTCCGCCAGGTATGGCGACTCGTCGTGGCAGTTTGGGCACCAGCTTCCTGTCACGTTCACCAGAACGACTTTGCCCAGAAAGCGTGCGTCGCCGTCAGAGACAATCTGCCCGTTGAGATCCGGGAAGCTGAAATGGAAGCGCTCATTCGGGTCTTTGACGCCCGTGTGCAGCGTGGGATCCGACGGCACGGGAAGTCCCTGGGCCCTCGCCTGGGCTGGGCGCACGGCTTTCAACCGGTTTCCCGGCGCGACTTCGGCGTGGCCGTCGCGCAGAACCAGGTCAAGCGTGCCGTCGGCGGCTTGCGTTACTTCCAGACGCGCCGGACGGCCGCCGGAGAAATGACTCAGCACGAACTTGCCATCGGCGTAGG